>SPJP01000021.1 GCA_006844665.1 Paracoccaceae bacterium
ATTCTGGTCGGCCTCGGCGCAGGGCCCTTGTTCGACATTGCTGAACGCGCCGCAGTCACTTTGCTTGATCCATCCGTCTATGTCGCCACTGTGCTAGGGGGCCAACCATGAGACTTGTTCACCGTATTTGGGCGTCATGTTCCTTGTTCGTATATTTCATGTACGAGCTTATCGTTTCTTCAATCAGAGTGGCCTGGGATGTTTTGACCCCGACCAGCTACGCCCGCCCGGGGTTTATCAGCGTGCCGATGGCTGCCAAATCCGACGCCGAGCTGATGCTGACTGCCAATCTGGTCTCGCTGACACCGGGGACGTTGTCGGTCGATTTTAATGAAAGCAACAGCCACCTGTTGGTCCATGCGATGTTTGGCGCGGCAGACCCAGAAGGCGAAGTACGCGCCCTGAAACAAGGGATCGAACGCCGTGTTCTGAAGGCGACAAGATGATGGATAGCAGCATGGTTGATCAAATCGGTCAGATCTTACTAGCCACCCGTCAAGACGGCGTCCTGGGCGTGGCGGTTTTGTTTGCGTTTGTTTGCGTCACGATCTCTTTGGTTTTGGCCACAGTGCGTTTGCTGCGCGGGCCGACCTTGCCCGACAGGGTGGTTGCGCTGGATCTGATCTCGGTCCAGTTGGTGGCACTGCTGACGTTGTTCGCGCTGTCCAGTCAGGTGGCCACCTACATGGATGCCGCCTTGGTTCTAGCCTTGGTTGCGTTTTTGGGCACCGTGGCACTGGCCCGTTTCACGTTGCGGTCTGGTCGCGACTATTCCCGCCCGGATGCACAGGAACAAAAGGAATCGTTATGATTTGGTATGATTGGATTGCGGCGGCCTTTTTGGTCGGCGGCGGGTTTTTCACCTTGATCGCAGGGATCGGCATTTTGCGTATGCAAGACGTATACCTACGAATGCACGCATCCACCAAAGCGGGGACTTTAGGAGTTGGCATGATCTGCGCCGCCGTCGCGATCGAAATGGGCGGCCAAACAGCGGTCGAGGCTGTGGCCGTCATGATGTTTCTGCTGTTCACTGCTCCCATCGGCGCGCATTTAATCGCGCGCGCGGCCTGGCGGTCCAAAGTACCGCTCTGGACAGATGCCGGCAAAGACCAGGTTTTGGCAGAGTTTGCGCCAAGTGATGAAGACAAAGGCAAAACGGGTCTGTAGCCGCTCAATGCGGCAATAATGACTGTCCGCTCTTTTCCTTGGTCGGTTGCATTGCTAGCGTCGGGCTATGTTTGAACTCGACCATCTGGCGATCTCCGCCACCGAATTAGAGGCGGGCGCGTCCTGGCTGTCTGAAAAGCTGGGCGTGCCTTTGCAAGCGGGCGGCCAGCACGGCGCCATGGGCACTCATAACCAATTGCTGGCCCTTGGCGATCTGTACCTAGAGGTTATCGCAATTGACCCAAATGCTCCAAGCCCGGCCTATCCGCGTTGGTTTGATCTGGACCATTTCCAAGGTGGGCCACGGCTGACCAACTGGATTGTACGGTGCCCGGATATGGAACAGGGGCTGGCGGGAATGCCCGAAGGCACCGGCACGCCGATGTCGTTGGAACGCGGGGATCTGCGCTGGCAGATGGCGGTTCCGGAAGCAGGGATTCTGCCCCTAGATGGGGTCGGCCCGGCCTTGATCACATGGCAGGGCGACGCACACCCAGCGCCCCGGCTGACGGACCAAGCGACAAGGTTAAAGCAACTATATGTCTCGCACCCTGATATTGGCCAATTGCCGGGTTTGGACGACCAGAGGGTCGTTTACGAAACGGGGCCCGCAGGGCTTCGCGCCGTATTCGACACCCCAAAGGGCGAGGTCACGATATGATACGCAAAGCCCGTCCAGACGATGCGGCGGCCATTGCTGCCCTGCTGGAACCCGTGGTGCTGGACACTACGATAACGTTTCTGTCGACCCCGAAAACGCCCGCCGACATCCAGGCTGAAATGGCCTCGAAAGAAGCGGCAGGCCACGCAATGTTCGTGGCCGAAGACAATGGCGCGGTGCTGGGCATGGTGGGTTACGGCCAGTTTCGGGGCGGCAACGGTTATGCCCATGCCTATGAACACACCATCGTTCTGGCACCCGAAGCGCGGGGCAAGGGCCTTGGGTCAACATTGATGCAGACCGTGGAAGATCACGCGCGGTCCAGCGGGGGGCACACGCTTTGGGCTGGGCTCAGCGGTGAAAACCTAAGGGCCAAAGCTTTCCACGCGCGGCTTGGGTTTGAAACAATGGCTGTCTTGCCCGAGGTCGGCCGCAAATTTGATCGCTGGTTGGATCTGGTTTTGATGCGCAAACTGTTGTGACTGACCGCGTGCTCTGCTTAACCTAAGCCCATGTCTATTTGGTCCCGCATTGCAGACGCGCTGGCTGCTCTTACAGCAGGCGAAAGCCTATCGAACGTGTTCGAGCAATTGCGCACGCCTCCGGAACGCACGGTTGCCTTTACCATCGCGGTGATTGCACTTGGCGCAAAGATGGCCAAGGCTGACGGTATCGTCACCCGGGACGAAGTTATGGCCTTTCGCGAGGTGTTCACCATCCCGCCTTCGGCTGAAGCAGGCGCCGCAAAGGTGTTCAACATGGCCCGGACGGACGTCACTGGATACGAAGAATACGCCGCAAGGATCGCCCGGATGTACTCGGGAACCCCGGATGCCAGCCCGCTGGTCGATCTAATGGAAGGCCTGTTCCACATTGCCGTGGCCGACGGTCAGTACCACCCGAACGAGGATGCATTTCTAACCGATGTGGGCCAGATTTTCGGTCTAACCGACCGCTGCTTTACCAGACTTCGGGCGCAATACGTGCCAGATGCCGAAGCAGATCCTTATGATCTGTTGGGCGTTGAACCTGACATGTCGCTGAAAGAAATTCGCAGTGTGTGGCGTAGCCAAGTGCGCGACACCCATCCCGATGCCATGCTCGCCCGCGGCGTTCCGGAGGAGGCCGTGAAAATCGCCGAACGCAAGCTGATCGCGATCAATCGCGCCTGGGAAACCATCCAAGCGCAAAAGGCGGCCTGATCCCGTGCGGCTGGCCACCTATAATGTGGAATGGTTCAGCTCTCTGTTCGACGATGATGACAATTTGCTGGATGATGACGGCTGGTCCGGCAGACGCGATGTGACCCGCGCTCAGCAATTGGCTGCATTGGGCCATGTGTTCGGGCGCTTGGATGCGGACGCCGTTATGGTGATCGAGGCCCCGGACCAAGGGCGGCACAGATCCACCGTTAAGGCGCTGCAGGGCTTTTCTGAAAAGTTCGGTCTGCGGGCGCGATCTGCAATGATCGGGTTTTCCAACGACACTCAGCAAGAAATCGCGCTGCTGTATGATCCGGACAGCATCACGCCCCGCCATGATCCTCGTCAAAGCGAGGATGCGCCTTATTTCGACCAGGTCCTTGGGCTGGACGTGGATGTTGATGCCAACTTGGACCCGATCCGGTTTTCCAAACCTCCGCTAGAGCTGTCGGTAGAAACCGCCAGCGGCTTTGCCTTTCGAATGATCGGGGTCCATGCCAAATCCAAGGCCCCCCATGGCGCGCGCACTGACGCCGAGGCGACCCGGATTTCCATTCAGAACCGGCGCAAGCAGTTGGCCCAATGCATCTGGCTAAGGCGCCGTGTCTTGACCCATTTGAACGATGGCGACCCGCTGGTCGTGCTGGGGGATTTCAACGATGGCCCGGGTATCGATGAATACGAAGAATTATTCGGCCATTCCGGCGTGGAAATCGTCTTGGGCACCGATTTCAAGGCCGAAACCCAGCTTTTTGATCCCCATGTCGCCATGGCCCTGCAGCGCCGCCTGGGCGCGCAGCCGACAACAGCGCGGTTCTTTAACTGGCATACTAAACGGTATCTGTCAGCGCTGCTGGACTATATCATGGTGTCGCCGGACATAGCGGCCATGAAGCCAAGCTGGTCGATCTGGCATCCGTTCGACGATCCGGCATGTTGGCGGGACGAAGACTTGCGCCACGCGCTTTTGACGGCCTCGGACCATTTTCCGGTGACGATGGATCTGGACGTGTAGGACTAGCCGCGCTGCTTTTTGACGGCTGTTTGCGCATCCAAAGCTTT
The DNA here is from genome assembly GCA_006844665.1 of Paracoccaceae bacterium. Lineage (GTDB taxonomy): Bacteria > Pseudomonadota > Alphaproteobacteria > Rhodobacterales > Rhodobacteraceae > Dinoroseobacter. Next base: position 4,096 of record SPJP01000021.1, read on the forward strand.
GGCCAAAGACATAAACCGCGCCTCGGCGACCTCGCCGAACAGATCTTGATTGTCGGGCGTCAGACGCAGCTCTAGTAATTTCTTCTTCGGGAAATGTGCCAAATTTCCCACTTGGGACGGTTTCATCGCCGCGAACATGGCCCCAAAGCGCAAGGCTTTGCCCAAGACCTCAGCATCTTGCGCCATCTGGGGCGAGATCATGTCGAACAAGGGTTCAAATCGGCTGCCTTCCCGGCTGTTTTTGTACCGGTGCAGAAGGGCCATACCCAGAAAAATACGTTCACTATGGGCCAATCCGCCTAAATTGGCTTGGGTCGCGATGTCAAACACAACCTCGGACCGGTAATCTGGGTGGGCCCGCCAGCTGACGTCGTGCAACAGGCAAGCGGCCTTTACCAGACGCAGCCGGGGATATTTCGCGGATTTGTAAAGTGGGCGCAGAAATTCAAACAATGTCCGCCCAAACCCGGGCATACGCGCGCTGCGTTGTTCTGCAAAACGGCAAGCTTCAATCAACGGGTCCCGGCCACGTAGGTCTACGGGCATCTGTTCATACAGCAAACCTTCGCGAATTCCGTAACTTGAAATTGCGATATCTGTGGGTTTGAAGGTGGCCAGTAGGGGGCGCAGGACCTCCATCGCTTTGGGAACAAGTGAAATCCGAGCGTTGGAAATGCCTGTTTGCGCGCGCAAATCTTCCAGATCGTTTTCCTCGATCCAGTTCATGGTTTTGCGCACTTGTGAGCTGCTCATTTGGTATTCATGCAAAACGGTCAGTTGGTAACCCCGGCGCAGCATGTCTAGCCGGGCAAAGGCCCGCCAGGATCCCCCGACCAGATACAAACGCTTGCCGTGTACCGGGACAATTTCGGCCAGCGAAGCTATTTCCTTTTTGATGTGCTTGCGCAGCCCTTTGCGGCCTCCGCGTACATCGGCCAGCTTTAGCGGCCCCAGGGCCGAGGTCGCGCGGCGACCAATGTCCCCACCGGAAATTTCGGCGATCTCCATTGAAGAGCCGCCAATATCACACATCAATCCCTCGGCACCGGGCCAGCCCAGCAAAACACCTTGCCCAGACAAGCGAGCTTCTTCTTCGCCATTGATGACGTTCAGGGTCAGACCGGTTTCGGCCAAAATCTCGGCCGCAAATTCCGGACCGTCGGTTGCTTCGCGCATGGCGGCTGTGGCCACCGCAACCAATGGGGACACTTCCATCGCTTCGGCCAGTTTTACAAAGCGGATGAGTGCGGATTTGGCACGCACTCGGCCTTCTGGGTTCAGGATGCCACTGCTGGATAATCCTGCCCCAAGGCCACACATAACTTTTTCGTTGTAGAAATAGGCGGGCGACCGCGCAGCGCCGTCAAAAACCACCATCCGGACAGAGTTCGATCCGACGTCGATGACACCCACACGCGACAGGTTTCGTGCCGCAGCGTCGGTAAACAAAGGGGAATCAAAAGGTCCCCAGTTCTGTTCTGGGGCAGGGGTGTTGACCAAGCCTGAGTTCCTCCGACATCTTGCTACGGCAGACCCCAGCCTAGCGGGTTCTGTGCCCCTCGTCGAACCAAATTCAATGGTTTTATGTCGCGGAGCTAAACCACCCCAACCCGGGGCGATTTAGCTCTTTCACAGACTTAGTTTAGTTGGCCTCAGTCGTCTTTCGAATGCGCCAGTCGCGGTACATCCGCAGCCCCTGCAGTGCCGCGTCCTGAAAGCGATGGGTTTTCCATAAAGAACTTGTGGCAGTTGAATAGATGGTCGTCTGGCCCACCTTTGGGTCGCATGGCTTCGCCGTCTGGGCCAAGAATCCAGCTTTGCGCTTCATCCGCCAGATTTGCCGCCATGACCTGGCCGACAATCTGGGCTTTGACGGTCGCGTTGCTGATTTCCACCAGGGTTTCCACACGGCGGTTCAGGTTGCGGCCCATCCAATCGGCCGAGGAAATAAACACGCGTGCTTTCTTGGACGGCAGACCATGGCCGTTGCCAAAGCAAACGATGCGCGAATGTTCCAAGAACCGGCCAACCACGGATTTGACACGGATGTTTTCAGACAAGCCCTTGATGCCCGGGCGCACCCCGCAGATGCCGCGCACGATCAGGTTGATGCGCACCCCTTTGGACGAGGCATCATACAGGGCGTCGACCACATCGGGTTCCATGATGGAATTCATCTTGCACCAGATCTCGGCCGGGCGTCCGCGTTCTGCAAAATCGGCCTCTCGCCGGATCATGTCGATCAGGTTGTCTTTCATGCTAAGCGGCGAGATCGACAGGTTTTCCATCTCGGACGGCTGCGCATATCCGCCGACATAGTTAAAGATTTTGGTGGCATCGCGGCCCAGGGCAGCGTTGCAGCTGAAATGGCTTAGGTCGGTGTAAATCCGGGCCGTAATCGGATGATAGTTGCCGGTGCCATAATGGGTATAGGTCACCAGTTTATTGCCTTCGCGGCGCACGACGATGCTGATCTTTGCGTGGGTTTTATAGTTTAGAAATCCGTAAACCACATGGGCGCCGGCCCGTTCCAGCCTGCGAGATTGGCGGATATTTGCGGCCTCGTCAAAACGGGCTTTTAGTTCAATAAGCGCTGTGACGGATTTGCCTTCTTCGGCGGCTTCGCACAGGGCGGCAACGATGGGACTGTCCCGAGAGGTTCGGTAAAGCGTTTGCTTGATTGCCACGACATTCGGGTCACGGGCGGCCTGTTGCAGGAACCGAACCACCATATCGAAGGTTTCGTACGGGTGATGCAGCAGCATGTCTTTTTGCTGAATCGCCGCGAACATATCGCCGTCATGGTCCTGCACGCGCTCAGGAACACGCGGGTTGAACTTGGGCCACAGCAGATCAGGTCGATCGTCGATCACCAGCTCTTTCAGGTCGGCCACGCCCAGGATGCCGCGCACCTCGATAACCTCGGCAGGGTCGACATGCAGCTCTTCGGTGATCACGTCGCGCAGGGCGTCGGGCGCGTTGGCAGATACCTGCAGACGTACCACTTGCCCCCGGCGACGACGTTTTAGGGCCACCTCGAATTCACGCACCAGATCTTCGGCTTCGTCTTCAAGTTCCAGATCGCTGTCGCGCAGCAAACGGAACGAACAATGCCCCTTCAGCACATGCCCCGGAAACAGCTGAGGCGTGAATTCCAACAGCAGTTCTTCCAAGGGTAGGAATCGGGCTTTGCCGCGTTTGTCTGGCAAGCGAATGAAGCGGTCGATCTGGCTGGGGATTGGCAGCAAGGCGCGCAAAGGGCGTTCATCTGTTTTACGCTCTAACGCCAATGCCAAGGAAAACCCAGTGTTCGGGATAAACGGGAACGGGTGGGCAGGGTCGATGGCCAGAGGCGACAAAACCGGGAAGACGTTGCTCATGTAAAAGTCGTTCAAGACTTCCATATCTGACTTGGTCAGCTTCGAGCGGGTTAGCAGGATTATGTCTGCTTTTTCCATCTCGCGCTTTAGGGTCAGCCAAACTGTCTGCTGCTTGGCCATCAGTTTGCGCGCGTCGGTATTTATCAGAACCAGCTGTTCGGAAGGCGTTAACCCATCATAGGCCGGGGCGTTATTGCCCTTGCGCTCAAGCTCTCGTAATCCCGCGACCCTGACCGAGTAAAATTCGTCCAAGTTCGTTGCACTGATCGACAAAAACCGCAGGCGTTCTAACAAAGGCACCTTGGGGTTTTCAGCCTCGTCCAGAACGCGCCAGTTGAAGCCAAGCCAACTAAGTTCACGGTTAAAAAACCGCTTTGGGCTGTCGCGGGTGATGTCGGGGCGCTCTACCGGTGTCGGAAAAGGTTCGTGCAGGAAATCAGCTTGAGTCATGAAATCAGTCTACCCCTGTGATATGACAGGAAAAAGACGCTATCGCCTAAAGCAGCAGATTAGTCGCCGTTTTTTGCTGATCGGGGCAGAATTTCGGCGGTTGGCCTATCCTAAAACCTCGACCGCAAGCTTTCTTCCAATCTTTCGGTTCCCTTCCAACGCGCGTTTGTCAATTTCTGCGACGACGCGGCCCGCTTCGACAAAGCTGCGTTCCATATGCAGGACCAGATATTCGATCATCTGAGCAGGCGGTACAATCTGGCGGTCTTGGAACAGTTTCACCAAAACATGGGTCAAAAGCGCGTCATCTGGCGGCGACAGGGCGGCCACGGTCGTCGCTTGCATGCGGCTGGCCAGATCAGGCAAGGTAAGTGCCCAGCGCGCGGGGGCATTTTCCCCTGTCATCAACAGAAAGCCTTGGCTGGATGCTGCCGCGTTGTGCAGATGAAACAGGGCTTCTTCCGCGTCTGTGTCTCCCGCAATCTTGGGCACATCTTCGACGACCAGGCAGCTGCCAGGCTGTTCGGGCAAAGGAAGATCTGTAATTTCAGTCGCGGGGATGATCTGGGCGCCAGAGAGTTCAGACCACACAGATGCCAAATGCGTCTTGCCTGATCCGGCAGGGCCGACCAGGGCCAGCTTGCCCTTGGGCCAGGTTTTCCACGCGTCAATCATCGCCACGGCTTGGGCGTTGGACTCTGACACCGAAAACGTTTCGCGGCCCAAGGCCGTGCGCACTGGCAGGTCAAAGGCCATCTGTGTCGATTTTTCAGTCGTCATTTTACAGGCCGTCCGTATCCCGCTTTTCCGCCAAACCGCGATAGAGCCGACCGTCGATATATTGGGCCACAGCGAAACGTGCGATAACGCCGAGCATTGCGGCGACAGGAACGGCGACCAACATGCCGACAAAGCCGAACAAAGACCCGAAAGCCGACAAAGAGAATAGCAACCAAACGGGATGCAGCCCGACAGATTTGCCGACGAGCTTTGGGGTCAGGTAGTTGCCCTCGATCATCTGACCGGCAATGAAAATGACAGCCACGGCGGCAATCATGTGGGGTTTGTCCCAGAACTGGAACAAGGCCAGCCCGATCGACAAGCTGCCCCCCACTAAGGATCCAACATAAGGGATAAATGTCAAAAGCCCGGCAATCGCGCCAATGACCATACCGAACTGCAGGCCCACGATCATCAAGGCAATGGCATAGAACGCGCCCAAAATCAGACAAACGGTCAACTGACCCCGCACGAAAGAAGACAGCACCGCGTCGACCTCACTGGCCAGTTTGCGAACGGTGGCTACATAGTCACGCGGCAGAATGGAATCTATCCGGGCCACCATGTTATCCCAGTCCAGCAACATGTAGATGGTGACCACGGGGACAACGACAATAAAAATCAGCGCGTTGATCACCGACACGGCCGAGGCCAAAACCTGATTGGCAACCAGATCCCCCTTCGACTGAATAAGTGCGCCCAGGCTGGCAAGCGACTGGCGCAGCGTGCTTTCGGGGTCGTTCAGGGATGGGAACCGCTCTGACAAAAACGCCTGAAGCTTTGAAAACAACTCGGGTGCGATATTCACCAAGGCAACCAGTTGTTCGATCATCAAAGGGATGATCAGCAACGCCATGATCACGAACACCCCGAACATCACAACGGAAATCACAGCGGTCGCCAGCGCGCGGCTAAAGCCCAGACTTTCTAGCCAATCTGCAAGCGGGTCCAGAAAGTAGGCGATTGCACCACCAACAATAAACGGCAGCATCACGCTGCCCAACAGCCAAAGCGTCAGGAAGAACGCGACCGCGGCAGCCCCCCAATACAGGGCTTGTAGTCGAACGGGTAGGGCCATGGTCAAACTCTCCGGGCGTGTCGCGATTTGCAAAGCATTCCTTTGATGTGGCGTACCGTGCAAAGCGTGACAACCCACGCGGAATAAAATCACCGAAAAATGCCACGATATTTGACGTTTCACGCTTTGAACGGGCGAATATCCTGTGCAACACGACAGCCTGCGTTGCTCGCCCGACTTGTATGGCCTAGAAGCAGCCTAACAGATTTCCACGAAAGAGACCCCATGCGCCTGTCCCGCTATTTCCTGCCTGTTTTAAAACAAAACCCTTCCGAGGCACAGATCGTAAGCCACCGCTTGATGCTGCGCGCCGGGATGATCAAACAATCCAGCGCCGGGATCTACTCTTGGTTGCCGCTGGGCTTCAAAGTGCTGAAGAACATCGAAAACATTGTGCATGAAGAACAACAGCGCGCTGGCCATATTCCAATGCTGATGCCGACGATCCAGTCTGCAGATCTGTGGCGCGAAAGCGGTCGGTATGATGACTATGGCGAAGAGATGCTGCGCATCACTGACCGCCACAAGCGCGATATGCTGTACGGCCCCACCAATGAAGAGCTGATCACAGATATCTTTCGGTCCCATGTTGGCAGCTACAAAGATCTGCCTTTGACGCTGTATCACATTCAGTGGAAGTTCCGCGACGAAATCCGCCCTCGGTTCGGGGTAATGCGGGGCCGCGAGTTCTATATGAAAGACGGCTACAACTTTGATCTAACCAAAGAAGACGCGCTTCACGCCTATAACCGCCACTTGGTCAGCTATCTGCGCAGCTACGAACGCATGGGGCTGCAAGCCATCCCGATGCGTGCGGATGGTGGACCGATTGGCGGCGACTATACACATGAATTCCTGGTGCTGGCTGAAACCGGCGAATCCGAGGTTTTCTATGACAGCGCCGTCACTGATCTTAGCTTTGGCGACCGTGACATCGACTATGATGACCGCGACCAGTGCCAGGCGATCCTGGAAGAGTTCACGACCAAATACGCCCGCACGGACGAAACTCATGACGAAGCTGTGTTCAATGACGTCCCTGAGGACCGCCGCCGGGTTGCCCGTGGGATCGAGGTTGGTCAGATCTTCTATTTTGGCACCAAATATTCCGAAGCCATGAACGCCGTTGTCGATGACGGGCAGGGCGGCAAAGTGCCTGTGCATATGGGCAGCCACGGTATCGGCGTCAGCCGCCTGCTGGGCGCGATCATCGAAGCCAGCCATGACGACAAAGGCATCATTTGGCCCGAAGGTGTCACCCCGTTCCATTGCGGCATCGTGAACCTAAAGCAGGGCGATGCAGATACGGATGCGGCTTGTGAAACGCTCTACAGCGCGCTGACAAATGCGGGGCTAGAGCCCTTGTATGACGATCGCAACGAACGCGCCGGTGGCAAATTCGCGACGATGGACCTGATCGGTCTGCCGTGGCGCATCACAGTTGGCCCGCGTGGTCTGAAAAACGGTGTCGTGGAACTGACCTCCCGCAAAACGGGCGAGAGCGTGGAGCTTTCCACCGAAGACGCAGTCGCCCGCGTGGTCGAGGTTTACGCAAACCTGTAAGTTTTGCTATCTAGCGGATATGGGGCCGTGACCGCGGCCCCATAATTCCGGAGCCTTGCAATGACAAAGACCATCCTCGCCTTTGGTGACAGCCTGACATTCGGTGCGCGCGCCGATGGGCCGGAACGTCATGAAAAGACAAACAGGTGGCCCGTTGTTTTGCAAAAGACGCTTGGGGCAGATTACGATGTCATCGCCGAAGGGCTAAATGGCCGGACAACGGTTTTTAGTGACCCAAAGGCCGCCTATGCACGGGCCGCTTGCGATGTATTGCCGACGCTTTTGCATTCTCACCAACCGTTGGATTTGGTGGTGATCATGCTTGGCACCAATGACGTGATGGTCGCTGAAAAATCCAGCCGGGCGGCCACGCACGGTATGGCCCGCTTGATCGAGACTATTCGCCATCACCCTTATTGGGGCGGCGCGAGCGTCCCGCGCATCCTAGTTGTGGCCCCTCCGGCATGTATTGCGGACGCGGCGGGCCAAAACACCGAACGCGACATGGTTGAAACGTCAAAGCTGGCTGCTGGTTACGCGGCTTTGGCGCAGGATTACGGATGCTCGTTCTTCGACGCCGGTTCAGTCGCCAAAGCCGCCTTGCCGGACGGCGTACATCTGGATGCAATGGGAAGCCGTTCCATTGGCACCGCCCTAGCCCCGGTCGTCCAAGCTATAGTCGAGCGGTAAAGATCTGAAAGGCGGCTGTTCCCAAGGCCACGGCGAATAAGGCCTCTAACCCTCGTCTTAGCTGCAAATATCCTTCGCGCATCTTCGGGTTCGAAAACAACACCGCGTAGCCCAGAAAGATCATAGCTGAAACAGCAGCGACAGACGCAATGACGGTCGTAAGTCCTAGGGCCGAGGTTCCAACCGGCACCCCTACCGAATACAAAGCCCCGAAAAACAAAATCGCTTTGGGATTGGTCAGATGCAGCGCCAAGCCCTTGCCAAACGCACCTTTCGCTTGAACTGGCGCAAGTGGGGGCGCCTTCGCGCTGGGCGTCAGGGCAGAGCGCGCGGATTTCAGTGCCAACCACGCCAAATAGCCCGCGCCGATATAGCGGAACACCTCGAACACCCAGGCATTTGCGGCCATCAAAGCGCTTAGCCCCAAGGCGGCTGCAATCGACCACATCAGCGATCCGCACAGAACGCCGCTGGCAAGGGTCAGCCCTGCGCGCCGTCCAGCTTGCATGGACATGGACGCAATCGTCAGGGTCGCAGGCCCGGGCGACGCCCCTGCGATAAAGGCAGCGATCAGGATCAGTTTTAGGGACATCAAATCTATCATGATGCTCAAGCTAGGCTTGCTTCGTGGCAGGGTCCAGACCTTTCCTATCCCGCCAATGACATGCAGTTGACCCGTCCCTGTCTTGACCTTCGCGGCCCCAGACCGCAGGGTCCGCCCAAGCAGCCAGACCGGAGCCTTCATGCCCAAATCCACCGCCCCTTTCGCGCCTTTTGAATGGATGATCGCCTGGCGCTATTTGCTCGCGCGCCGTGCCGAAGGCGGGGTCAGCGTCATGACGTGGATCAGCCTGATCGGCATCACACTGGCGGTCTTTGCGCTAATAGCGACCCTGGCCGTGCGCTCGGGCTTTCGCCACGAATTTGTCGGCACCATTCTGGGGGCCAACGCCCATGTGACAGTCTATACCTCATTGCGGGTCAATGATGCCGGGCAGACCTCTCGCGTGATCGAAGATTTCGACGCGCGCTCCGCTGATCTCGAAGGTTTGCCCTTTGTCACTCGCGCCGCGCCTTTGGTACGGGGCCAGGTTATGTCATCCCTGCGGTCGCGCAATGCAGGAGTCGAGGTTTACGGCATCCGCGCCGAAGATCTGCTGGCCTTGCCCAGCATCGCCGAACCCGAATCCCAGCTGGGAACCCTTGACCGGTTCGCAGATGGGATCTCGATCGGGTCGGGCGTGGCCCAGCAGCTGAATGCAACCATCGGTGACAGGGTCAAGCTGATCTCACCCGACGGGGTGCGCACCGCATTTGGCACCAGCCCAAGGGTAAAAAGCTACGAGGTCGTGCATATATTCTCGGTCGGGCGCTATGATATCGACCGAACCCGCGTCTACATGCCGTTCACCGAAGCCCAAGCCTATTTCAACCGCACAGACGGCGCGGATGAGATCGAGGTGATGGTCACAGACCCAGACAAAGTGGACGACTACGCGCTGGACGTAATGCGCGCGGCAGGCCAGGATTCCCTGATCTGGACATGGCGCGATGCATCTGGCGCTTTCCTACGGGCGCTGGATATCGAAGACAACGTGATGTTCATCATCTTGTCGATCCTTGTTCTGATTGCGGCCATGAACATCGTGTCCGGCCTTATCATGTTGGTCAAAAACAAGGGCCGCGATGTGGGAATCTTGCGCACGATTGGGCTGTCCGAAGGCTCTATCCTGCGGATCTTTTTCATCTGCGGAGCGTTCACCGGGATCATAGGCACTGTGATGGGCGTGATCGCAGGCTGTCTGTTCGCCATCTATATCGACCCGATTTTTTCGGCCGTGAACTGGATTGCAGGCGGCGGCGTCTGGGATCCGTCGATCCGCGGGATTTACGAGCTGCCAGCCCGGTTGGAACTGGGCGATGTTCTGTCGGCCGTGTTCCTGTCTTTGGGGCTTTCCTTTGTCGTCACAATCTTTCCGGCCCGCCGCGCGGCCCGGATGAACCCGGTAGAGGCCCTGCGTTATGAGTGATTCTGTTCTGGAACTAAAAGGCCTGGAAAAATCCTATCGCGGCGGCGAAATCGCAGTTCTGCGCGGCGCTGATCTGGTTCTGCAAAAGGGCGAGGTTGCGGCCCTCGTCGCGCCTTCGGGCGCTGGGAAATCCACCCTGCTGCACATGGCGGGGATGCTGGACACACCTGATGCAGGAACAGTCCGGTTGGGCGGGCGCGATATGGGCGGCTTAAGCGATAAAGCGCGAACCGAAGCGCGCCGCCGAGATGTAGGCTTTGTCTACCAGTTCCACCACTTGCTGCCGGAATTCACCGCAGCAGAAAACCTGATCTTGCCTCAACTGGCCAATGGAACCAGCCGCCGCGCAGCCGAGGCCCGGGCGCAGCAATTGCTGGAAACCGTCGGCATTGGCCCCCGCGCGAACCACCGCCCAGCCGTCTTGTCGGGGGGCGAACAGCAACGCGTTGCTCTGTGCCGGGCCCTGGCCAACGCGCCGAAATTGCTGCTGGCGGACGAGCCGACGGGCAACCTTGATCCCGAAACCTCGGACATCGTGTTTGACGCGCTGATGCAGCTGGTCCGTGAAACCGGCCTGTCGGCCCTGATCGCCACCCATAACCACGCGCTTGCCGACCGGATGGACCGTGTTCTGCATCTTGAAAACGGCGTTTTGGTGTAACCCCAGCGCTGGCTGCAACAAAGGAAATCCCCAATGGCAATGATCGACGTCACCGAAATCGAAGCCGTGTCCGCCAAAGCGCTGGAAGCCCATGGTGCCACCCCTTGGGTGGCGTCCGAGGTCGCAAAAGCCACCGCCCGGGCCGAACAGATCGGCAATGTGATCTGCGGGTTGTACTATCTGGAAAGCTACTGTTTGGCACTGAAATCCGGTCGGGTGTCGGGCATGGCCGATCCTGTGATCGCGCGGCCCAAACCGGGGGTCGTTCAAGTCGATGCCTGCGAAGGCTTCGCTCAACCAGCCTTTACCCGCGGGCTGGAAACAGCCCTCGCGGCAGCGGCCGACCAAGGCGTGGCCAGCTACGGCATTCGCAACAGCCATACTTGCACCTCCTTGGGCTATTTCACCGAAACCCTGGCCAAGGCGGGCTATGTAGCGATTGGGTTCACCAGCGCGTCGCCTGTTGTGGCCCCACCCGGCGGGGCAGGCCGTGTGATCGGCACCAACCCGATTGCGTTCTCGGTCCCCGACGGGGTCGGCGGGCTGGCAATGCATTTCGATGCGGCGACATCCAACGTGGCCCTTGGGGCGATCACCCGGGCCAAGGCCGCTGGCCTGCCGATCCCCGAAGGCTGGGCTGTCGACGCCAATGGCACGCCAACGACAGATGCCGAGGCCGCATTGGGCGGGGCGCTGACCTCGCTTGGTGGCGCAAAGGGCTTTGGGTTCGGTTTGATGGCCGAGGTCATGGCCGCCGGTCTAGCAGGCGGGGTGAATTCGCTGGACGTGGCGGGGCTGAAACTGCCGGATGGCCCGCCCCATGGGTTGGGGCAATATTACCTGATCATGGATCCTTGGGTCTCGGACGTGTTTGGCACGCGGGTGTCCCGTGTGGCCGATGCCGTGGTGGGCCAAGAAGGCTGCCGCATGCCAGGCACCGCGCGCGGGGCTGCTAAATCGGTCGAGGTTCCAGATGCTGTCTGGGCCCAAGCGCTTGGGCTGGCTGGATAACAAGCCTTAAGGGCGCATTAGGGTGGCCGTCGCATGGGCCACCGGCTTGCCCGAGGGCTGTGCGACCAAGCTGCACCGCATGAACACCATGGATTTCCCGGCACGGATCGTTTCCGCCTGCGCTATTATGGTATCCCCCGTGGCGGGGCGCAGGAATTGCGTGTCTAGGGTTGCTGTGGCCAAGGGGACAAAAGCACCGATACTGCTGCATGCCCCGATCACCATGGCGGTGTCCGCCAAAGCGGCCAAGGTTTGCCCCGATACGATCCCGCCAACACGGGCGATATCCGGGGTAATCGGGATCGACAGATCGGCCCCTTCGCCGGACACCCCCGTCACCGTCGGACGCAGAGCCAAGACCCAAGGGGCAAAGTTTTCATCCAGAAACGCTTGTGCCTCGGCCGGGGTCATCAGACGTCAAGCTCTTCGACAAAGCGGGCATTGGCTTGGATGTATTCGAACCGCTTTTCGGGCTTCTTGCCCATCAGCCGTTCCACCAGATCACCGGTTTCGCCCGGCTCGTCTTCATCAATGCTGACCCTGATTAGCTTGCGAGTCAGCGGGTTCATTGTTGTGTCCTTCAGGTCTTTTGCGTCCATCTCGCCCAAGCCCTTAAACCGGCTGACGTCGATTTTACCCTTGCCGCCCAAGCCCTTGGCCAGCCATTCGTCGCGTTCCAACTCGTCCAGGCAATAGACGCGTTTGGCCCCTTGGGTCAGTCGGTACAACGGTGGGCAGGCCAAATACAGATGGCCTTGGTCGATCATCGGGCGCATCTGGGTAAAGAAGAACGTCATCAACAGGGCGGCGATATGGGCCCCGTCCACATCCGCATCGGTCATGATGATGATCTTGTCGTAGCGCAGATCTTCGACGTTGAACCGGCTGCCCAGGCCAACACCCAGCGCCTGGGTCAGGTCACTGATTTCCTGGTTCGATCCCAGTTTCGAGGACGCAGCCCCCAAAACGTTCAGGATCTTACCGCGCAGCGGCAGCAACGCCTGTTTCTTACGGTCCCGCGCCATCTTGGCCGACCCGCCCGCGCTGTCGCCCTCCACGATGAACAGCTCTGTGCCCTCGCGGTTGGTGGCCGAACAATCGACCAGCTTGCCGGGCAGTCGCAGGCGCTTGGTGGCTGTCTTGCGCTGGGTTTCCTTTTCGGCCCGGCGGCGCAGGCGCTCTTCGGCCTTCAGGACCATATAGTCCAGAATGGCCCCGGCCGATTTGGTATCGGCGGCCAGCCAGTTGTCAAAATGGTCCCGCACAGCCCCTTCGACCATTCGGGCGGCCTCCGTCGTTGCCAACCGGTCCTTGGTTTGGCCGACAAATTCAGGCTCGCGGATAAAGCAGCTGACCAGTGCCGTCCCGCCCGAGGTCACGTCTTCGCGCGTGATCGTGGCCGCCTTCCGGTTGCCCACAAGTTCGCCATAAGCCTTTAGGGATTTCAGAACAGCGGCCCAAAAACCGCTTTCATGGGTACCGCCTTCGGGGGTCGGGATCGTGTTGCAATAGGACATGATCGACCCGTCCCGTGACGGGGTCCAGTTGATCGCCCATTCCACGGATCCCGGCGCGTCGAATTTTTCTGAAAAGCTGACTTTGCCTGCGAAGGGAGCGTCGGAATAGGTGGCTGACCCTGCCAAGGTTTCCGACAAATAATCAGCCAAACCACCGGGAAAGTGGAACACAGCCTCGGTGGGGGTAGTGCCATCGTCGATCTCGGACTTCCACCGAATCTCGACCCCAGAAAAAAGGTAGGCCTTGGATCGCACCATCTTTAGCAGGCGCGCTGGTTTCAGGCTCAGGGGGCCAAAGATCTGGGCGTCCGGGTGGAACGTCACCGTCGTGCCACGCCGGTTTGGGGCTTGGCCGACGACTTCTAGTGGACCCTGGGGAAGGCCGCGGGAAAATTCTTGGGCGTACAGGGTGCGATTCCGGGCGACTTCGACCCGCAATACATCCGACAACGCGTTCACGACCGAAATCCCAACCCCGTGCAAACCGCCGGAGGTCTGGTACGCATCGCCTTCAAACTTGCCGCCTGCATGCAGGGTGCACAAGATGACCTCTAGCGCGCTTTTGCCCGGAAACTTGGGGTGCGGATCGATTGGGATGCCTCGACCATTGTCGCGGATGGTGCAGGACCCGTTGGCTAGAATTTCAACCTCGATCCGCGTGGCATGCCCGGCCACCGCTTCGTCCATCGAGTTGTCCAGAACTTCGGCCACCAAATGGTGCAGCGCGCGCTCGTCCGTACCGCCGATATACATACCCGGGCGTTTGCGGACGGGCTCAAGCCCTTCGAGCACTTCGATAGAAGAGGCGTCGTAGGTGTCAGGGGTGTCCCCGGACAAAAGATCGTCGGACATGGCTGCTGCTCAGTTTGTTAGGTTTTGCGTATTAGAGCAGGAATGAACCGGGCCGGGAAGGGGGTGCGGGATGTTGTCCACAACCGATCCGGTGAACGCGCTACCTTGGGGGCAATGTGGCGGGGATTCGGGCAGGTCAAGTCTGTGAATTTGGTCACAGTTTTATCCCAATAGGCCAAGAAATGCCGATCACACGCCGAATCTATCCACAAGTTCTTGCGGTACCAAGACCCTATGGCTACCTCTACAGCATGTGGATAAGAAGCGTATGTGTAGCAAGTTTAGTGTGTGGGGCTTCGATTCAGCCCTTGAATGCCCATCCTCATATTTATGTCGATGCCGGTGTTCAGTTCATCTTTGATTCCTCTGGTGATCTGGCGGCCCTCCGGGTCACTTGGATCTATGACGACCTGTACTCTTTACTGATCACCGAGGATTTTGGCCTTGATGCCGACTTGGACGGGATCTTGATGCCGGAAGAGCGGGAAAAGCTGTCTGGCTTTGACATGAACTGGGTTGAAGGCTTTGCAGGCGATACAGTGGGCTTTGGCCCGGAAGGCGAGCTTGGCCTGTCGCGCCCCGTGGAATGGAGCGCTGATCTAAGAGACGGGCGCATCGTGACCACCCATGTTCGGGCCTTGGATACACCGATTGACCCGACCACTGGCGAAGTGGTCTTGCGCCTGTTCGATCCCAGCTTTTACACAGCTTATTCTGCCAGTCTTACGCCCCAAATCCGCGGGCGCACAGATTGTTTGACCGAAGTTGTTAAACCCGATCTTGACGAGGCCTATGCCTATCTGGACAATGCTCTTAATGCCCAACCTTTGGACAGCGATGCCGAGCTTGATTTCCCAGAAGTAGGCGAGGCTTTTGCCGAGGAAGTACACCTGAAATGCGGCGCCTGATTGGTGGATTGGTTCTAACAGCTTTAGCACTTTTGGCGCTGGCTTGGTGGTTTGGCGCGTTTCAAGCGTTGACCCATTGGGCGGCGGGTCAACAGCGACTTGCGCAGTCTGCACTTGCCCGCAGCTTGCGCGCTTTGCGTGTAGGCGAACCGGGTGCGATCATCGGGTTTGCAGCTGTTTGTTTTTCGTACGGATTTCTACACGCGATCGGGCCGGGACATGGCAAGCTGGCGGTCGGTGGTTACGGGCTGGCGCGCAAAGTCACTGCTTTGCGGCTAGGCGCCATCGCTATTTCTGGTTCCCTTGTCCAAGCCTTAACGGCTATTCTGCTGGTCTATAGCGGCATCACCATTTTACAGATCAGCCGCACCCAGATCACCGATATTGGCGAAGACTGGTTCGCGCCGGCCAGTGCGGCGGCCATCGTGGCGATTGGAGTTTGGTTGGTCATTCGCGGTGTAAACCGCATTCGCAAAATGACCACCCATAACATCGATGGCCATGGCCATTGCCACACCTGCGGCCACGCCCACGGGCCCGATCCCGAAGCCGTAGCCAACTCGGCGGGCTGGCGCGAAAGCCTGGCCCTGGTCATCGGCGTCGGCATTCGCCCCTGCACCGGCGCGTTGTTTGTCCTGATCTTGGGCTGGCGCATGGAAATTGAACAAGCCGCCATCATGGGTGCCATCGCAATGGCCATCGGGACCGCCTGCGTTACCCTGGTGATCGCTTTGGGTGCTGTGGGCCTGCGCAGCGGTGCTTTGGCCAGTCTTGGCGAAAGCGGGCGCGCCAACCGGATCGCTGCAATGGTCGAGGTTCTGGCCGGTTTGGTTGTTGTAGTGCTTGCCGTAGGGTTATTTATGCAAGCGGTCTGAGTTCCCCTGGACGCATTTCGCGACAAGCAGTAAGCGAGATCTATGTCACAATCTTCTCAACCCTATGCGCGTCATGCCTATCAGGTTATGGCGCTTGGCCTGCCCCTTGTCGGCAGCCATTTGGCGCAGATCTCTATCCAGATAACCGACACGGTTATGTTGGGATGGTACAATGTCCATTCGCTTGCGGCTGCGGTTCTTGCAGGTTCGTTCTTCTTTACGCTGTTCGTGGTTGGCAGCGGATTTGCACATGCGGTCATGCCAATGGTTGCAAAAGCGGTCAGCGAAGGGGACCAGGTTCAGATCCGACGCGTCACGCGCATGGGGTTGTGGCTGTCTATGTTGTTTGCGGGGCTGCTGATGCCTGCCATGTGGTGGTCCGCGCCGATCCTGCGTCTTCTGGGCCAAGAGCCCGAAATCTCGGCCCTTGCGCAAAGCTATCTGCGGATCTCGGGCTGGGCGATGGGACCTGCTTTGCTGATCATGGTTCTGAAATCCTATCTGGCCGCTCAAGACCGCGCCCAATTCGTGTTGTGGGTGACAGTGCTGGGGGCCGTCGGCAATGGGGTGGCCAATTGGGCGCTGATCTTTGGCAATCTGGGCTTTCCTGAACTGGGCGTTCAGGGGGCGGCGATTGCGTCTTTGTTCAACAACCTGCTGATGCTGGGGGGCCTGTGCCTATATGCGATTTTGGTTTTGCCAGAACAGAGCATATTTGTGCGGATTTGGCGGCCGGACTGGGAAGCTTTTCGCCGGGTTTTCTCGCTGGGTTGGCCAATCGGCATGACCCATTTTGCCGAAACGGGCTTGTTTTCAGCCAGTTCTGTGATGATGGGCTGGCTGGGCGTCTTGTCTTTGGCGGCCCATGGCATTGCCCTACAATTGGCCAGCATGACCTTCATGGTCCATATCGGCTTAAGCCAAGCGGCCACCATCCGGGCCAGCAACGCTTTTGGTAAACGTGACGTGCCGGGATTGATCGCAGGTGGGCAAATCGCGACCATATTGTCCTTGGGCATGGTCTGCGTGACGGTGATCTTTTTCCTTGTGGTGCCAGAGTTTTTGATCGGCCTGTTTCTGGCCCCAGATGACCCCCATCGAACCCAGATTATCGGGATCGGAATTGGTCTGTTGGCGATGGCCGCCCTGTTCCAACTGGCGGATGCATCCCAAGTGATGGTGCTGGGGCTGCTACGTGGGGTTCAGGATACCAAAGTGCCCATGGTGCTGGCGGTGTTCAGCTATTGGGCTGTCGGCCTGCCTGCGGGATATCTGCTTGGCGTTACAATGGGCTGGGGCGGTGTCGGGATTTGGGCTGGGTTGGTTGTCGGGCTTAGCTTTGCTGCTTTAACCATGATCTACCGCTTTTGGATCCAGCGCTTGTGGCAGGCCGAAATTACCTAGGGTCAGGACCCATTAATCCTGCGCCGCTGGCGCAAAATCCTCTAAATCTCAGGGGTTTGATCTGCGCAGAGCAGTGTGGTTCACTTTTCAAGCGGATCGAGCCGCTGAGATGACGAGGATTTCGCGTCCTTACGGATCTGACGGATTTTCCGCCCGGCAGCGTCACAGAGCCTTGAAATAGAACCACTATTCCCGCGTCTCCGTTCCTTCCCTCTCATGCATCTTTGCGATGCATTGTCGGGCAACGGCCAGACAAAAAATCTGTCAAACCAGCAGGGCAGGATTAATGGGTCCTGACCCTAGGCCGCTTGCCGGACCGCGGTTGCAAATTCCAGCAGCCGGCTGACTGCACGGACCAATTGATCATCGGGCAAGGTCATTGCCAGCCGGATATGGCCTGCGGCGGCCGTGCCAAAACTGTCAGCGGGCAGGGTGGCGACATGGGCTTCTTCCAGCAGTTTCAGGCAAAACTCGGTCGCGCTTAGCCCCGTGGGCCGGATGTCCAGCATCACATACATCGCACCGTCAGACGGGATCGAGGATATGAAGCTTTGCTGCGCCACAAGCCCGCGCACCAAATCCCGGCGGCGCCTGAACGGGGCTGCGATCCGGGCCTCATACTCCGCCCCCAGTGACAATCCAAACAGCCCCGCATCCTGAATATAGCCGGGTACGCCATAAGTCGTATGGGTTGACAGATTGGCCGCCGCCGCAATCGCGTCTTTCGGCCCGATGATCCAACCCAACCGCGATCCGGTCATCGCGTGGCTTTTGGACAGGGACCCCACAACAAGGCTCCGCTCGGCCATCGCGGGCAGGGCGCGCGGGCTTAGATGGGATCCCGTCCAAACCTGGCTGTCATAAACCTCGTCCGATATTACCCACATATCATTGGCTTTGCAGACCTGAGCAATGCCGTCCAAGGTTTTACGGGTATAGACCGCGCCTGTCGGGTTGTTCGGGGTGTTGATCAGCAAGCTGACGGCACCGTCCGCTGCGGCATCGATATCAGCGGCACCCGGCTGAAACCCGGTCTCGGGTCGGGCTTTCACGGCCACCTGCTGCGCCCCCGCAGCCCGGATTGTACCAGGGTAGGTCACATAATAAGGGTCTATAAACAAGGCCTTGTCGCCTGGATCACAGACCAGCATATGGGCCGCAAACAGCCCCGCTTGTCCGCCCGGCGTGATCAAGACATTCTCTGGCCCGGTTTCCACACCTGTCATCCGCTGGGTCCGTTCAGCCACCGCGCGGCGCAAAGGTTCGATCCCCGGTACGGCGGCGTAGCCTGTATGCCCACCCAAGGCCGCGCGATGCATTTCTTCCAAAATGACCGGATCGGTGCCGATGTCATGCTCGCCAATGGTCATGTTCAGCAGCTCGACCCCGTCGTCGATCATCTGCATCGCTTTGTAATACACGCCCCAGCCGTCATCGCCCTTCGGCGTCAGGGTCTGCAATCGCTTGGAAATCTTCATCAAAGCCTCGTCACATTTTTGGCCACAGTGACGGCGCGCCACGCCCCAAGTCAAATGGCGATTGGTGATGCGTATCCAGCACGCTTCGTGATTAATCCCTCAGGTCCCAGAATTGCCCGCCTTCTAGTCGCGCAGGACTTGCTGTTTGGCCCAAGTTCCGGTAACTCGGCCCCATGTCACTGATTTGTCCGACCTGCTGTATTATTCGCTAAACCCGTCCTTTTTGGGCGTCTCGGTGGTCGTGATCGTCTTGCACATCTTCCAAGTGATCTATCTTAGCCGCCATGGACGCTTCGCGCTGACCTAAGGCTACTTTGATGACCAAGATCCAACTGCACAACACGCTGTCTCGCCAGAAACAACCGCTTACCCCGATGACCTCGGGTCAGGTTGGCATGTATCTGTGTGGCCCGACCGTTTATGACCGCGCCCATATCGGCAATGCGCGCCCGGTGATCGTGTTTGATGTGCTGTACCGGTTGCTGACCCATATCTACGGGGCAGATGCGGTGACTTACGTGCGAAATTTCACTGATGTAGATGACAAGATCAACGACCGCGCCGCCCAATCCGGCCGCTCGATCCGCGAAATTACCGATGAAACCATTGGCTGGTATCTGGACGATATGGCAGCTGTCGGCACCTTGACCCCCAACCACATGCCCCGGGCAACGGAATACATCGACCAGATGATCACAATGATCGAAGGGCTGATCGCCTCTGGCCACGCTTATGCCGCCGAAGGCCACGCGCTGTTTTCCGTCGACAGCTACGCCGATTATGGGCGTCTGTCTGGCCGCTCGGTTGACGATATGATCGCCGGCGCCCGGGTCGAGGTTGCCCCCTATAAGCGCAACCCGATGGATTTTGTGCTGTGGAAACCGTCGGATGTAGACACTCCGGGCTGGGATAGCCCCTGGGGTCTGGGCCGTCCAGGCTGGCATATCGAATGCTCGGCCATGGCCAAGGCGCTGCTGGGTGAAAGCTTTGATATCCATGGCGGTGGCAACGATCTGATGTTCCCCCATCATGAAAACGAGATCGCCCAAAGCTGCTGCGCCCATCCAGATACCGAGTTCGCAAATATCTGGCTGCACAATGAAATGCTGCAGGTCGAGGGTAAGAAAATGTCCAAATCCTTGGGCAATTTCTTCACCGTGCGCCAATTGCTAGACCAAGGCATCCCGGGCGAGGTGATCCGCTTTGTCTTCCTCAGTACTCATTATCGCAAACCGATGGACTGGACCGACGCCAAACGGGCCGAGGCCGAGGCAACATTGCGCAAATGGCGCGCCTTGACCAAGGATGTGGTTGCAGGGGCCGTCGATGGGGCCGTGCTGGCCGCATTGGCCGACGATTTAAACACGCCGGGCGCATTGTCTGAACTACACCGCTTGGCCAAAGATCCCAGCCAAGCGGGTGATTTCTTGGCCTCGGCCCAAATGCTGGGGCTTCTGACCGATGAATTGGCAGGCTGGGACAGCAGCGATCTGGATCTTGGCCCATACGCAGACGCTTTGGCGGACCTGCGCGCCAAAGCTATGGAGACCAAAGACTTTTCTGGCGTGGATAAGATGAAAACAGCCCTAACAGACGCCGGGCTAGAGGTCCGGATGAGCAAAGCAGGGGTCGAGCTGGTCCCAGGTGCGGGCTTTGATGCGGCCAAATTGGATGGATTGCTATGACCGAGCGCCTTTACCTTTACGACACGACCTTGCGCGACGGGCAGCAGACCCAGGGCGTTCAGTTTTCCCTAGACGAAAAACAACAAATCTCGCGGGTTCTGGATCAGTTGGGCATCGACTATATCGAGGGCGGCTGGCCCGGCGCGAACCCCACCGACAGCGATTTCTTCGACAGCAAACCGCAGTTTCAAACCGCACAATTCGCCGCCTTTGGGATGACCAAACGCGCCGGAATGAGCGCTGAAAATGACGATGTTCTGGCCGCCGTTTTAAACGCAAATACCCCGGCCGTGTGTCTTGTGGGCAAGACCCATGACTTCCATGTGAAAACTGCACTTGGCATCACAAATTCGGAAAACATTGAAAACATTTCGAAATCCGTCAAACACCTTGTACAAAATTCGCGCGAGGCGCTGTTTGACGCAGAACACTTCTTCGACGGATACAAATCTGATCCAGTCTTCGCGCTGTCTTGCCTGCACGCTGCACTAGACGCAGATGTGCGGTGGGTTGTTCTGTGCGACACCAATGGCGGTACGCTTCCGGCAGAAGTCGGCCGCATCACCGCCGAAGTAATCGCAGAAGGTATTCCCGGCGACAAACTGGGCATCCACACCCATGATGACACTGGAAATGCGGTGGCCTGCACCTTGGCAGCCGTGGACGCAGGTGCGCGCCAAATCCAAGGCACATTGAACGGCTTGGGCGAACGCTGCGGCAACGCGAACCTGACGACGCTGATCCCAACTTTGCTGCTGAAAGAGCCCTATCGCAGCGCCTATGATATCGGCGTCTCGCTGGAACAGCTCAGGCAATTGCCCCAGGCGTCCCTGACCCTGGACAACATTCTAAACCGGGTGCCGCAAAAAGCCTCGCCCTATGTCGGCGCCAGCGCCTTTGCCCATAAGGCCGGTCTGCACGCCAGCGCAATCCTGAAGGACCCGACCACCTACGAACATGTCGACCCGGCTTTGGTCGGCAACAGCCGCGTGATCCCGATGTCCAACCAGGCCGGCCAATCCAACCTGCGCCGCCGTCTGGCCGAGGCTGGTCTGGACGTCTCTAAAGGCGACCCACGCTTGGGCGAGCTGCTGGACAAGGTCAAACAGCGCGAAGATCAGGGTTATTCTTTCGACAGCGCTCAGGCCAGCTTTGAACTGCTGGCCCGCGAAACCCTGGGCCAATTGCCCAGCCTTTTCGAAATCAAGCGCTACCGGGTGACGGTCGAGCGGCGCAAGAACAAATACAATCAGATGGTGTCCCTCTCTGAAGCCGTCGTGGTGGTGAAAATTGGGTCGGAAAAGACCCTGTCGGTCAGCGAAAGCATGGACGAAACCGGCGGCGATCGCGGCCCGGTGAACGCGCTGTCCAAAGCCTTGGTCAAAGATCTGGGCCCCTACACCAAATATCTGGAAGACATGAAGCTGGCCGATTTCAAGGTGCGCATCACCAATGGCGGGACCGAGGCCGTGACCCGGGTGCTGATCGACAGCGTCGACGGGCAGGGGCGGCGTTGGTCCACCGTGGGCGTCAGCCCCAACATCGTCGACGCCAGTTTCGAGGCACTCGTCGATGCGATCCGCTGGAAATTGGTTCGCGATATGGCGGAAAATTAAGATATGTTAACAAAAATCGCGACCTCGGCTGCAATCTCGGTCATCGCCATTTTGGCCGTCGCTGGCATCCTGGTCGCCACCGATCAGCCAAGGCCGCTTGCAGTCGCCGCAGGTCTCGATTTTGGGGATCGCGTGGGGCAGGCGGAAGACGGACCTTTGACCATAGTCGCGGGCCAGAATGTTCGGTTCTATGACGGGCCACAAGACGCGCCCTTGGTGGTTCTGGTCCATGGATCAGGGTGGTACGGGCAGCAGTTCCACCAACTGGCCACCCGGCTTGCTGCAACGGGAAAGGCGCGGGTCCTTGTGCCCGATCTGCGCGGCCACGGCACCCTTGCGGACCCCCGCGGCGATGTCAACTATATCGGCCAGTTAGAAGACGATCTAGCCGCCCTGATCCAGGCGAAGTCAGGTGGTCAACCTGTTGTTATGGTTGGTCATTCATCCGGCGGTGGCCTGATCGTGCGCATGGCTGGTGGCCTGCATAATCAGGCGCTAAGCGGCGTCGTTTTGCTTGCCCGATATCTGGGATACAACGCCCCATCGGCGCTTCCTGGATCAGGGCATTGGGCCAAGGTTCAAACCCGACGCATCATTGGTCTTTCTATCCTGAACGCGTTTCGGATCACGGCCCTGAATCACCTGACAGTGATCCAGTTCCGCTTCGGTGATCTGGCGTCCCCTTCCGCCACCCGCGCCTATTCCTACCGGCTCAACACCAGCTATGCGCCGCGTCGAAACTGGGCCGATGACATTTCCAAATTGCCCAGCTGGACTCTGGTTGCAGGCACCCAGGACGAGGCGATGAATGTCGACGGATATGCCCCGGCGATGGCCAATGCGACCGCTCCGGGCCAGATCATCTCAGTTCCAGGCGTTAACCATCTTGATATCGTAGATCATGCGCAAAGCTTCGACGCGATCCTTGCAAAACTCGACGAAGTGGCCCCCAGAGCATGAGCAATCCGGCCATCCAAGCCTGCGCCGACTTGGTCCAACGCGGCGACCCCGACAGGTTCCGCGCCACAATGATGGCCCCAGTCGCGGCCCGGGAAATCCTTTTTCCGCTCTATGCTTTCAACCTGGAAGTCGCCCGCGCCGCCTGGGTAACCTCGGAACCCATGATCGCCGAAATGCGCCTGCAATTCTGGCGTGACGTGATCGAGGATGCAGGCAAAGGCAAAGCACCCCGAGCGCACGAAGTTGCCGCACCTTTTGCCGCCCTCATACAGTCAAAATCCTTGCCAGTAGATGCCTTGGACGCAAGCGTCGCCGCGCGCCGCTGGGATATCTACAATGACCCGTTCGAGGACGAAGCCGCCTTTGAAGCCTATCTGAACGACACCGGCGCAACCTTGATATGGGCCTGTGCACTGGCTTTGGGCGCCGGGTCGCAACATGAACCCGCCATCCGCGCGTTTGGCCGGGCATCCGCTTTGGCCGCCCTTTTTCTAGCGGTGCCAGAGCTGACGTCGCGCAGCCGAATTCCTTTGGTGGATGGGCGCCCTGACAATGTCCGCGCCCTGGCGCAATCGGGGTTGAACGGGATCAAACTGGCGCAAAAAGCGAAGCTGCCGAAACAATTAAACCCCGCGCTTTGGGCCGGATGGCGGGCCAAAGCTTTGTTAACGCGAGCGGTGCAAAACCCCTATCATGTTAATGAAGGCACCTTGCCAGAAAGCGGTTTCTCTCGCGACTTTGGCTTGTTCCAAAGGGTTTGGTTAAACCGG
Source organism: Paracoccaceae bacterium (assembly GCA_006844665.1). GTDB lineage: Bacteria > Pseudomonadota > Alphaproteobacteria > Rhodobacterales > Rhodobacteraceae > Dinoroseobacter. The sequence goes on from SPJP01000021.1 coordinate 27,804, forward strand.
TTCTAGGCCGTTTTCCCCGACCGCATTGTCAGCCAGATCAACGCCCCGCCGGCTAGGGTCAAGAACGGCACCATTGCGATGTTCACGGCCGACCAGCCCTGAACAGGGTCGCCCCCGGTGCAATTCATCAATCCACCTGAAGCAAGCGACGCTATCGTCACGCAGCCAAACACAATCGCATCATTCATGCCCTGAACCCGGCCTTGCTCTTCCGGTTTATGGGCGCCGGCCAGCATTGCTGTGGCACCGATAAAGCCAAAGTTCCAACCAAAGCCCAGCAAGATCAAAGCCACGAAAAAGTTCCCTAGATCAACGCCTTGCAATGCGACCAGGCCAGCGGCCCCCAGTAGGGCAAGGCCAATGGCAACGACTTTTTCGACGCCAATCCGTGCGATTACATGGCCGGTGATGAACGACGGCGCAAACATCGCCAAAACGTGGCCCGTGACCACATCAGCAGCATCCCCTTTGGTGAACCCGCAGCCCACGACCGCCAAAGGGGTCGAGGTCATCACCAGGTTCATCAACGCATAGGATACCATGGAACAGATGATCGCGACACTGATCCGCGGATCAGACAACAGCTCCAACCGGCTGCGCCCAGTGGGGGCATCTTCGGCCGCGGGCTTTGGTTTTGGAATGTCGATAAAGATTAACAGAAGAGCCCCTAATAGGTTAATGCAAATGACCGTTAGGTAGCTGCCCAAAAACGTCACCACCATCGCGTCCGAGGTCAGTTTCACCAATTGCGGGCCCAGCACGGCGGACACCAATCCCCCTGCCATGACATAGGAAATCGCCTTAGGCCGGAACGCGGGCGAGGCCGTGTCGGCGGCCGCAAACCGGTAGAAGCCCTGGGCGCTCATATAGATCCCAGTCAGGAACGATCCGGCCAGAAAAATCGGGAAGGACGATAACATTAGTCCGATCGCCCCAACCGCAGCCCCCGCAGCCCCGCCGAACGATCCGACTAGAAAGCCCGCGCGCCGGCCATAGTTCTGCATGAAACTGGACAAGGGCGTCGCCGTTAACATCGATCCCAAAACGATCATCGAAATCGGAAGGGTCGCCAAGCAGATGTTCGACGCCAAGGATTGTCCCGCAAGCCCGGCAATGATGAACAGCATCGGCATTTGCGCGCCCATGAAGGCCTGCACAATCACAAGGACAAAAACGTTGCGGCGTGCGCGCTGATCGGGGTCTATCGGGGACGTGGTCTGTAAAGTCATAAAACCGCTCTACGCCCAACTTGGTCAAAAAGGAATACGCTCTTTTGGCTTTTTGTCCGATCCACTAGGGTGCCGCCCATGGACGAACGGATCATCACCTCTGACGTTTGCGTGGCCGAAGGCGCGTCATTCTTGGCCAAGGCCGAGCCACGCTTTGCCTATGCGCTGGACCAAACCGGCCCTCTGCCGCTTCGTTTGAAATCCGACGGGTTCGAAACCCTGTTTTCCGCCATTGTCAGCCAGCAGGTCAGCGTCGCCTCGGCCAACGCGATCTGGGCGCGTGTGGAACAGGCGGGCCTGACGGTGCCAGACAGAATCAAGCAGGCCAGCGACGAAGATCTGCGTGCCTGTGGGCTGTCGCGCCCCAAGGTCAGGTACGCCCGTGCTTTGGCCGAAGCCCAGATTGATTTTGACGAACTCCGCATGAGGACGTCAGCACAAGTTATTGAAACACTTGTGAAAGTGTCCGGAATTGGGCGCTGGACCGCCGAAATTTACGCCATGTTCAGCTTGGGGCGCGCCGATGTGTTCGCGCCCAATGATCTGGCCCTGCAGGAAGCTGCCAAAAATTTGTTCGATTTGCCCGCACGGCCAACAGAAAAAGAACTTCGTTTAATGTCAGAGGCTTGGGCTCCATGGCGCAGTGTTGCGGCGCGGCTTTTGTTCTCTTACTACCGCATACTCAAATCAAAAGAAGGCATCAGATGACACGGATATTGGACAGTGACCGCCGGGGCCCGGCCTTGGGAAGCGCGAAACGCCTTGTGGTGTTGTTGCATGGCTACGGGGCCGATGGGCGCGATCTGTTGGGCTTGGCCGATCCCTTGGCACCACACTTGCCCGACACCGCTTTCGTCGCGCCCAATGCGCCTGAACATTGCGTCGGAAACCCAATGGGGTTTCAGTGGTTTCCGATACCCTGGATCGACGGCTCGACCGAAGAAGAAGCCGAAGCAGGCCTGCTGCGCGCGGCCGATGATCTGAACGCCTACCTGGATGCCGTGATGCAGGAAGAGGGCGTAACCCCTTCTGAAACAGTGCTTTTAGGCTTTTCCCAAGGCACGATGATCAGCCTGCATGTCGCCCCGCGCCGGGATGTTCCCATGGCCGGCGTGGTCGGATTTTCCGGCCGGTTGCTGCGCCCGGATCTGATCGAGGACGAGGCGAAGGTAAAGCCCGAGATCATGTTGATCCATGGGGATGCCGATGATGTTGTCCCCGTCGCCTCACTGCCCGAGGCCGCAAATGCTCTTAGCGAAGCCGGGTTTTCCGTTTACGCCCATGTGTCCAAGGGCACAGCCCATGGCATTGCGAATGACGGACTGGGTGTAGCACTGGCCTTTATGCGCAACCGGTTCGGGCTGGATGGGGACAGCCAAGATCACGAGAACCAAGACGATTAACCTGTCACAGCTGTGTCGCACAGTGCTGCTAATTGTTTGAGCAGCCCCATCACCTAGGGGCTTGTCAGATGGCTAACGCCATATATAGTTCAAACAGACCCCAGCACTGTGCGTTTTGCTGATCCGGCCCCGCGCGCTTTGCCTAAGGCGAGGACGATGCAGAAATGGACGGCGATTTTAGAACTCAATTTGTACGAGACCCAGCAGGGCTAAAGCAGCACCCAGCGTTGGTTTTAAACGCAGATTACCGGCCATTGTCTTACTACCCTTTGTCCCTGTGGACCTGGCAAGAAGCCATCAAAGCCGCCCTGACGGATCGGGTCACAATTCTGGCAGAATACAACACCACAGTTCGCAGTCAATCGCTTGAAATTCCAATACCTTCCGTTGTTGTCTTAAGAGATTACGTGAACCCTGTGCGCCGGGTGGCGTTTACCCGTTTTAACCTGTTTTTACGCGACGAGTTCATGTGCCAATATTGCGGTGCGAAGGGCGATCTAACCTTTGATCACGTGATCCCTCGGGCGCGCGGCGGGCTGACCAGTTGGGAAAACGTGGTTGCGGCTTGTTCGCCGTGCAACCTGAAAAAGGGGTCCAAGTCGATGCGGCAAGCTGGTATGAACCTACGCAAACCACCTTGCCAACCTGCCGCCGAGGCGTTGCGCGACACAGGACGGAAATTCCCGCCCAACCATCTGCACGACAGCTGGTTGGATTTTCTATATTGGGACGCCGAGCTGGAAGCCTAGCTCTGGACTCTGTCACGTCGCGGCGTTACATCGACTGCAGTTAGCGCTAACACTGTGAAGGACTGCCAATGGTTACCCGCGTTATTCCCGTAGATCCGTTTGATCTGGTCATTTTTGGCGGCACTGGGGATCTGGCTAAGCGTAAAATTTTGCCAGGGCTTTACCGCCGTTACCTGTCAGGCCAGATGCCTGTAGAAGCCCAAATCATCGGCGCAGCACGCGGTGAATTGGATGATGAAGGGTTCCGGGCTCTGGTCACAGAATCGATCGAAACTTTCGTTGCCAAAAGCGAGCAGGATCCAGAGGCGATCAAATCCTTTGTCGAGCATTGTTCCTACATAAAAGTCGACGCGAAGGGCACGGGTGGCTGGAAAGAACTGGCCTCCAAAGTTCGCCAGAACGTCGTTCAGGCCTATTACTTCTCGGTCGCACCTTCGTTGTTCGGGGATCTTGCCAAGGGCTTGCAGGCCAATGGCATGGCCGGGGATAACGCGCGCATTGTTGTGGAAAAACCATTCGGCCGAGATCTCGCCACCGCGAAAGAGCTGAACAGCGTGCTGGTCGACGTGTTCGACGAACACCAAATCTACCGGATCGACCATTATCTGGGCAAAGAAACCGTTCAAAACCTGATGGCTGTCCGGTTTGGCAACGTATTGTTCGAACCTTTGTGGAACTCTCAATATGTGGACCACATTCAGGTCACCGTTGCCGAAACCGTGGGCGTCGGGGGCCGTGGCAGCTATTATGACAAATCCGGTGCGATGCGCGATATGGTGCAGAATCATCTGATGCAGCTGTTGTGCCTAATCGCGATGGAGCCCCCCAGCAAGTTTGATCCCGATGCTGTGAGGGACGAAAAGCTCAAAGTTATCCGTGCGTTGGACCCGGTGGCCGCTGATGATATCGTGCGCGGTCAATACCGTTCGGACGGCGACCAGCCAAGCTATCTCGAAGAAGTCGACGACCCTCAAAGTAAAACCGAAAGCTTCTTGGCGTTGAAAATCGGCGTGTCGAACTGGCGCTGGAACGGCACCCCGTTCTACTTGCGCACTGGCAAGAAAATGAGCGCCCGGATGTCTGAAATCGTGGTGGTCTTCAAGGACCCGCCCCATTCGATTTTTGGGGAAGAGGCGGGATCAACCCACAACGTCCTGACCATTCGCCTACAACCGGACGAAGGCATGAACCTAAGCGTGACCATCAAAGAACCCGGCCCGGGCGGTATGCGTTTGATCGAGGTGCCTTTGGACATGAGCTTTGCGGAGGCTCTTGGAACTGACGCCTCTGACATGCCCGACGCCTATGAGCGCCTGATCATGGATGTTATTCGCGGCAACCAAACCCTGTTCATGCGCGGGGACGAAGTCGAGGCCGCATGGATGTGGACAGACCCGATCATTAACGGCTGGGACCGTCGTGGCGACAAGCCTTCACCGTATAAACAGAACAGCTCCGGCCCCGAAGAATCCTTGATGTTGCTGCATCGGGACGGCCGCCGTTGGAGGGATATCGACACATGAACCGGATCAATTACCCAGACCGCGAAATGCTGATGATGGCCGTAGCAAATGCGATCACCGGTGACTTGCGTCAGGCTTTGTCCATGTTTGACCGCGCCAGCCTGTCAATTCCCGGCGGCACAACTCCGGGCCCGGTATTTGACATTCTGTCCAGCGTCGATTTGGATTGGGACAGGGTTGATGTGGTGTTGAATGATGAACGCTGGGTCCCCGAAAGCTCGCCCAGATCCAACATGGCATTGGTGCGTGAACGGTTGATTCAGGGGCAGGCGGCCAAGGCAAATCTGATACCACTCTATGCGGATTTTGAGACGCCCGAAGAAGGATTGCCCAGCCTAATCAATGATGTAGAGAACGCTCTGCCAATCAATGTTCTGTTGTTGGGAATGGGCGCTGATATGCACACAGCCTCGCTTTTCCCAGGTGCGGATCAGTTGGAGCTGGCTTTGTCTGACAAAGCCCCGGCATTGTTGGCCATGCGCGCACCCGGCGCAGCCGAACCCCGTATCACCCTAAGCGCGCCTGTTTTGAAAGGGGCGGACGCCGTCCACATTTTGGTTGCAGGGGCTGAAAAAGATGAGGCTTTGGCTCTGGCTGAACGGACCGCCAGTGCATTTGATGCGCCGATCAAGACGGTTCTTGATTTGGCAACCATCCATTGGGCCCCCTAGAGAGTGAAAAAGATGGATTTCAACTGGACTGATCTGAAAGCGCATAAAGAACGCATTTCAACGACTTCAATTAAAACACTTTTGTCGAATCCCGAACGAGCTGTAGATTTTTCGGCCCGAAGCGGTGACATGCTGTTCGACTATTCGAAAACCAGCATCGACGAAAAGGCCCGCAACGCCTTGCTCGATCTTGCCCAAGCGGCTCAGGTCGAATCCCGCCGCGACGCAATGTTTACCGGCGAGCCCATCAACCTGACCGAAGGCCGCGCTGTTTTGCACACTGCTCTGCGGGCCCAATCCGGCCCAATTTTTGTCGACGGTCAAGATGTTCTGCCAGAAGTTCAGGCAACACGCGCCCAAATGGCTAAATTTGCTGAAACGGTCCGCAATGGAACGTTCCAAGGCCAAGGCGGCAAGATTACCGACGTGGTCAATATCGGGATCGGCGGCTCTGACTTAGGCCCGGCCATGGCTTGCATCGCCTTGTCCCCATATGCTGACGGTCCACGCACACATTTTGTGTCGAACGTCGATGGGGCCCAGATCGCCGACACGCTAAAGGGCCTGGATCCGACCACGACACTCGTGATTGTCGCGTCGAAAACCTTTACGACGATCGAGACGATGACCAATGCCGAAACGGCGCGCGTTTGGATGGCTGATCAAGTGGAAACCCCAGGAAATCAAATGGTTGCCCTGTCCACTGCCGGTGACAAAGCCGCCGCGATGGGCATTTCGGCAGACCGCGTGTTCGGATTTGAAGACTGGGTTGGCGGGCGCTATTCCGTCTGGGGACCAATCGGCCTAAGCCTGATGCTCGCCATCGGCCCGGACGAGTTCGATGCCTTCCTGCAAGGCGCCGCAGCAATGGATGATCATTTCCGAACTGCACCATTGGGTGAAAACTTGCCCGTACTTTTGGCTTTGGTGGGGATCTGGAATCACCAAATATGTGGCCACGCGACCCGAGCAGTTTTGCCCTATGATCAAAGACTTGGCCGATTGCCGGCCTATCTGCAGCAGTTGGAAATGGAAAGCAACGGCAAGTTCGTTCGCGTCGGCGGCGAAGCGGTGCGCGACACAGTAGGGCCCATCGTCTGGGGCGAACCCGGAACAAACGGGCAGCACGCCTTTTACCAACTTATTCACCAAGGAAAACAAGTGGTTCCTTGCGAATTTTTGGTCGCGGCAAAGGCCCATGAAGACGCGTTATCCCATCATCACCATCTACTTTTGGCCAATTGTCTGGCCCAATCGGAAGCTTTGGTTCTGGGTCGAAGCTTTGACGAAGCAATGGCGCTGATGGCTGCGAAAGGGTTAACCGGGGACGAACAAATCCGCCAAGCACGGCACCGAGTGTTCCAGGGCAACCGACCTTCAACCACAATAATCTACCCGAAACTAACCCCATTCGTTCTGGGCCAAATCATTGCGCTTTATGAACACCGCGTGTTCGTCGAAGGTGTTGTCATGGACATCAACTCTTTCGACCAATGGGGCGTGGAATTGGGCAAAGAGCTGGCTGTTGCATTGCAGCCTTTGGTCAAAGGCGGGGACGCCAGCGGCAAGGATTGTTCGACCCAAATGCTGCTGAACTACATCAAGGAAAACGGTTAAGCCTTTGCTGCACCGTCTATTTCGCGAAACTTGGACAGGAGGTCACTGGGCAACACACGCTTGGTGACTCCGTCATTTTCCAACGTCACCATAACGCTGGACCCTGTTGCTTTGACGCCTTCGGAAAAGCACACATATTCCATAGTAAAGCTGGTGCGCCGAAAGGCGACGGTGCGGGTTGCGATGATGTAGGGCGCATTCAGCAGCAAGGGCGATAGGTAGTCGATGGCTTGCTGGCGGACTACAGTTTGGGGGTCAGCCGCCTCATCGTTTTTCAATCCCCATGCGCGAAAATAGCGAACGCGAGCGGTTTCGAACCACCCCACATACGCGACATTATTAACGTGGTTCAGCGCGTCAATTTCGGAAAAGCGCACGATATCTGTGTATCCAAAGGCCCATCGACCGGGCACACCGGCTTGGGCAATCTGATCCGGGGTTAACGGTGTCAGAAACGGCACATTCATGGCGACCTCGGGAATTGGTGGAGCGGGCGATCGGGATCGAACCGACGACATTCAGCTTGGGAAGCTGACGTTCTACCACTGAACTACGCCCGCGCTCTTACCGTTCGATAGCCTGCGCACCGCAAAGGGTCAATCCCTGCTTTTTGTAGGGCGGCTTTGCCTTGCACCCCCGACCATCCACGCTAAGCTGGCCGCAACAAAGGAGCTTTCCATGGCAAAACTAGCGTTTCTCGGTCTCGGCGTGATGGGGTTTCCCATGGCCGGGCATCTCGTCAAAGCAGGGCACGAGGTCACAGTTTACAACCGGACCGAGGCTAAAGCGAAGGCCTGGGTCGAGACCCATGGTGGACAGCATGCGACCACCCCGAAACTGGCCGCCGAGGGTGCTGATTTTGTCATGATTTGCGTTGGCAATGACGATGACCTGCGCTCTGTCGTCTTGGGTGAAACGGGGGCATTGGCGGGGCTTTCCAGTGGTGCGGTGATTGTGGACCACACCACAGCAAGCGCCGATGTCGCCCGGGAACTGTCTGAAATTGCGTCTAAAAACGGAATTGGCTTTGTAGATGCGCCGGTATCCGGTGGCCAAGCCGGGGCCGAAAATGGGCAATTGGCTGTGATGTGTGGCGGGTCGCAAAACGACTTTGACCAGGCCGAACCAATCATCGCAGCCTATGCCAAAGCGACCGAGCGTTTTGGCGATGTTGGCGCAGGTCAATTGACCAAAATGGTGAACCAGATCTGCATTGCCGGTCTTGTTCAAGCCATTTCCGAAGGGCTTCATTTCGCCCAAAAAGCGGGCCTCGATGCAAAGGCAGTTGCGCAATTGGTATCCCAAGGGGCCGGTGGGTCATGGCAATTGACCAATCGAGCCGACACGATGGTAGACGAGAAGTTCGACTACGGATTTGCGGTCGATTGGATGCGAAAAGACCTCGGTATAGCTTTGGATCAAGCCAAAGACATGCACGTTTCTTTGCCCGTTACGGCCATGGTCGACCAATTCTACGGCGATGTCCAAGCCATGGGCGGCCAGAGATGGGACACATCCAGCTTGATCCAACGTTTGCGGAGGTTGCAAGGCGTATGAGTGTCAATCCTGACCAATTTCTCCGCTCTCTGTTTGACGCTGCCGTTGCGGCTGCCGATCCTGGGCTAAGCATACCTTCAGTTTTGCCCGAACGCCCTGCAGGCCGCGTCCTTGTGGTCGGCGGCGGTAAAGCATCTGCCCGAATGGCCCAAGCGGTCGAGTCTTGTTGGGGCCCGTGCGAAGGCTTGGTCATCGTGCCCCATGGGTCTGTTTTGCCGACGCAAGGCATTGAAATTGTTGAAGGGGCTCATCCTGTCCCTGATGCCGCGGGCAGTGCGGCTGCTTCGCGAATGTTGGACATGGTATCTAACGTTCAAGAAGGCGATCTTGTGCTGTGCCTGATCTCGGGCGGTGGATCATCGTTGATGGCAGCCCCCGGCGCTGGCCTAAGTTTGGCCGATAAACAAGCCGTGAACGCAGCATTGTTGGCCTCGGGCGCTCCGATATCGGACATGAATGTTGTGCGAAAGCATCTGTCGTCCATCAAAGGAGGCAGGCTGGCGGCGGCGGCTTATCCGGCCAAAGTCATAACCTTGACGATTTCGGACGTTCCCGGTGATGACATGTCTATTATTGCGTCTGGCCCCACTGTGCCTGATCCAAGCTCTGCCAAAGATGCGCGGGATATTATTGAACGGTATCAGCTGGATCTTCCGAAAGCTGTACAGGACTTCATAATTTCAGAAGCAGCTGAAACCCCAGATCCTGGCCACCCTGTTTTCACGGATGCCCAATCCTTCATGGTGGCGGCTCCACAAGCGTCGCTTCTGGCGGCTGCGAAGGTTGCCAAAGATCACGGGATCACCCCCATCCTGCTGGGCGACGCACTGGAAGGGGAAGCGGCCGAGCTTGGCAAAGCCATGGCGGGGATCGCGGCTAGCTGTCTGCGCCATGGTCACCCGGTTAAAGGGCCGGCTGTCCTGATTTCAGGGGGCGAGACCACAGTGACCGTGCGCGACAAAGCTGGGGCCGGGGGGCGCAACACGGAATTCCTATTGTCCTTTGCCCTGAATGCACCGGAAGGTATCAGTGCTATTGCTTGCGATACCGACGGTATCGACGGCAAATCCGATGCGGCAGGTGGGATTTGGACGCCTGATATTGCTAAGGCTGCGGCGGCGCTCGACGGCAAAGCCTTTTTGGCTGGCCATGACAGCTACAACTTTTTCGGGCCAGCGGGCGGGCTTGTGATTACCGGTCCGACCCACACCAATGTGAACGATTTTCGCGCGGTCTTTATCCCTTAGACCGCGCGCCAACTTGTCGAATCGGGCATATTTTTGATCAATTGTGCATATCGAAAATTGTCTCTAACCCCGGCGACGCCTGCGTCCACCGCCTTCGCGGTTTGCATTTTGGTTGAAACTCACCACAGGCAGATCGACGATTTTGGCCAGCTCGGGGAACGGATCGGTTGCGTGGGGCACAGCATTTGCCGCTACAAAATGTTCTTGGAACTTCGGCTCGATCGCGGTTTCCACCTTGTGAATTTCGTGGACAACGTCCTCGATCCGGCGGCGGGCGGCGACATTGCACAAGGCGATCCGCGCACCGGTTCCAGCCGCATTCCCGGCCGAGGTGACTTTGTCCAGCGGCACATCAGGGATCATGCCAAGCACCATCGCGTGCTTGGGCGAGATATGGGCCCCAAACGCCCCGGCCAGGGTCACACGGTCCACTTTGTCGACGCCCATTTCGTCCATCAACAACCGCGCTCCCGCGTAAAGTGCTGATTTCGCAAGCTGAATTGCCCTTATGTCGCCCTGGGTGACGGTGATCAATGGCCCGTCCACATCGCGGCCATCGTGCAGTACATAAGCATGGGTACGCCCTTCGGCGATGCACAAAGCTGTCCCCGTTTGCTCGGCCGAACCGATCAGGCCTGACGGATCCATCAACCCAGCCATGCGCATTTCCGCCACCGCTTCGATGATGCCGGACCCGCAAATGCCGGTGATGCCGCCTTGGCCCACGGCCTCGGTAAATCCGTCCTCGTCGGACCAAAGCTCGGTCCCGATGACGCGAAAACGGGGGGTTTTGGTGACGGGATCAATCTCGACCCGTTCGATCGCACCGGGGGCCGCCCTTTGTCCCGAACTGATCTGCGCCCCTTCAAATGCGGGGCCGGTAGGGCTGGAGCAGGCGAGGGTTTTTTCGGTGTTGCCCAGCAGAATTTCCGCGTTGGTTCCAACATCAACAACCAGAACCAAGTCTTTGGAAAGGTTTGGTTCTTCGCTTAATGCGACGGCTGCCGCATCTGCCCCTACATGGCCGGCGATACATGGCAGGATATAGACCTGTGCCGCCTTGTTCAGCGCGTCCAGATCCAGATCACGCGCGTCCAGCTCCATATGGCTAGAGGTCCCAAGTGCGAAGGGGGCTTGGCCCAATTCCACCGGATCGATGCCCAAAAGCAGATGGTGCATGACCGGGTTGCAGACGAAAACCGCCTCCATCACTGCGTCGGCTTCGATCCCTGCCTCGGACGCGACCTCGACCGTTAGGGCGTTGATCGCGTCGCGTACCGCTTTGGTCATTTCCACATCGCCGCCTGGGTTCATCATCACATAAGACACGCGGCTCATTAGGTCTTCGCCAAAGCGGATTTGCGGGTTCATCACCCCGGCCGAGGTCAGCACATCCCCAGTGCGCAAGTCACATAAATGCGCCGCAATAGTTGTTGATCCCAGGTCCACCGCCAACCCGTAGATCGAGCCTTCATAGTAGCCAGGCCAAAGCTTCAACAGCCTTGCCGGGCCGCCAACGCGCCCTTGATGCACGGCGACGGTTACGGACCATTTCTCTTTGCGTAGAATGGGTTGCAGGGTGGTCAGGACGCGCAGATCGCAGGTCAAAGGCGGCAACCCAAAGCCGTCGGTTAAGGCCAGAGACAACCGTTCCAGGTCGCCCGAAGGTTCATGCATATCGGGTTCTTGAACCTCGACATAGTAAAGCTTTGTGGCCGGATCCATGGTGATTTCGCGGATCGAGGCCGCCTTGCGAACCACCTGCTTGTGCACCTGGCTTTCGGGCGGCACGTCCACCACGATATCGCCCTGAACCGTGGCCTGGCAGCCCAAACGCCGCCCGTCAATCAGGCCGCGTTTGGATTTGTAGCGTTCTTCGACCGCGTTCCATTCGGAAAGCGCCTCGGGCTGGGACACGACCCCATGCTTTGGAAAATCGCCATAGGCCGGGGCGATCTGGCACTTGGAACAGATGCCGCGCCCGCCGCAGACCGAGTCCAGATCGACCCCAAGTTGGCGCGCCGCCGTCAGGATAGGAGTGCCAACTGGGAAGGTCCCGCGCTTGCCGGACGGGGTAAAGATCACAAGGGGATCGGTGCTCATGTCAGCCTCTAAGACTATAAAAACGTTGGAAAAACAGGGCTACCCCTGCATGATATTGATGCCAAAGATCCACACAGCCAGCGGAATGGGGCTGACGGCCAGAGCCAGGGTTAGAATGGTCGCGCGGGGTGAAAACAGCCGCGTTAACCCTGCCACGATCATGATGCCGCCGCCGCCGCCAATCAGGGATGAACCGGGCAGATTTATCAATCCGGCCAGCAAAAAATAGCGGTACTTGATCGAAATCGGGCCCATCCATTGCGGAAGTCGAGCTTGTAAAAGCGCCAGACGCTCGGCCTGGGGAAGGGGCGTAATCTGCTCGATCATGCGGCCTAGCCGGACCAATCGCAGGTCGATGGCCAGGGATTGAAGAACTCGATATGGGGTCAGCCGCCCGATGAAATAGGCAAGTAGCAGCCCCAGCACTGTGGCGATATAGATCGGTAAAACCAATTCCGGGCCGCGCAACATCATCAGGCTGACAGCGATTTCGATGCCTGGGACGAAGGGAATGGAAATCAGAACCGCGTAAACTGCCAACAGCGCCAGCAGAAAGCCGATTTGAGCCCATGGGCGTGAACCGTCTGCGGGCTTTAGCACATAAATAGACCAGTCGAGCGCTTGGTAGATCATCCACACAACGACGCCAATCACCAACAGTCGCACGGCCATCCGTGCAATTGACGTGGGCCAGTTTGGCGGCTGGGACGTTGGTGGTGGCGTTGTGATCTGGTCGCTCCGATTGATGTGCTTGCTTCAAAAGACAGTGGCAGCAAACCGGCAGCGTCGCTAGGCGCGATTGGGCCAAATTTGCGTGTCTGTGCAAAAAGTGATGGGTCAGCGGCCGGTTTTGAACAATCCGAAAGCAATTCAATGCGCCAAAGGGCACCCCGTTGTGGGGCGCCCTTTGGACGTTTTGCCGAATGGCTAGAATGCTTTGGTCACTCATCAAGCGGATCAAAAGCCTTTATTTGTTGGACTAGCGACGGCGGCGACGGCCCCCGGCACGACCACCTTGGGCGGCGGCATCTGGGTCTTTGTTAAACTCGATCCAAGCGGCACCGGACGGATCACGATCACACAGGAAGTTGGCGGCGCGGATGGCTTCCATTTCCTTGCCGGGGCGGGGTTTGGTCGACCCCATACCCATCAATTTGACAAAGGTTTCATCATCCAACCCTTCGGGGATCACGATACCGGCGGCTTCAAGCAGCGCGCGGCGTTCGGCGATTTTCTTGGGCCCGGTGGGCAGCGCAACTGGGTTCATAATGGCCGAGGTCATGCCCGCCTGCATCGCCATTGGCAGGAATGCGTTGTTGATGCCGTGGCGGTTTGGCAGACCAAAGCTGATATTGGATGCGCCACATGTCGTGTTCACGCCCAGCTCCTCGCGCAGGCGGCGGACAAGAGTAAAGACCTGCAAGCCAGCGGTGCCCATCGCGCCCACAGGCATCACCAGCGGGTCGACCACGATGTCATGGGCCGGGATGCCGAAATCTGCTGCCCGCTCGACGATCTTTTTGGCCACGGCAAAGCGGACCTCGGGGTCCTCGGAAATGCCAGTATCATCGTTGGAAATCGCCACAACAGGGACGTTGTATTTTTTGACCAGAGGCAGAACCTGTTCCAGGCGTTCTTCTTCGCCGGTGACCGAGTTCAGCAGCGGGCGGCCTTCGGCGGCGGCAAGGCCGTTTTCCAACGCACCGGGAACCGAGCTGTCGATGCACAAGGGCACGTCTGTGACCGCCTGAACCCGTTCGATCAGTTCCTTCATCAAGGTCGGTTCGACAAAGTTGTTGTCCGCATATCGGGGGTCTTCGGCCATTTTGTTGGAAAACACGGCGCCCGAGTTGATGTCCAGAACGTTGGCCCCGGCCATCACCTGGGCCGCAGCATCAGCTTCAACCCGGCTGAAATCGCCGCGCTCTAGTTCTTCATTCAGGATCTTGCGGCCAGTTGGGTTGATCCGCTCACCGATGACGCAAAACGGCTCGTCAAAGCCGATCACAACGGTTTTTGTTTTTGATTCCAGGATCGTACGGGTCATTCTGTTGTCTCTCTGTCAAAGCGGCGCAGGGTTTCTGCCAGCAAGGGGTCGTTGAAATCTTGTATGGTTATGTCAGCGCCAGCGGCGCGCAGGGCGTCGTCCGATAGGGATGACCGGATCCCGACCGTATAAGCGCCAGAGCTGGCGGCCGCCCGAACGCCGGAAGGGCTGTCTTCAAACGCGATAGAGACTTCAGGCCCAACGCCCAAAGCATCCATTGCCGTCAGGTAGGGTTCGGGATCGGGTTTGCCCTTGGCGCATTCCTCGCCGATCACGATGGTCGAAAATTTATCGCGATGGCCCACGGCATCCAACATGCATTCGGCGTTCAGGCGCATGGCGTTTGTGACCACTGCCATCGGCCAGCCTTGATCCTGGGCGCGCTGGATCAACCCATCGATGCCGGGCATGGATGGAAAGGGCTTGGGCAATCGGCGGCGAAACTCGGCCTCTTTGGCGGCGGAAAGCCCCTTAGGATCGGGCTCTTCCGGCATCATTTCGGCAAAGAAATCCTCGTTCAAGCGCCCATGAACATGGGTCATGTAGTAGTCTTCAGTGATCTCGATCCCGCGCGGGCGCATCATATCCTGGAACACGGCCATGTGAATGGCATCCGTGTTCAGCATTGTGCCGTCCAGATCAAATAGCAAAGCCGGTTTTTTCATTTATGTCAGGTACCGTTTGCAGGGACAGCCGACGCGCCGCCATTGTTGGAAACCCATGTCGCGTTGGTTTTGATCCCGCCCAGAGGGAAGAAATGTACCGACTGAATGCCAAAATCAGGGTTGGCGGATTTATGGGCGGCCAGCTTTTGCACGATTTCGGTCGGCTCGAACGGAAGAACCAACTTGGTGACGTCCTTGGCGCGCTTTTGCAGCACCCGCAAAGACGGACCGACACCGCAGGCAATCGCGAATTTGATCATGGTCTGCAGCTTGGCGGGGCCTGCGATGCCGATATGGACGGGCAGGGCGATGCCTTCGGCGGTCAGACGGTCGACCCATTCGATCACGGGTTCGGCCTCAAAACAGAACTGGGTCGCCAGGGCCATTTTCGCATCGGTGCGTTCGGAAAACGCCTGTTTCCAGCGCAGGGCTTCCATCACCATAGCGTCGCCGCCATTTGGGTCGATGTCTTTGTTGCCTTCGGGGTGACCGGCCACGTGCAGACGTTTGAAACCCGCTTTGTCAAACAGCCCGGTTTCCATCAACTGCATAGAGCTGTGGAAATCGCCCTGCGGTTTGTCCACGCCACCTGCCAGCAACAGCGCCTGTTCGACATTCGCTTCGCCCTGATAGCGCGCGATCCAGTCTTCCAATGTGGCTGCATCTGCAATGATACGCGCCGGGAAGTGCGGCATGACGTTAAAGCCATCTGCCGACAGACGCTTGGCCGTGTTGACCATGTCCTCGATAGGGGTGCCGTCGATATGGGCGATATAAACCCGGGTGCCTTCGGGCAGGATGTCGGAGAAGTTTTCAACCTTCTGGGCCGTGCGTGGCATGACCTCGATCGAGAAATCTTTCAAAAACGCTTCCATTTCGGCCGAAGGGGCGTCGGAGCTGGCGGGCGCTTGTTTCATGAACTGCAGAATGGACATCAGGAAATCCCTTACTTGTATGGGCCGGACACGGGGTTTGTGCACGTTAGGCCCAGCCGTCTTTCGCGATCAGAGCCTTGATCTTTTCCTGATCATACTCTGCCTCGATCTGCGTGACGGTGTCATTCGCGACCTGTTCGGCATCGCCTTCGACAACGAAAGGCGCCGCTTTACGCCATTCCGCCAGATAGGCGTCAGTTTCAGCCGCACCGGTTTTCATCGCGGCCCGGTCAATTGCTTGTTCGAACCGTTCGGAAAGAATCCGTTTTGTACCGCGTCGGCCTTTGCCTACAATGACTTGCGCTGGGATATCGCGCCAATACACGATCGTGACGTCTGGCATGGGGGTGCTCCTGAAAACTTTAGGTCTTTTCACCTGAAATCGCTGGCGTGTTTGCGTTTGTTTTCGACATTGCGGACCCGATCCGCGACGTTTTCGATGCACCAAGGGATATTGGCACAGACGCGCCATGGCCAGACGGAAGCGCGGCGATATTCTTCATGATCATTATGAAGGACAGGCTGCGACAGTTTCGCCCAGTTCTTCTTGCACCTTTGTCGTTTGACGCGTAGCGTTGGGGCAACACATGCATTGGAAGCTCAGCCATGGCGCGAAATCGTCACCCATCGGCCGGGCGTCACCTGAAACCGGTCTCGTCCGTGCCCATTGCCGGCCCACATACGAACGCTGAAAAGCGGCCAGATCCGGCTGACCTGTATGCTGCGCTGGATCTAGGGACAAACTCCTGCCGGATGCTGATCGCCCAGCCCAAGGGCAGCCAGTTTCATGTGGTCGACAGCTTTTCCAAATCGGTGCAACTGGGCCACGGGTTAGAAGCCACAGGCAGACTTAGCCGTGAAAGCATGGCCCGCACGGTGGGCGCGTTAAAGATCTGTCAGCGAAAACTGGGCCGCCATCAGGTTCAGCACATGCGCCTTGTCGCGACCGAGGCGTGCCGCCGCGCCGTGAACGCGCCCGAATTCATCCGTCTGGTGCAGCGCGAAACCGGTCTGGAGCTGGAAATCATCAAGACCGAGGAAGAAGCCCGCCTGGCCGTGGTCAGCTGCGCGCCTTTGGTGTCGATGAAAACCGAACAATTGCTGGTGGTTGATATCGGCGGCGGTTCGACCGAGCTTGTCTGGATCGACCTAAGCCGCGTGCCCCGCATAGACCGTCCCCGTGCCATCATGCGCCTGCATTCGGGGTTCGAGGCTGGACTAAGCGATCTGCCCGCTGCCAAAGTGGTGGACTGGATCTCGGTCCCGTTGGGGGTTGCGACGTTGAAAGATCAGTTCGACGATGTGCAAGACGACCCGGCTCGTTTTGCTTTGATGAGCTGGTTTTTTGAGGAAAACCTGGCCGAGTTCAGCCCTTATAACGAGCCCGATCAGGTCCGCGAAGGGTTTCAGATCATCGGCACCAGTGGCACGGTCACAACATTGGCGGCCAGCCACTTGGGGCTGAAGCGCTATGATCGGAACAAAGTCGACGGTTTGCGCATGACCTCGGACCAGATCGACAAGGTGATCCAGTCTTATCTGGCGCTTGGCCCCAATGGGCGGCGCAATGATCCCCGGATCGGCAGGGACCGCCACGCGCTGATCATGTCGGGCGCGGCCATTCTACAAGCTTTGCTGCGGGTTTGGCCCACTGACCGGCTGAGTGTGGCGGATCGCGGTTTACGCGAAGGTCTGCTATACGCGCAGATGAGCGCGGACGGTGTGCTGGAAGACGGCCCTTATTAGACGCAATTGGCAGGATCTGACGTACACACGGGGTTGCGCCCGGGGTGATTTGGGTATTTCTGCCGCAAAGAACATTTAAGGCGGTAATCATGGCCAAAAAGCCAGGAAGTGGAAATAGCGGACGCGGGTTGCGCGATTTGCGGGTGCGGGTAAAGACGGCACGCGGGCGCAAGCTCAGCTCGACCCTGTGGTTGGACCGGCAGTTGAACGATCCCTATGTCCAGAAAGCCCAGAAAGAAGGGTACCGCGGCCGCGCGGCTTATAAGATTTTGGAACTGGATGACAAGTACCGCTTTTTGGTGCCTGGCGCGCGGATCGTGGATCTTGGCGCTGCCCCCGGTGGATGGTGTCAGGTTGCTGTGCGCAGGGCCAACGCCCTAGGCGAACGCAAGGGCAAGGCCGTGGGCACGATCCTGGGCATCGACATCCAGCAAATGGAACCGATCCCAGGCTGTGATTTGCATGTTTTGGATTTCATGGAAGACGGCGCGGATGACAAGGTCAAAGCCTGGCTGGGTGGCAATGCTGACGTGGTCATGAGCGACATGGCGGCTTCCAGCTCGGGTCACAAACAGACTGACCACTTGCGCATCATTGCTTTATGCGAGGCTGCGGCTTCATTGGCCTTTGATGTGTTGGACGAAGGCGGCACATTTGTCGCAAAGGTTTTGGCTGGCGGGGCCGAAGGCCAGTTGCAGGCTGAGCTGAAAAAGCGCTTTACCAAGGTCATCAATGTCAAACCGCCGGCCAGCCGGTCCGACAGTTCTGAAAAATTCGTCGTCGCGACAGGATTTAAAGGGCGCAGCAGCTAAAATTGGTTAATTTTCGCTCTGTATACTCTGGCGTTCTTGGTTTTTGGATATAACATACATAAGCCCACCGGCTATATTTTTAAGGTATTTCCCTGTCCTTCATTTGAGGTTCTGTTGATATGAGGCTGACCACGCGCACACAGCTTGCTATGCGAACATTAATGTTTTGCGCCTTGAACCCAGATCGCATCATCCCAACGTCCGAAGTTGCTGAAAAATGCAAAGCGTCCGGCAATCATTTGGGCCAAGTTGTGAATCTGCTAGGTCGCAACAACTTGCTGGATACCCAGCGAGGCCGGGGCGGAGGTGTCCGCCTTAGCAAATCCGCCGAAGATATCTCTATCGGACAGGTCATGCGGGCGTTGGAAGAAACCTCTAGCTTTGCGGAATGCTTTAAATCCGACGGCGGGCAGTGCCCCTTGTCGCCCCATTGCCGCCTGCGCGGTAAACTGTCCAGCGCGATCGAGGCGTTCTATGCCTCTCTCGACAATGTGTCATTGGCCGAATTGACGGTCGGAAATTCGGGGATGTCCGGTCTGTTCGGCGTGGAACCTGTCTAGCCTGCTGCCCTAGGGTCAGGACCCTAGGAACCCTTAAAAGTTTCGCCAAAATCGATATAAATATACGTTTACGACGCTTGTTTTATTACTTCCGAGCGCGTTCCTATACCAAAGAGAGCGCGTATCGGTTGGCTCGTTAACCTAAACCATTGGTTAACATCCGAGAGCCAATCAAATGCAAGTTCGCCACGAACGCCCCATGTCCGATCTGTCTTTTGACGTTCGCGCGCCTTTAACATTAGAGGTCGTGGGCGGCGAAAAGATTGTGATCGAGGCTTGGTCGCTGACGGGCTTCACCTATCCGGGTATTTCCGAAATTGTGCCCAGCAATGGATTGCTGTCGATCCCGTTCCAAGGTGTCGATGTCCGCTTTAAGGTCGAGCTGGAGCCGGGCGATGGCCCGCGCGAGGTCAAGTTCAAAGGTCTGGGCGGGCGCCAGCGCGAAACCTTGGCCGTATTCTACCGTTCGATCCTGTCAGGCAAGATGGTGTCCAGCGAAGATGTAATCACCAGCTTGGACACGCCGGTTGATCTTGTCCCGATGGGAGAGACCGAACAAGAGGTCGCCATTGCCACCGAAGGCCACGGCCCTCGGTCTTTCAAAATCCTTTGGAACGCTATGTTCTATGCGATGCTGTCGCTGGTGGTGTTTGGGCTGCTTGGGTCCAGCATCTATGATCGGTTAAGCGGCATTCGTCTGCAAAACGGTCGGGTTGCGGCCCCATTGGTGGAACTGCGCGTGTCCGAGGCCTCTTATGTGGATCAGATCCATGTGGCCATTGGTGACCGGGTGCGCGTGGGTCAGGTGCTGGTGTCATTGAATAATCCGGAACGCGACGGGGCCTTGGACGGTGTGCGTGGGGATATTCGTCTTGCCGAACAGCGACTGACAGATGCGGAAACTAGGTTGCAGCAGATGATTGCGCGCAGGCTCGCCCAGCGCGACGTGCTTGTTCAAGCCGTGACCCGAGCCCAGAACGCCCTGACGGTCCGTGACTTTATCGGCGGCTACCGGCAACAGGCCTATTTGGCGGCTTTGGCCGCCTTGCGGAGTTTCGATACGATGTCGCTGGAATTTGAGGAGCTAGAGGCCCAGCTGCGCGAATTGGTCCAAGAACGCACCAATGCAGTGCGCCAGTTGAAACGGGATCTTTCCAATGCCAAAGACGCCTATGATGCCTTAAACGTCATCAGCCCGGTCGATGGGATGGTGCGCGAATTGCCCGTTGTCAAAGATCTGTACATCGCTCGGGGCGTCTTGGCGGCCGTGGTCGAGGAAAATCGCCCAAGGCAAGCCTTAGGTTGGGTCAACGAGCGGGCCTCGCAAAGTTTGCATGTGGGGCAGGCGGCCCGACTGCGGGTGTCCAGCGCCACGGGCAGCAAAACAATGAATGCGGTGGTATCAGACATAACCGCAGGGGTCGATCCGGCGCGGCCCGGCGAATTTGGCGTCATCGTTACCTTAGACACCAATCAAAAGGATCTAACAAAGAATCGTGCAGCCCTGCGTCCGGATGCGCCTGTGGAAATTCAAGCGGACCGCGGTTGGTTCCTGACGCCATTTGTCTTGGCATTCCGGTCTTGGTGGTCCTGAAATGTCGGCCCCTGAATCTGAATACGCGTTCGACAAAGACCTGACCGTGCGCCTGCGCGAAGCCGCGCGGCCCGGGGGCAAAGGCTTGGCGAAATGGTCGGTCCCTCAGTTGATCCTGCTGGGGGTCATGATGACGGGCCTGTTGTGGCTGCTAAGTTTTACCCCGAACCGGTTCCTAAACCCCGACGTCATGCATGTAACGATAACTCTGGGTGCTTTGGGGATCTGGCGCTTTGGCTGGTGGTTCAATCATGCGGTGCGCGCGGAATGCTATTCGCGCTTTAAATGGCCCGGGATGCGGGCGCGGGCGTCAAAGCTTTGGGCCGAGGGTTGGCGGCCCCGGCGTCTGCACATCCAGATGACCACCTATTATGAGGAACCCGCAATCACCAAACGGGTGATCGGATCGCTGCTAAGCCAGATCCGGCGCGAGGGCATTCCAACCACGCTCTATATTGGGACGGGGTCCAGCTATGATGAGATGATTATTCGGTCCTTCATTGAAACCTACGCGCAGGATATCCCAGATGAGCTGGCCGAACTGGTGTTTATTCGGCAAAACCAGCCGGGTAAGCGGATGGCCATTGGCCTGATCCTACGCGCGATCAACCGCAATGGCGTGCATCCTGACGATCTGGTGATCTTTATGGATGGCGACGCGCTGTACGGGTTCGACGTGATGGAAAAAACCCTGAGCATGTTCGGGGCTGATCCGGAATTGCAGGCCCTGACCACCAATGAAGAGGTGATCTGCTACGGCCCGAAATGGATCGCGAACTGGCTGGATATGCGCTTTGCCCAGCGCCGTTTGGCGATGCAAAGCCACGCGATGTCTGACAAAGTGTTGACCCTTACAGGCCGGATGTCGGTGTTTCGCGCCCAACATATGCTGTCGGAAAAATTTATCCGCACGATAGAAGCCGATCATCTGGATCATTGGCTGTGGGGAAGGTTCCGGTTTCTGTCGGGGGACGACAAATCCACCTGGTACCATATGCTGACCCGCGATGCGAAAATGACCTATGTGCCTGACGCCACGGTTTATACGATCGAGGTGATCAAGGAAAACGGGTTGGACCGGATGGTCCAGAACTTTCGCCGCTGGTCGGGAAATATGTTGCGCAACGGATCCCGCGCCATTGCCCTTGGTCCGAAAAAGGTCAAGCCGTTCATCTGGTGGTGTATTGTCGATCAACGCATTGCCATGTGGACGATGATGGTCAGCCCCGTGATGGCGGTTCTGGCTTCGATGGTGGAACCCACCTATATCTGGTCCTGCTTGATCTGGATCGTGTTTTCGCGGGTGGTTCTGTGCCTGTTTCTGTTTCGCTACAGCCGCGTAATCGACCTAAGCTGGCCGTTCATTTTGTACCTGAACCAGGTGATCAACGCGTCGGTAAAGATTTACATGATCTTTCATCTGTCCAAACAGAAATGGTCCAATCGCGGCAATCAATCAGCGGGCAATGGCGAAGGCTGGCAGGCCCGGATGCAAAATTCAGTCGCCAAAATTCAACTGGTTACCGCCGCCGTTGGCTTTGTTCTGGGAATCGCACTCTATGTCGGGTTGCTAGAGCTGCCACGTTTTTAAATCCCAATGGCGTTGCCTTAAAATTTCCTAAAACTTTTCTGATTCAGGACCGCTTTCGGGCCCGGATTTGCCGTGGATCATTGGTCTAGAGGGCGAGAAAGGATTGGGGTCTATGCCGACGTATAGATCGAACATCCTATCGCTCTGCTGCCTATACTTACTCTGAAAACATAAACCAAAACAATAGCTTACAAAGGGTTAACGCATTTTTTAGTTGGGAAAAAGCTTATGTTTGACTATGTAAATACTGTCGAGACACTGAATGATCTGGCCACGTTCAAGCTGATTGAGGCCAAGGCAAATATTAGTGTCGTGGGCCTGGGATATGTCGGTGCTGTGTCTACAGCCTGCTTGTCCTCTTTGGGTCATAAAGTTATCGGCGTTGATGTAGACGCCGTCAAAATTCAAGCGGTGGGCGCAGGCCAATCCCCCATCCATGAAAAAGACCTGGGCACGCTTTTGTCCGAAGGGGTCCAGGCCGGATTGATCACAACAACTGACAATTTGGTGCAAGCAGTACGCGACACAGACGTTACATTTGTATCCGTGGGCACGCCAACGGCAGAGGGTGGCGGCTGCGACTACCGTTATATCGAAGCCGCCGCTCGCGCGATGGGTACGGGGCTTGCGGGAAAAACAGATTACCATACATTCGTCATGCGATGTTCGATCCCCCCAGGCACCACCAAACAGGTTCTGATCCCGATCCTGGAACATATTTCCGGCAAGCGTCTGGGCGAAGATTTTGGCGTTTGTTTCAACCCTGAATTTCTGCGCGAAGGGGTCGCGATCGAGGACTTCCACGCGCCGTCCAAAACGGTGATCGGGGCCACGGATATGCGGTCTGCCAATGTCTTGGCGCGCATTTATGAGCCCGTCGATGCAGACCCAATCATCACCAGCATCGAGACCGCTGAAATGGTGAAATATGTCGACAATGTCTGGCATGCCACAAAGGTGACCTTCGCCAACGAGGTCGGCCGTTTGTGCAAGCCACTTGGCGTGGACAGCCATGATGTGATGGACATTTTCGTCCAAGACACAAAGCTGAACCTTAGCCCCTACTACCTAAAGCCCGGCTTTGCCTTTGGCGGATCTTGCCTGCCGAAAGAGGTCCGCGCGGTTGCCCATATCGCCACAACTATGGGCGAAGACCTGCCTTTGATCTCTTCACTGACGACCTCGAACCAGACCCATATCGAACGGGCCCTGCAGATGGTGCAGGAAACCGGCGCGAAAACAGTTGGTATCCTGGGGCTGGCGTTTAAACCCGGTACAGACGACCTGCGCGAAAGCCCGATCCTAGAGGTCATCGCCGCCCTTCATGCAGAAGGCGTCACTGTCAAAATCCACGATCCGGCGATCACCAGCCAAACCGATATTTTAGGCCAGATGGGCTATGTGCGCCACGGCGCGCCCGGTCTGCAGGAACTGGCCTTGGATCTGGCAGACATGATGTTTGACAGCCTCGATGTCCTCGCAGACAGCGTCGACGCCTTGGTCGTGACCCAGAAAACCGAAGCATACCAGCAGGTTGCCCTGAATTCAGGCGACACGCCAGTGATTGATCTGGTGCGTTTGTTCCCCGAAATTCCGACCATCGCCACCTATAACGGCATCGGTTGGTAGCCCCACAGTTCCAACACGTATCAGTAAGTTAAGGAGAACCCTATGTCCCCGCTGCCCCCCCCGCTTCCAATCCTTGGAACCGTGACGTCCGAGACGTTGGACGGTACCATTTTAGGCGATCTTTTGGTCGGATTGGATGGGAATGACACAATCAGCGGGGGCAAAGGCGACGACACCATTCACGGGGATTTCGTCGATCCGAACTTGCTGGAAGACGCCACAGATGCGGTGACGTTTTCCCAATACGGGGACAGTGACGCATGGAGCGTGACCCAGCAGCCCGATGGCCACGCCAGCATGACCCAAACTGTGCAAACGGCCGCTGGCACCGACTACGCGATCAGCTTTGAGCTGGCTGCAAACTACAGCGCGGGCGCTGTTTCTGGCGCGGTAGAGGTTCTGTGGAACGGCGAGGTGATCCACAGCTTTGACACTAATAGTGCCACGTTTTCGGCCCATGATGTGACGTTTGAAGGCACCGGCGGCCCGGGCGAACTGACTTTCCGATCTGTTGATCCAGCCCCCACCGATGGCCCGCAAATCCAAACCGATGGCCCGGTTTTCTGGTACGAAAAAACGATGGATCTGGGCGGCGAACAGGTCGCTGTTAAGGCCATCGCAGAAGGCCAAAGCCATATTTACCAAGTCTTGGACGGCACACTGCATCTGTTTGATCCTGAAACCGCGACCTACACAAAGGCCGGCAGCGACGGATCCGTTGGGGTCAACGCGATTGGCTTTAACGTCGAAGACGACATGCTGTACGGGATTGCAGTGTCGAACGGCGTGGATAGCCAGGGCAATACGGTTCAAAGCTCTGATTTGCTGATGTTTGACGCTGTTGGCGACAGCTATCTTGTTGGTTCCACCCCATATCGGTCCTGGACCGGGGATTTCGACGCGTCCGGCAATCTGTGGGTGTTCAACTCCTCCATGGATTGGATCAACATGATTGATGTGGGGCAGGTTGATGCCAATGGCGATGTGGCGACCCAAACCTTCAGGCTGCCCCGCGGTTTGGTGACCGATTCCGTCTGGGATGTCGCCTATGACGCTGAAACCCAAACCTTTATTGGGATGGTGAAGCCCAGCTCCGAAGGCCAGCCAAGCTCGTTGCTGATCGTAGATGTATCCGGTGTGGCGGCGGGCGGGGAGCCTGTGTTTACCTCTGTCCCTGTGACCAACACTATGGTCGATGGCCAGATGCTGGATGGGGTGCCCTTTGTCACCTTTGGGGCAGCGATCCATGATGCCGATGGCAACCTATATGTGGGCGGCAATGGCGGCGACCACGATATGAACAACAGCACAGCCACCACTGGCGGTATTTACCGCGTTGTGCGGGATTTGGACGAAGGCACCGCCTATCTGGAACTGGTGTCCGCAGCGCCCAAAGCGCGGTCCAATGACGGGGCCGCTGACCCGCGCGCCATGGATCCGTTCACGGAAGTGGATAAATACGCAAAAATCCTGATCCGTTCGCCCGAGCTGGTACCGGAACTGCCCGAAACGCCCGAAGAAGGGCCAGAGCCGGATACCGGATATGACGACACGATCCATGCGGGGGCCGGAAAAGACACTGTATACGGGGACTTAGGCCAAGACACAGTGATCGGGTCTTCTGCAGGCGACACGCTTTATGGCGAAGACGGCAATGACATGCTGTATGGTGGGGCTGGACCGGAATGGACGGATAATGGCCTGATCTCGGTCTATGACGACGACGGCAACCGGTTCGATCAGTTCGGCAATCCACTGCCCGAGGATGACGATACCCTGTTCGGTGGCGAGGGCGACGACTTTCTGTCGGGCTCCGCCGGGCATGATGTGCTGGACGGCGGCACCGGTGCCGATACGCTGTCGGGCGGGTCCGGCGATGACACGCTTTATGGCGGGCAAGGGGACGATACCCTGTCTGGCGGAGGACAGGATGACAGCCTGTCTGGCGGCGATGGTGCTGATGATCTGCAAGGCGGGTCCGGCGACAACACGCTTTTGGGCGGGGCTGGCGATGACCAGATGCGCTCTGGCGCGGGGACCGACTATCATGATGGCGGCGACGGCGATGACACGATCTATGCGGGGAACGGCAACGACACGTTGATCGGTGGCCAAGGTGCGGATTCTTTGCGTGGCGGGTCTGGCGACGACTTGCTGGATGGCGGCACGGAAAACGACACGCTGGACGGTGGGTCAGGCAATGACACGTTGCTTGGCGGCAAGGGCAATGATCGTCTAAAGGCCGGGTCCGGCAATGACGAGCTGATCGGCGGGGATGGCAAAGACTATCTGGCCGCGTGGAAAGGCGATGACGTGCTGGATGGTGGCGCGGGAAATGACCGGTTGTACCTGGGCGCCGGGACCGATGTGGCAACTGGTGGCACAGGCAGCGATTATTTTATATTTCGTAACGACGATTTGGATGGAAACACTGATCTGATCACCGATTTCCGTTTTGATGGAGCAGAGAGAGACCGCCTGGATCTGCGTTCGCTTGACATACTGGCGGGCGACGTCACGGCCGAGGTTTGGTTCGCCCAGTCAGTTCAGCAAAATGGCGATTTTAGTGTAACTGTGGATCTGGGGGGCAGCACGGTTTCGCTGCAAGACAGCTTCGGGGCGGAGGACGATTTCCTGCAACAGGTCCAAGACGGCATCATGTTTGCCTAAGCGAAATGCGGGGCCGTCAGGCCACGTTTTAACGGGTGGGACTGCTTCCAACCCTCAGAAAAGGTTCGCCTCTTTCGCCATCATCGCCGCTTGGGTCCGGTTCTTGGCATCGAGTTTTCGACACAAAGTCTTCACGTGCAATTTGATCGTAACTTCTTGCAAGTTTAACACGCGCGCGATTTCCTTGTTGGATTGGCCTTTGCATAGTCCTTGCAAGACCTGGAGCTCTCGGGCGCTAAGGGCTTTGGCAAGTGGGTTGGTCGAGGCCGCTTCTTCTTCCCGCATGACCGAAATTGGCATGTAGGTTTCGCCAGAGGCCATGAACCGGATTGCGTTGACTAAGGATTGCGCGCCTTGGGTCTTGGGTAAAAAGCCGATCGCGCCTTCGTTTATTGCCTCTTGCGCCACTCCGCGGGGGGCGGACCCGGACAAGATCGCAACGGTTTTTGCGCCATTGGCCTGGGTTGCTTTGCGCAATCCATCCAGACCGTTCATCCCGGGCATGTTGTAATCCAAAAGCACGATATCGAAAGGAGCTTTCGCAATATGTTCTAACGCTTCGGGCAAGCTACTGGCGGTTTCAGCCACGATATCGGCGTCTTTGCCAAGAAACATCGCGATCGTTTCGCGTACAAGATCGTGGTCATCTGCAATTAAAACACGCATTGCTTACTCCGCTACGTTGCTGGGACGGATTCTCAGCTTACAAGGTTCACTTCAGTTGTTTTTGCTAAATTCCGCTTAACAATGACGACCGAAAGAGCGTTTGGCTATACGAAAGGATAGTTAGGCTACCCGCTTGCCTTCGTGACCAATGCCTGTGGCCTGTGCGAGTAGTCGGTAACTTATATAAAAAGGTGCCGATAAGATGTCTGTTTTAAAGTTCTCTACTGCTCTCTTAGTCGCCTTCGCGCTGCCTGCCATGGCGTTGGACACAGCCCCTACTGATACCATTGTCTTGACCGTTTCAGGCAAAATTTCAGAACATAATCAAAATGATACAGCCGTTTTTGACATCGAGATGTTGTCAAAATTGCCAGTGACAGAGTTCACGACATCCACCGTCTGGACAGAAGGCGAAGTGAATTTCACTGGTGTGTCCTTGGACGTGTTGCTTGAACAGATCGGTGGCACTGGCACGACGATGTTTGCAACCGCAATAAATGACTACGCTGTCGAGATTCCCGTATCAGATGCGCAGGTCGGGGGGCCAATCGTTGCGTATTTGATGGATGGCCAGCCGATGTCTGTGCGTGACAAGGGCCCGCTTTGGATCGTGTACCCCTACGATTCCAATGCCGATTTTCAGTCTGAAATCATCTACTCGCGCAGTATTTGGCAACTCGACCGAATTGAATTTGCCAACTAGGATAGCTGTTCCAGACAGGCGCAAAAGGGGAAGGCGATCCGTATCTTTTCTGTTTTTCAGGTAAACCCGTGGCTGCGCTTTGGCGCGGCCATTGGATTTTTTATCCTTCTGCTTGGGGTGATTTATGCGTTGTTGGTCCCTGTGGCCAATAAGATTGAAGAATTCGCAACGGCGGATTCTGACAATGTTCAGTGGACATTGGCCCAGGTAGAGGTCGAATATTTTCGACTCGAACGCACTCTGACCTTGGATGACGATGTGACCGAACCCGATGTCGCTACAATTCGGCGGCGATTTGATGTTTATTACAGCCGCATCCAGACCCTGAAAAACAGCAGTCTTTTTGCCCCGGTACGCCAGCAAGACAGGTTTCAAACAGCGCTTGCCTCGGTCTCGGGCTTTCTGGATGCCTCGGTTCCGATCATAGACAGTGACGACGCCAGTTTGATCGCGCAGCGCGTCACCTTAAAGGATGCTTTGCGCGCGACCCGGCCTGATGTTCGGGCTTTGTCACTAGAAGGCATCAAAGGCTTTGCCATCGCGTCCGATCAGCGGCGCAGTGGCGTATCCCGTACCTTGCGTCTGATGGCTGGAATTGCCTTTGGCTTGATACTTGTCCTAGCCTTGGCTGCCCTTGTTTTGCTGCGCTTGTACCAAGACGGCCAGGCCCAAGCGCGGTCCTATGCGCTAACCTCATCCCGTTTGCATTCCATTGTGTCGACCTCTTTGGCGGCCATTTTGGTGATCGACAAAAAGGGCCGCATCCTGGATTTCAACGGTGCCGCTGAACAAGTGTTTGGCTACACACGAGACGAAGCTATGGGTGCGTTCATGGCTGATTTGATTGTCCCTGACCATTTTCACGCCGCCCACAGTGCCGGGATGCACCGCTACCTGACCACCGGCGAAAAGAAGGTGATAGGCAAAGGCCGGGTGGAGTTGGAAGCAAAGCACAAATCCGGCCGTGTCTTCCCGGTTGAGCTGTCGATATCGACGGCCCAAAGCGAAGAGGGCGAGATTTTCGTATCCTTCCTGCAGGATATCTCGGCCCGCGTTCAGGGCGAAAAAGACCTGCGTGACGCCCGTGACAAAGCCCTGGCAGGCGAAAAAGCCAAGGCCGAGCTGCTGGCCGTGATGAGCCACGAGATGCGCACGCCGCTCAATGGTATGATGGGGACGTTAGAGCTGATCGAGGAAACAGACCTGTCCGAAGAACAGCATAAATACCTGCAAAATATGAATATTTCCGG
This sequence comes from Paracoccaceae bacterium, assembly GCA_006844665.1. Lineage (GTDB taxonomy): Bacteria > Pseudomonadota > Alphaproteobacteria > Rhodobacterales > Rhodobacteraceae > Dinoroseobacter. The sequence continues at coordinate 56,771 of SPJP01000021.1, forward strand.
GCAGCTGTTGCTGCACCATGTCAATGATGTCCTGGATATCGCGCGATTGGATTCAGGAAAACTGTCCCTTGTTGAAACAACATTCGAACTAGGAACCCTGTTACAGGAGCTTGCCGACAGTCAGAACCGTGCGGCTCAAGCCAACGGAAACACGCTAACTGCGCAGCTAATGGGCGATGCGGATTGCTATGTTCTAAGCGATCCGATGCGCCTGCGTCAGATTTTGCTGAACTTGATCGGCAACGCGATCAAGTTCACTCACGACGGCGCGATCACGGTCGAGGCCGAAGTGCTTCCTGACAAACAGATCGAACTGCGGGTCGCCGACACCGGGACCGGCATAAGTGAAGAAGACGCCGCACGAGTATTCGAGGACTTTGTTACTTTGGATGCCTCTTACGGTCGCCAAACCGGGGGAACGGGTCTTGGGTTGGGCATCACCAAGCGGGTCGTGGATGCGCTGAACGGCCAGATCGGGGTCGAAAGCGCCGCTGACGAGGGCAGCCTGTTCTGGGTCCGTTTGCCACTGAAGCAGGTAACAATGTCTGATCCCTCTGTACTTCGGGAACATGGCCCGGATCGGCGGCAAGCCAAGGCGCTGTCGGTCCTGGTGATCGAAGACAACGCAATTAATCGGCAAGTTGTGCGTCAAATGCTGAGTTCCATGGGCCATACGGTGACCGAGGCAGAAGATGGCCAAAGCGGCGTGGCGGCGGCCGAAGCCCGTGCCTATGATCTGATCTTGATGGATATCAGCATGCCCAATATGGACGGGATCGAGGCCACACGCCATATCCGCGCCGGGCAGGGGCCCAATGTCACAACGCAGATCATCGCCCTGACGGCCAACGCACTGCCCGAGGACGTCGACCGTTTTAAGCTGATAGGCATGGACGATGTGATCATCAAACCAATCAGCCGTTCTACTTTACGGGCGGTAATCGACCGGCCTGAGGATCCCGAACAGCCAATTTCGGATGCCCCCCAAGCCTTTGATCCCGAAGTGTTTCAAGAACTGCTGGACATGCTGGGCCCGGAACAAACAGCCGTGATTTATCAAGATGTGTTGACCCAAGTCGGTGATGCTATCGAAGCAATGGATGCGGCCAATGGCGCTGCCTCGGCCAATCTGGCAGACCTCGTTCACAAAACCTCAGGCGCTGTGGCCCTTGTTGGTGGGACATCGTTACATGGGAAACTAAAGGCAGTGGAAATCGCCTTTAGAGCAGGCAAAGACCAACCCAACGGGGCCCGAGAGATTGCGGAGGGAAAGGCCGAGCTGGAAGCTACTTTGGGACAGTTGGTGCCGAGTTAGGCCAGCTTGCGGGAATTCCGAGAGCAATTAAATAAGTCCCTTATTCCGGTGCGGAACGGCCGTCAGCAGGGATTTGGGCGTTTTTCTTACCTGGCTCCGCAATGCACTACGTGTGTCACCACGCAGTGGCTCCTCCATCAATTCGGTAGTCTGATCCCGTGATAAACCCACTTTCGTCCGAGCCCAGAAAAATCGCGAGGTAGCCGATATCTTCGGTTTGGCCAAGCCGGTCGATCATCAGTTTGGATTTTACAGAAGCCATCATTTCGGGGTTATTAAGGTGCTGTTCGGTTTCCTCGGTCACTGTGAACCCAGGCGCGATGGTGTTCGCGCGAATGCCGTGGGGGCCACCTTCCATCGCAAGCTGGCGGGTCATGGACAGCACGGCGCCTTTTCCAGCTGTATGGGCAATAGCTGGAAGGCCATCGAGCGCGACATGGGCGTTGGCGGAAGAGAAGTTAATGATAGAGCCGCCTTCGGCTTTCAACAGGGGCCACATTGCACGGGTCACGAGGAAAACGCTGTCGAGCTCCGCTGCCAGTGTTTTGCGCCAGTCTGCGAAGGGTAGCTCGTCTACCCAGCCAAAAACGACAACTGCGGCGGCGTTGACGAGGATATGCAAAGGGCCCATCTTTGCCGCTTTGGATGCAAGTTTGGCAACATCAGCCTCACTCGTCAGGTCCGCCGCGAAGGTATCGCAGCCCTTCAGGCTCGCCAAGGCGTCAGGGTTTATATCCACCGCCAAGACCTGCGCGCCTTGCCCTGACATCATCAGGGCAATCTTGCGGCCTATTCCTCGTCCGGCCCCGGTGACGACAGCTGTTTTGCCTTTTAGACGCATGTGATCTGCTCCCTAATATTGATTGGTCGTATAATCAATTAACGGAAGAAGGACAACGGTTCACAGTTAAAAAAGACCCTTCTGACTCTCCGGCTTTATAACGCCTGATGCAAAGGGGCCGATGACCTGGCAAAGCATAACACCCAGATTAGTTTTTGCATTGCTGCACACTGGCTTAGGTAAGGGGGCAATCGGCCATCTAACACATCGCGCCAATGGCCGATTAGGGTTCTTAGAACAGCCCTTGCGCAAGGATCATCAAAGCGCCTGCTGCCAAGACATAACCCGCATCCACCAAAGTTGCTTTGCCGGATTTCTGGCTAAACAGGTCCATTCCAGCAACAAATAGCGCGACTGCCACGATTGCGCCGATAGCTGTCATGATGGCTTGATCGGTTTCTGTGATCCCAACGACCAGCGCTAGGACAGCGGTTCCCAAAAACTGAACCACCATGGCCAAGACCGGCGGTTTTTCGGGGGCTTGAATGTTGTGGCTGCCCAACGCCCAAACCTTGCCGAACATAAGCGGGCTGAACCACACCATACCAAGGCCAAATGCAGCAATCGTTCCCGTGATGACGGCTGTCCAATTCATCAACTCAATATCCATTTTAGCCTTCCTTATGCCGCAAGCGCTGTATCAAGCGTTTCAAGAATTGCGGTCCACCCGCCTTGGTGATTGTCACGGGTTTCCGCATCTACGAACCGCTCATGGGTCAGGGTTACATGTGTTCCGCCATCAACAGGCGCAAATGTCAAAGTCACGGTGCTGTCTCCGACCGAGAAGGGGCTTTCCCATGTGAAGACCAAGCGCTCATGGGGTTTGATTTCGCGGTACGTTCCTGCATGGGGCATCTCGTTGCCATTCGCGGACATCACTATTTCGAAACGGCCACCTTCTGCGGGGTCGCTTGACGCTTTGGGCACGCTCATACCCGCCGCTGGCATCATGAATTTGCGCAGCATCTCTGGATCGAGCCAGGCATTAAAGACATCTGCCGGTGCGGCTTTTATCGTGCGTTCAACTGTCAAACTAAGATCAGTCATCTGTGTCTTCTCCTTGTGTCATAAGGGTATCGAGCGAGTCCAATCTGAGATCCCAGATCGAGCGCAGTTCGGCGAACCACCTGTCAATTTCCGAAAGCGGGCCCATCTGAACTTCGATAAGATGTTCACGCCATTCTGTACGCCGAACGACCAGCGCAGCTCGCTCCAAGACTTTGATATGTTTGGAAACCGAGTTCAGGCTCATCTCAAACTGACAATGGATATCGGTCACCCGCATTGGGCCGTTCTGTGCCAAAAGCGTCAGAATGGCCCGCCGCGTAGGATCGCTGGCAGCTTTAAGAAGCTCGTTTAGAGCGTCAGATTTAATTCGTTCAACCATATGGATGAATAACAAGAAGAACGACCAACCGTCAACGTTCCTGCGATGTATGGATCCGAAAGAGTTTGCGCTTCACACTTGGAGCCGGGCTACCAAGGGTATGCGCGGAACAGACATGTCCCGAGTTGAAGCCTGATTGGAAATTCGTAGACCCAACGAAAAAGGGGACCCAAAGGCCCCCTTTCGCTTTGCTATCTGGATGTGGCTTACTTTGTTGGTGCACCAGACCAGATATAGTCTGCTGTTTCCAACTCGCGGCTTACAAACCCGTATTTCACCAGGCCGGACACCTGAGTAGCCCAGAGCTCTGTGTTGAATTCCGATTGCAGACCCGCGAGCGGGCGGTTCATCAGATATTCTGGTGGAAGCGGTGTGTTTTCCACATCGATGCGCCGGACTTCATCTGGATTTGCGTTGGCCCATTCATGTGCCTGCTGCATCGCCTCAACAAATTTTGTCAGAACCTCTTCGTTTTCGGCAGCCCAAATCTTGCTTGCTGCAAAGAACACGGCAGGGGTGTTCAAGATAACTTGCTCTGAATACTCAGAAAGCTCGCGCATGCCGCCTGCTTTGCCAAAGTCAAAGAACAAGCCAATAGGAATGCCCGCATCAACCGCGCCAGACTCGATCGCTTGTGTCACGCCCGGGAAGGGCAGGTTCACCAGCTCGACGTCATCACGGGTCATGCCCGCGGCGGCGAGTGCTTCAAGTAGGTAGAGCCCTTGAGGGCTGGCGATGCCCGGCAGGCCGATTGTTTTGCCGCGAAGGTCGGTGACCGACTGAACGTCGCTATTTGCGTTCACCAGCAATCCGTGGCTGGCAATGACGCCGTCGTCTTGGCCATTCAGTATGGCGAACACAGGCGCGCCATTTGCAACAGCTGCAGTAAGGGGCACGCCGCCGGTCATCGCGATTTGGCTTTGGCCAGAGACAAGCTCTGCAATCGCAGCATCTGGGGATGTTCCGATGGCAAGCTCGACGGCGATGCCGCGCTCTTCGAAATAGCCTTGCTCTTGGGCGACGATCAGACCCTGAAATTGCCCCACTGGCGAGCGGTTGACACGCAGCGTCGTCACATCCTGGGCAAGCGCCGTGCCAGCCACTACAGTGGCAACGGCTGCAAGGCCGATTTTGAAAAATAGGTTGTTCATTTTGTCCTCCCTAGGAACGGTTTATTGTCCCATGATTTCACGCATCACTCGGTTGCGCGCCTTCATGAAATTCGGATCAGATTTGGTCGCAATTTGTTCGCGCTCTTTGCCAAGTGGCACATGTACAACGTCGACCACGCTGGCCGGTTTGTTGTTCAAAACGACGACGCGGTCCGACATATAGACCGCCTCATCAATGTCGTGGGTTACAAGAATAACGCTGATGCCAAGACGGCGTTGCAGATCAATTACCAGATCTTCAAGCACCAGTTTCGTTTGCGCATCAAGCGAACCGAAAGGTTCATCCATCAAGAGAATATGCGCATCATAAGCCAAAGCACGGGCGATAGCGACGCGCTGTTGCATACCCCCTGACAGTTCCCACGGGTAACTGTCAGCGGCCTGTTCCAAACCCACATCTGCAAGGCATTTCCGAGCAGTTTCTTCACGATCTGCCTTTGGAACCCCTTTGCCTTCCAGCGGAAATGCAACGTTTTGGATGGTCGTCATCCAAGGAAACATCGAGCCGCGGTAGTCCTGAAAAACCAGGCCAATTTCTTCAACCGGGCCGGTGACCTTTTCGCTGCCGATTACGACCTCACCTGCCGTCAGATCTGTCAATCCAGAGAGACTGCGCAACAAAGTGGTCTTGCCGACACCAGAAGGGCCGACGATGGCGACGATTTCGCCAGGATCAACTGTCAGATCGATCCCATTCAAGACCTCGAACGCACCGTAGCTTTTGCTTAGATTGGTCACGCGCATTGGCGGTGCCGTGGCTTCAGTATTCACTGCAGACATATGTCTTTCATCTTTCATTAGCTTGCGCCGTCGTCATCGGTTTGGAAGTGCCATTTCAGCGCCCAGCGTTCGAACTTTAGGAATGCCGCGCTCAGCAGGTAACCAAGGAGGCCGGTCAAAAGGGTGCCCCCCCAAGCCTCTGCCATGGCGAAGCTTTCTTTCTTTTCGCGGATGTAAAAGCCCAGCCCTTTGCTGGCCCCGACGAATTCTGAAATGACCATCAGAACCAAGGACACCGCTAAAGCGATCCGCACTCCGGCCATGATCTGCGGAAGGGCCGCCATGAACAGGATCTTACGGTTGCGCAGACCAAAGGGGATGCGAAAGGCGCGGGCGGTTTCCATCAATTGAGGGTTCATTCCGCGGACGCCATCGACTGTGTTAAGTAGGATTGGCCAAACGCAGGCAAAGGCGATGATGAAC
>SPJP01000138.1 GCA_006844665.1 Paracoccaceae bacterium
TGATTGACGGTTTGTCAGACCCGAATGATCCGCTGTGCCAGGCCGTGTTTAGCTGAATTTTTCCGCCCAACAGGGCACTAGATCACCCGGGGCAGGGCGGGCAGAAAAGACCGCGCGCGCAATGGCGCGGGCCAGACAACAGGCCGCTGCGTGGCCCAGTTTTGCCTGAGCAAACACATCAGGCGCGGGCCCGGTGCCGGTGGCCGCCGCAAAGACAAGATCGCCGTCAAACGGGCTGTGGCTGGGCACGATGCTGCGCGCCATGCCGTCATGGGCGGCCACGGCCAGCCGCGTGGCCTGGGCCTGGGTCAGCGCCGCATCAGTGGCGACAATCGCGATTGTGGTGTTGCCTTGGGGCGCCATCTTGTTGGGCTGGATATAGCCGGTGTCGTGCCGCAGCGCGGGGCCCAGGCCGCCGAACTCGCCATTCAGTTCAAACGGGGCGGCCCAGAAATTTGCGCTGTGATCTACCGTGACCTGGCCCAGCGGATTGGCCGCGACCAGAGCCCCAACCGTGATCCCGTCGACAAGGACCGAGGCTGACCCCAACCCGCCTTTCAGGTTGGCCGTCGTGGCCCCGGTGCCTGCGCCGGTGCTGCCCAGGTCGAACGCCTCGGCCGCGTTTTCCAGTGCTGCGCGGCCCAAGGCTTTGTACGGATTGTCGGCCCAAGATTTGTCGCCACCATTGGCCAGATCGAACAGGATTGCGCCGGGCACGATGGGGACCGGGCCGCCGGGCACGGGAAAGCCGCGGCCCATGCTGCGCAACCCGTCCGTCACGCCGCTGGCTGCATCCAATCCAAAGGCGGACCCGCCCGACAGCACCAGCGCGTCGACCTCCTGCACCAGCTTGTCGGGGGCCAGCAGATCGGTTTCGCGGGTGCCAGGCGCCCCGCCCATCACGTGCACCCCGGCCACAAAGGGCTGGTCTGCCAGCAAAACCGTCGCCCCGGTTTTGATCGCCGCGTCCTGGGCATTGCCTACCCGCAGGCCTTTGATATCCGTGATTAAATTACGTGGCCCCGGTTTCATGTACGCGGCCCGTCGGCACGAATGATCGTGCCCGCAAACAAACCAAGCCCGCGCAGGCGGACGGTTTCCACTGGATCTGCCTCTGGCAAAAACAGGACCAACGTGTCGTCTGCGCCCATCAATGTCAGGATTTCTGTGATGAACTGAGGCGGAAAATACCCGCCCAATCGCTTACGCATCATGGTGCCTTGGATGACATCAATTTCGTCAAAGGGCAGGTCCGGGGCGGTGTCCATCAGGTGGGAAAAGACCTCGGGCTGGTCATCGAATACGCCGGACGCGATGAAGATATCGGCAGCAACTTTGGGCATCTAAACACGCGGCCCAACGGGGTGGGGTTGGGTGTTCAAAGTCTGTGTAAAACTGGTTTTCATACAAAAACGCCCCCTGTGCTAGTAGCAAAGCATAGGGGGCGGGATGCAGCAAGGAAAGTTTATGCGTGGATTGGACCGTCGCCACAGGCCATGGCGGCTTCGCGCATGGCTTCGCTAAATGTGGGGTGCGCATGGCATGTGCGGGCCAGATCTTCGGCGGATGCACCAAATTCCATGGCAACGCAAACCTCGTGGATCAGGTCACCTGCTGCTGGGCCGATCACGTGGCAGCCGAGGATGCGGTCGGTTTTGGCGTCTGCCAGCAGTTTGACGAAGCCGTCGCCTGCGAACACGGCCTTGGCGCGGCCGTTGCCCATGAAGCTGAACTTGCCGACCTTGTAGGCGCGGCCTTCTTCTTTCAGCTGCTCTTCGGTCTGGCCCACGGTTGCGACCTCGGGGTGAGTGTAGATCACGCCGGGGATCAGGTTGTAGTTCACATGGGGGTGCTGGCCTGCGATCATTTCGGCCACGGCGACGCCTTCGTCTTCGGCCTTGTGGGCCAGCATCGGGCCTTCGATCACGTCACCGATAGCATAGATGCCGGGGATGTTGGTGCGGAAGCTGTTTTGGGCGATCTGGCCGCGCTTGGTCATCTCGACGCCCAAGGCCTCGAGCCCCAGGCCTTCGACGAAGGGTTTGCGGCCGGTGGAGACCAGTACGGTTTCTGCATCAACGGTGACTTCGCTGTCGTCTTTGCGCAGTTTATAGGTGACCTTCGCCTTGGTTTTCAGCGTTTCCACATTTTGTACAGCTGCGCCCATCACAAAGTTTAGCCCTTGTTTTTTCAGGGTTTTCTGCAATGCGCGGGCCACTTCCAGATCCATTCCGGGGGTGATGCCGTCCATAAATTCGATTACGGTGACTTCTGTTCCCAGACGCGCATAAACGCTGCCCAGTTCCAGACCGATCACGCCGCCGCCGACCACGACCATGGATTTCGGGATCTTCGGAAGCTCTAGCGCGCCGGTGGAGGTGGCCACGGTTTTCTCGTCAATTGTCACCTCGGCCCCGGGGATCGAGGCGGCCTCGGATCCTGACGCGATGATGATATGCTTGGCGTCATGGACGTCTTCGCCGACCTGCACCTTGCCCGCAGCCGGGATCGATCCCCATCCTTTCAGCCAATCTACCTTGTTCTTTTTAAACAAGAATTCGATGCCTTTGGTGTTCTGACCGATCACATCGTCCTTATAGGCCAGCATCTGGTCCCAATCGACCTTGGGGGCAGCACCGGTCAGGCCCATCTTGGCGAAATTATGCTCTGCCTCGTGCAGCTGATGGCTGGCGTGAAGCAGCGCCTTGGAGGGGATACAGCCCACGTTCAGGCAGGTGCCACCCAATGTGTCGCGGCCTTCGACCACGGCTGTTTTCAGGCCCAGCTGCGCGCAACGGATGGCGCAGACATAGCCGCCGGGGCCGGAGCCGATGATGATGACGTCGTAGCTTGCCATGGGTGTAACCTTTCGAATTTGTGACGTCGGTATCACGTCGGTAATGTGTCGGTATAGCGTCGGTGTTTTTTCAGACCGGGATATGAGAGCCCGGAGGGGTGTGTTTCGTTAAATCAGAGCGGCGATCAGCATGGTGACAGTGGCCAGAAAGCCAACCAGCCACAAAAGCGATCGCCAGGGGCTGAGGCCGAAATAATAGGCCGGAACATAGAGCACCCGCGCAATCAGGTAGACCACAGAGCACCCGGCGGTCACGCTGGTTTGCTGGTCGCCCATGGTGACGATCAGAACGGCGATGGCAAACAGCAGCAGCCATTCGGTATGGTTGTTATACGCCCGCTGTAGCCGCGCGGTTTTCACGCTGAGCATGGATTCCAACGGCGCGCCCAGCTGGTCGCGGTCCCGCGGGCTAAGGGTCGCGCCTTTGGGCAGTTCGATATTCGCAAGGGTGGCAAACAGGACGAACTGTGCGGCATGGAGCAACGCCGCGAGTGTGAGGATGATGAGTTCAGGGGTCATGAATGTGCCTCCTGCGGGGGCGTCTTTGGCCACGCAAAAACGTAGCGGCAAGAGGCCAGCCACCCCAACACAGCAAATAGCAAAACAAGGCCAGGCCCGGCATCGCCGGGCAGCCCCCGACCCTCCCCTCGGGAGGGGGCTTTACCCCCACCCAGGGTCGCGGGCTGCCCTATGTTGCGTGTCAGGGTCACGGATGGCTTCGCTTACAGATCCATCAGCAGGCGGCGTGGGTCTTCCAGGGCCTCTTTTACGCGGACGAGGAAGGTTACAGCGCCTTTGCCGTCGACGATGCGGTGGTCGTAGCTAAGGGCCAGGTACATCATTGGGCGGATCACCACCTGGCCGTTGATGGCCATGGGGCGGTCCTGGATTTTGTGCATGCCCAGGATGCCGGATTGCGGTGGGTTCAGGATCGGCGAGCTCATCAACGACCCGTAGACGCCGCCGTTCGAGATCGTGAACGTGCCGCCTTGCATTTCGGCCATGGACAGTTTGCCGTCGCGGGCGCGCTTGCCTTTTTCGGCGATGGCTTTTTCGATGCCTGCAAAGCTCATCGCGTCGGCGTCACGGATCACGGGGACGACGAGGCCGGTTGGGGTGCCGGCGGCGATGCCCATATGGACGAAGTTTTTGTAGACGATGTCGGTGCCGTCGATTTCGGCGTTGACCTCGGGGACTTCGCGCAGGGCGTGGACGCAGGCCTTGGTGAAGAAGGACATGAAGCCCAGTTTCACGCCGTGCTTTTTCAAGAACAGCTCTTTGTATTCGTTGCGCAGGGCCATGACCTCGGTCATGTCGACCTCGTTATAAGTGGTCAGCATGGCTGCGGTGTTCTGGCTGTCTTTCAGGCGGCGAGCGATGGTCTGACGCAGGCGGGTCATTTTCACGCGCTCTTCGCGAGAGGCGTCGCTTGCGGCAACCGGCGCGCGCGGGGCGGCGGCGGCAGGTGCGGGGGCTGCGGTGACAGCGTTCAGCACGTCTTCTTTCATGACGCGGCCGTCGCGGCCTGTGCCTGTGACGCTGGCCGGATCAATGCCTTTTTCGGACATCAGTTTTTTGGCCGATGGCGCGTCTTCGACATCCTTGGCGCCAGTGGCGGCAGGGGCCGGAGCAGCAGCAGGCGCGGGGGCGGCAGCGGCAGAGGAGCCGCCGATGACGGCCAGCTTGGCGGTGGCGTCAACGGTGCTGCCTTCGGGAGCGAGGATTTCTGTCAGAACCCCTGCGGCGGGGGCTGGGACTTCGACGCTGACCTTGTCGGTTTCCAGTTCGCACAGCATTTCGTCCTGTGCGACGGTGTCGCCGACGTTTTTGAACCACGAGGCTACGGTCGCTTCGGTCACGCTTTCGCCCAATGTTGGGACCATGACGTCGGTTGTAGCTGAACCCTCGGGTGCGGCCTCGGCGGCAGGGGCCGGGGCGGCGGCGGGGCGTCGCCTGTCGCATCACCTTCGGTCAATGTGGCCAGCAGTGCGTCAACGCCGACGGTTTCGCCTTCGGCGGCTACAATCTCGCCCAGGGTGCCTGCGGCGGGGGCGGGAACCTCGACCGTGACTTTGTCTGTTTCCAGTTCGCACAGCATTTCGTCAACAGCAACGGCATCGCCGGGCTTTTTGAACCATGTGGCGACAGTGGCTTCGGTAACGCTTTCGCCCAAAGTGGGTACGCGGATTTCAATGCTCATTTCGGTTATCCTTCGATCGTCAGCGCGTCGTTGACGAGGGCTGCTTGTTGGGCTTTGTGCTGGCTGGCCAAACCGGTTGCCGGGGACGCGGAAGCAGAGCGGCCGACATAGGTTGGGCGGGTGTGAGAGGCTTGCAGACGTCCGAGAACCCATTCGAGGTTGGGTTCAACAAAGGTCCATGCGCCTTGGTTCTTTGGTTCTTCCTGACACCAGACCATTTCGGCCTGTTTGAAGCGTTCAAGCTCTTTGGTCAGCGCCAGGGCCGGGAACGGGTAGAACTGTTCCAGGCGCATCAGGTAGATGTCGTCGATGCCACGGGCGTCGCGTTCTTCTAGCAGGTCGTAATAGACCTTGCCCGAACACATGACCACGCGCTTGATCTTGTCATCGGCCACCAGTTTGGTTTCCGAATTGCCCTGTTGCGCGTCGTCCCACAGCACCCGGTGGAAACTGGAGCCTGTTGTGAAATCCTCGGTCTTGCTGACGGCCAGCTTGTGGCGCAGCAGGGATTTCGGGGTCATCAGAACCAGCGGTTTGCGGAACGAGCGGTGCAGCTGGCGGCGCAGGATGTGGAAGTAGTTGGCCGGGGTCGAGCAGTTGGCCACGATCCAGTTGTCCTGACCGCACATCTGCAAGAACCGTTCCAGACGGGCAGACGAGTGTTCTGGCCCTTGGCCTTCGAATCCGTGGGGCAGCAGCATGACCAGACCGGACATCCGCAACCATTTGCTTTCGCCCGAGCTGATGAACTGGTCAAACATGATCTGGGCGCCGTTGGCAAAATCGCCGAATTGCGCTTCCCACAAGGTCAGGGCGTTGGGTTCGGCCAGCGAGTAGCCGTATTCAAAGCCCAGAACCGCGTATTCCGACAGCATCGAGTCGATGACTTCGTACTGGGCCTGGCCTGCGCGGATGTTGTTCAGCGGGTAGTAGCGTTCTTCGGTGTTCTGATCGATCAGGCCGGAATGGCGCTGGCTGAACGTGCCGCGGGTGCTGTCCTGACCGGACAGGCGCACCGGGTAGCCTTCGGTCAGCAAGGACCCGAAGGCCAGAGCTTCGGCGGTGGCCCAGTCAAAGCCTGTGCCGGTTTCCAGCATCTGACGCTTTGCTTCCAGCAAACGACCCACGGTTTTGTGCACCGGCAGGTCCGCAGGCACGGTGGAAATGGCCGTACCGACCTGTTCCATCGTTTCCGGCGAAATGGCTGTGGTGCCGCGCTGATAGTCGTCTTTGTTGCGGTCAAGGTGGCTCCAACGGCCATCAAGCCAGTCGGCTTTGTTGGGCTTATAATCTTTGCCCGCTTCGAATTCCTCGTTCAGCATGGACTGGAACGCGGCTTTCATATCCTCGATCTCGCCCTCGGGGATCAGACCGTCTTTGACCAAGCGCTGGGTGTACAGGCTAAGGGTCGTTTTGTGCTGTTTGATCTTCTTGTACATCACCGGATTGGTGAACATGGGCTCGTCGCCCTCGTTATGACCAAAGCGGCGGTAGCAGATGATGTCGATGACAACGTCTTTGCGGAACTTCTGGCGGAATTCGGTCGCGACCTTGGCGGCGTGCACAACCGCTTCGGGGTCGTCACCGTTCACATGGAAGATCGGAGCTTCGACCACCAGCGCGTTGTCGGTGGGGTAGGGCGAGGAGCGCGAGAAATGCGGCGCGGTGGTGAAGCCGATCTGGTTGTTCACCACGATATGCATGGTGCCGCCAGTGCGGTGCCCGCGCAGGCCCGACAGGCCAAAGCATTCGGCCACAACACCCTGGCCGGCAAAGGCCGCGTCGCCGTGCAACAGAACCGGCATCACCTGGGTGCGGTCTGCGTCGTTCAGCTGATCTTGCTTGGCGCGGGATTTGCCCAGAACAACGGGGTTCACCGCTTCGAGGTGCGAGGGGTTCGCTGTCAGGGACAGGTGGACGGAATTGCCGTCGAATTCCCGGTCAGAGGACGCCCCAAGGTGGTATTTCACATCGCCGGATCCGTCGACATCTTCGGGTTTGAAGCTGCCGCCCTGGAATTCGTTAAAGATCGCGCGGTAGGGTTTGCGCATCACATTGGCCAGCACCGACAGACGGCCCCGGTGGGGCATGCCGATGATGATTTCTTTGACGCCCAGATTGCCGCCGCGCTTGATGATCTGTTCCATCGCCGGGATCAGGCTTTCGCCGCCGTCCAGACCGAAACGCTTGGTGCCCATGTATTTGACATGGAGGAATTTCTCGAAGCCTTCAGCCTCGACCATCTTGTTCAGAATGGCTTTGCGGCCTTCGCGGGTGAAGGCGATTTCCTTGCCCAGACCTTCGATCCGTTCTTTCAGCCAGGCGGCTTCTTCCGGGTTCGAGATATGCATGTATTGCAGGGCGAAGGTGCCGCAATAGGTGCGCTTTACGATGTCAAGGATCTGGCGCATCGAGGCGATCTGCAGGCCCAGAACATTGTCGATAAAGATCGGGCGATCCATGTCGGCTTCGGCAAAGCCGTATGATTTTGGGTCCAGCTCTGGCTGGTTGGCGGTTTCGCGCATGCCCAGCGGGTCCAGATCGGCGGCCAGGTGCCCCCGGATCCGGTAGGCGCGGATGATCATCAGCGCGCGGATCGAATCCAGCACGGCGCGTTTGACCGCGTCATCGGACAGTTTAACACCCTGTTCGGCCGCTTTGTCGGTGATTTTCTTGCCAGCCGCTGCGGTTTCCGCAGGCGGGGCGGCCCATTCGCCGGTCAGGGCGGCGGTGTTTTCATCCGCAGGCTGTGGCGGCCAATCGCTGCGCGCCCAAGACGGCCCCTGGGCTTCGGCCTTTACGTCCAGCTCGGCATCGCCAAGAGCGCTAAAGAACTGCCGCCAAGCCTCGTCCACCGCGTTGGGGTCGTTGGCATATTGGGCGTAAAGCTGTTCCAGATATTCCGCGTTATGCCCCTGCATGAAAGAGGAGGCGTGGAACTGGTCGTTGGGGGATTGGTCGGTCATTAATTAGGTCCTCGGTTGAGGGGCAAAGGGAGCGGCGCGGACAGGCCGGGCGCCATGTATAGATAAGAGTTCGCTGTGCTGCGGTGCTTTAGAGAGGGCGTAAGAATGCGCAAAGATAGGCATGCAAATAAAGCGAACAGAAGCCAATTAATCGTGATGTCCGACGTGAAGACCACGCAAGCTGCGATGATCGCGGACGGAATGCAGGGCCAGAAGGCCAGGGGCGGTAAGTTGCCCGGAAGGTCGAAACTAAGGACGGTCTTGCGGTGGGCGGCGGTGAATAAGGTCATGACGCGGCCCCTTGGTAAGGCGGGCCAAAACGGTTGTCCTGCGCGTCCGAGGGGCGGACCAACCAATAGAATTGCAGCAGCACCCCCGCGACGATGATCGCGCCTACGACGACCCCGGTTGCAGCGCCAAGCAACGATCCCATGAGTGCCCCAACAGCGATGCCAACTGCGGCAAATGCAATTGGGGCCAGAATAAAGTAACCCGCCAGGTCGATGTCATGCATACGGCGGATCAACACTGTAAATGAGGGAATCCACAAAAGAACACTGGCAACGGCAGAAATTGGTCCTCCGGTTTCGGACGAAAATGTCTGCGGACCGAACACGAAGAAATCCACCACTGAAGTGCCTATCAAAAGCAGGACGTAAAACAGCGCGAACCACCAATATTCCGCACGGCTGGCGCGACCGGACATGCGGAAATACTTCCGAAAGCAGGTCGCGACGGCCGTGCGAAAGCTGATCATTAGCCAATCGCCTCTAGTACGGCTTCGCCCAGGGTTGCGGGGCTGTCGGCCACGACGATGCCTGCGCTGCGCATGGCTTCGATCTTGGATTCCGCGTCGCCTTTACCACCGGCGACAATCGCGCCTGCGTGGCCCATGCGACGTCCGGGAGGAGCCGTGCGGCCTGCGATGAAGCCCGCTGTTGGTTTCCAACGGCCTTTTTTCTTTTCATCGGCCAGGAACTGCGCGGCTTCTTCTTCGGCGGAACCGCCGATTTCGCCGATCATGATGATCGAGGTTGTTTCTGGATCCGCAAGGAACATTTCCAAGACGTCCAAATGCTCGGTCCCTTTGATGGGGTCGCCGCCGATGCCCACGGCTGTGGACTGGCCCAGACCCATATCCGAGGTCTGCTTAACAGCCTCGTATGTCAGGGTGCCGGAGCGAGACACAACGCCGACCGAACCACGCTTGTGGATGTGGCCGGGCATGATGCCGATTTTGCAGGCATCGGGTGTGATCACGCCAGGGCAGTTGGGGCCGATCAGACGGCTGGTAGAGTTTTCCAGCGCGCGCTTGACCCGCATCATATCCAAAACAGGGATGCCTTCGGTGATGCAGATGACCAGCTCGATCTCCGCGTCCAGAGCTTCCAGGATGGAATCTGCGGCGAAGGGGGGTGGAACATAGATCACAGACGCGTTCGCGCCGGTTTTTTCCACCGCTTCGTGGCAGGAATCGAACACGGGCAAGCCCAGGTGATCCATACCACCTTTGCCCGGTGTCACGCCGCCCACCATTTGGGTGCCGTATGCGATGGCCTGTTCCGAATGGAACGTGCCCTGGCTGCCAGTGAAGCCCTGACAGATGACTTTTGTGTTTTCGTCTACGAGGATTGCCATGTCTTAGCCCTTCACCGCTTTCACGATTTTTTCTGCGCCGTCTTTCAGATCGTCTGCAGCGATTACATTGAGACCGGAGTTGTTGATAATGGCTTTGCCCTGTTCGACATTCGTGCCTTCCAGACGCACGACCAGAGGAACTTGCAGGCCAACTTCTTTGACAGCTGTCACAACGCCTTCGGCGATGACATCGCAGCGCATGATGCCGCCGAAGATGTTCACCAGGATGCCTTTGACGTTCGGGTCAGAGGTGATGATTTTGAACGCTTCGGTCACTTTTTCCGTTGTGGCACCGCCGCCAACGTCCAGGAAGTTCGCAGGCTCGGACCCGTACAGCTTGATGATGTCCATGGTGGCCATGGCCAGACCAGCGCCGTTGACCATGCAGCCGATTTCGCCGTCCAGCGCGATGTAGTTCAGATCGAACTTAGACGCTGCCAATTCCTTGGGGTCTTCTTCAGTCTCGTCCCGCAGGGCGGCGACGTCCTGGTGGCGGTAAACTGCGTTGCCGTCAAAGCTGACCTTGGCGTCCAGCACCTTTAGGTCGCCCTTGTCGGTGACGATCAGGGGGTTGATTTCCAGCATCTCCATGTCTTTTTCCATGAAGGCTTTGTAAAGCAGACCCATCAGGCCAACGCATTGCTTGACCTGCGCGCCGTTCAGACCCAGCGCGAAAGCAACGCGGCGGCCGTGGAAGGCCTGGTAGCCGGTGGCGGGATCAACTGTGAAGGACAGGATCTTTTCTGGGGTTGCCTCGGCGACCTCTTCGATATCCATGCCGCCTTCGGTCGAGCAAACGAAAGACACGCGGCTTGTGGCGCGATCGACCAGAAGGGCCAGGTACATCTCGGTTTCGATCCCCGAGCCGTCTTCGATATAGATCCGGTTGACCTGTTTGCCCACGGGGCCGGTCTGGTGGGTGACAAGTGTGCGACCCAGCATTTTCTTGGCTTCTTCAGCCGCTTCCGTTGCCGATTTGGCCAGACGAACGCCGCCCTTTTCGCCAGCGTCGGCTTCTTTAAAGTGGCCTTTGCCACGGCCGCCCGCATGGATCTGGGCTTTGACAACCCAAAGGGGGCCGTCCATTTCGCCTGCTGCGGTTTTCGCGTCTTCTGCTTTTAGCACAACGCGACCATCCGAAACCGGTGCGCCGTAGCTGCGCAACAGGGCTTTGGCCTGATACTCGTGAATGTTCATGGAAATGTTCCGTCCCGTCTGACCTTGTTCGACCACCGCTGTGACACAGGAAAACGCTTGTGAGAAAGGCTAATTCGCCGCAATGGCCATAATTCCGACATTTGTGATCACAGTGCAAAATTGTGTGATCACAAATTGTGCATCCCTTGTATCTTTGTGGGCGCTAACAGAATCGAAATGGCTTAATTCGGCGTAAACGGGGGCTGAGGCGTTTGAGAGCACCTTTGAGGCCCAAATCAGGACAAACAAAAAGGGCCACCCCGAAGGATGGCCCTGAATTTTTCGAACGATCTGTGGCTTAGGCCAGGCTGTCGTCGATGCCGATGCAGGCTTCCATCAGGCCTTTTACGGCGTCAACAGAGTTGTCGAACATGGCTTGTTCGTCTTTTGCCAGCTCGATATTCGCGATCTTTTCGATGCCACCGGCGCCGATGATGGTTGGCACGCCAACATACATGTTCTTCAAGCCAAACTCGCCATTGCAATAGGCGGCGCAAGGCAGCAGACGCTTTTGGTCTTTCAGGTACGCTTCGGCCATTTCAACGGCAGAGGCCGCAGGGGCATAGAAGGCAGAACCGGTTTTCAGCAGGCCAACGATTTCTGCGCCGCCGTCCCGGGTGCGCTGAACGATGGCGTCCAGTTTTTCCTGAGTGGTCCAACCCATTTTCACCAGATCGGGCAGAGGAATGCCCGCAACGGTGGAATAGCGTGTCAGCGGAACCATGGTGTCGCCGTGGCCGCCCAGAACGAAGGCGGTGACGTCTTTCATGGACACGTTGAATTCAACGCTGAGGAAGTGACGGAAACGACCGGCGTCCAGAACGCCCGCCATGCCGCAGACTTTTTCCGCAGGCAGGCCCGAAAATTTCTGCAACGCCCAAACCATCGCGTCCAGCGGGTTGGTGATGCAGATCACAAATGCGTTAGGTGCGTTGGCTGCGATGCCTTCGCCGACGGATTTCATGACTTTCAGGTTGATTCCCAGCAGGTCATCGCGACTCATGCCGGGTTTGCGCGCTACACCGGCGGTGACGATGCAAACATCTGCGCCTGCGATGTCGGCATAGTCGGTGGTGCCCTTCAGGGTCGCGTCGAACCCTTCGACAGGGCCACTTTCAGCGATATCGAGCGCTTTGCCCTGTGGGGTGCCTTCGGCGATGTCGAACAAAACGACGTCTCCGAGCTCTTTCAGCGCGATCAAGTGGGCAAGTGTGCCGCCAATTTGTCCGGCGCCGATCAGGGCGATCTTAGGTCTGGCCATTGGAATGGTCTCCGGGTCGGTTAAAAAATCTACCCGTGCCTAGCGTCGCTTCTAGCGGCTGGCAAGTCGTACAAGGCGCGGCCATGCGCCTCAATCAGGGACTAGACGTCTTCGCCCTTGGCTTGGGTGGCGTTTGTGATCGGTTCAAACGCGTTGCCCGAGGCGATCAGGCAGGTGCTGCCGCTGGGCATGGTGACGGTGATCGTCCAGGTGCCGGTTTCGGCTGATGCGTATACTTCAACGATCCCGTTATTGGAGCCAAGCCCAACGCTTTGAACGGTTTCTCCATACCTGTTGGCAAGGCGTTCGACCACTTGGTCACGAGGGCCGCACGCTTGGGCATGGGCGGCAGTGGGGCCAAGCACAGCGAGGGCGGCCAGCAGGGGGTACAATTTATGGAACGTCATGATCTGCGTCCTTGTGAAAGAGGACCGGGGCAGGGGAGAGCCCGGCCGATGCGATGGGAAACAGGCTGCGCCCAAGACAAAAAGAATCGGTTAATCCACCGTTCGCTTAAAAAATCGGCGAAATTCTGCATTGCGGCAGTAATTATCTTTCGTATAGATAGCTTGATTGGTAAGTTTCGGAAAATCTCGTGGAGGAGAGAATCAATGGACACCCGCCCGTACCGCTCGGCCTTGTATATCCCCGGCTCTAAGCCGCGGGCGTTGGAAAAGGCGATGTCCCTGGCCGTGGATGCGATCATCTTCGATCTGGAAGATGCCGTTGCCCCGGACGAAAAGGCAAATGCGCGGGGCGTTTTGGTTCAGGCCTTGCAAGACAATGATTACGGGGCCCGCAGCCTGATGGTGCGGATCAACGGGTTTGACACCGCTTGGGCCGAGGATGATCTGGACGCGATTGCAGCCGCCCGGCCCGAGGCGGTTTTGCTGCCCAAAGTGAATTCCGCCGCTGATGTGCAAGCGCTGGCCGCGCGGCTGGATGCGAGGCCTGAGACGGCGGGCACCAAGATCTGGTGCATGATGGAAACCCCGCTGGCGATGCTGAATGCGGGCGAGATTGCCGGGGCGTCCGACCGGATGGCGGGGTTCGTGATGGGCACCAACGATCTGGCCAAGGAACTGGGCAGCCGCCACCGCGCGGACCGTTTGCCGATGCTGACCGGGCTGGGCCTGTGTGTTCTGGCCGCCAAGGCCCACGGGATCGTGGTTTTGGACGGTGTATATAATGCCTTTAAGGATGAGGACGGCTTGCGCGCCGAATGTATTCAGGGCCGCGATATGGGGTTTGACGGCAAAACCCTGATCCATCCGGCGCAATTGCCGGTGGCGAACGCGGAATTTGCGCCCTCGGACGCGGAAATTGATCTGGCCAAGCGCCATATCGCGGCGTTTGAGCAAGCCGAGGCGGAGGGCCAAGGGGTGGCCGTTGTGGACGGCAAGATTGTCGAGAATTTGCATGTTGTGACAGCACAGGCAGTTCTGGCACAAGCAAAGGCAATCGAAACCCTGAATGAAAGTATACAGTGATGATCCTATTAGCCCTTGGCGTGATCCTATGGATCGCCGCCCATTTATTCACTCGGCTTGCCCCCGGTCCCCGCGCCAAGATGGGCGACAAAGGCAAAGCCCTTGTGGCCGTTTCGGTCATTGCGGCTTTGGTGATGATTGTGCTGGGGTATCGCGGCGCTGACTTTATCGCGGTTTGGACGCCGCCCACTTGGGTTGTCCATATTAACAACCTGCTGATGCTTGCGGCGTTCTGGACATTCGGATCAAGTGCGGCCAAGGGGGCCAAAGCATTCCCGGCCAACAAGATCCGGCACCCGCAATTGACGGCTGTGTGCATCTGGGCCACGGCGCATTTGCTGGCCAATGGGGATTTGGCCTCGATCATCTTGTTCGGCGGTATGCTGATCTGGGCGATTACCAGCATGCAGTTGATCAACCGCGCCGCCCCTGATTGGACAGCGCCTGAGAACGCAGCCGAAAAGACCTATATCCGTTTGGGTGTGATCACGCTTGTTATGTTCTCGGTCGTGGCGGGCATCCATAACTTCCTTGGCGTCTGGCCCTTCCCGTCATGAGCGTGCTGTACCGGTTGCTGACCGAGGATGATACAGCCGCGTTTTGTCACAAAGTCTCGGAAGCGCTGTCCAAGGGATGGGAGCTGCACGGCGACCCTGTGATGACGTTTGACGCGGCACGGGGCGTGACCCGTTGCGGTCAGGCCGTCACGAAAAAGGTCGCGGTGGACTACACGCCGGACATTAAACTAGGAGCACAGTAAGATGAGTAAGGCCAATGCGGGACGTTTTTTCGAGGATTACTCGGTTGGCCAAACTCTGACCCATGCTGTGCCGCGCACGGTGAAAATGGGCGAGCGGGCGCTGTACCATATGCTGTTTCCCGCTCGTCATGCGCTGCATTCTTCGGACCAGTTTGCCCAAAGCTGTGGTCTGCCGTTCAGCCCTTTGGACGATCTGATCGCGTTTCATGTGGTTTTTGGCAAAACCGTGCCCGATGTGTCGCTGAACGCTGTGGCCAATCTGGGCTATGCCGAAGGGCGGTTCCTGGCGCCGGTCTGGCCGGGGGACACGCTGCGCGCGGTGTCCGAGGTGATCGGGGTCAAGCAGAATTCCAACGGCAAAAGCGGGGTTGTGTGGGTGCGCACGACCGGGCTGAACCAGCATGACGAGGTTGTGCTAAGCTATGTGCGCTGGGTGATGGTGCGCAAACAGGATCTGGACGCGCCCGCGCCGGAACCGGTGATCCCGGAATTGGCGGGCGTCGTGGCCCCTGGCGATCTGGCGATCCCAAAGGGGCTGGATTTCACCGATTACGATTACGCACTGGCGGGCGAGCCGCACCGCTTGGGCGATTATGAGGTCGGCGAGATCATCGACCATGTGGATGGTGTGACCTTGGAAGAGGCCGAGCATATGCAGGCCACCCGGCTGTGGCAGAACACGTCCAAGGTGCATTTCGACATCACCGCACGGCCCGATGGCAAACGTCTGATCTATGGTGGCCATATCATCAGCCTGGCGCGGGCCTTGTCGTTCAACGGGCTGGCCAATGCGCAGATGATCGCGGGCATCAATGCCGGATCCCACGCCAACCCGGCCTTTGCGGGCGATACTGTAACCGCCTGGTCCGAGGTGCTGGACAAGGCCGAAACCGCAGCCCCGGGCGTGGGCGCGCTGCGCTTGCGGCTGGTGGCCACCAAGGATCGCAGCGTCGGCGAATTGCGCGGGCCAGACGGCAAGTATGCGCCGGGTGTTTTGCTGGACCTTGACTACTGGGTCCTTGTGCCTGTCTGATCGAGTTAGGGATTTCGCGATCCCGGGCCGCCCCTTTTGTTTCTTTGGCAGAATTGCCAGCCTGCGAGTACGTCCATCAAGCGGCTGAAATGCAATCAGTGCGCGGGGTCGCACTTTGAAAAGGGGACGACATGATTGATCCGGACGCCGTGGCCGAGATGGCCGCAGACTATACCGCCGCGTGGAATTCGAAATCGGCCGAGGCTGTGGCCTCATTCTACGCAGAAGACGGAGAGATTATCATCAATAGTGGCGATCCGTGGGTTGGTCGGGCCCGGGTTCAGGACATGGCCGCCGGGTTCTATGCCGATGTCCCCGACTTGATGCTAACCTGTGACGAACTGCGCTGCGCTGGGACCCATGTGATTTTCGTGTGGACCTTTACCGGCCATGACGCGGGCACCGGGAACTCGTTGAACATTCGCGGTTGGGAAGAATGGGAGCTTGGGCCTGATCTAAAGGTGCAAGCGTCCAAGGGATGGTTCGACGCCGAGGATTACGCTCGTCAGGTTGAAGGCGGGTAATATCCGGCGGGCTAGGCAGAATAAGGGGTTAGCGGTAACGGAAATGTGTTTTGTGATCACGGATTTTAGGGCTGTGATCACAAATTGTTAACTTAGTTACCAATTGCGCCAAAAAACCGCGCTTTGGGGTGTATGGCCCCCGTGACACGTGGGACAAAAGCTTTAATCAGGGTGGATACGCTAGCAAGATCCCAACGAAAGGGCTGACTATGGCCGACGTAAATCGGGGCAATCGCCCGCTCTCGCCGCATTTGCAGGTTTATCGCCCGCAGCTGACTTCGATGACCTCTATTCTGACGCGGATCACGGGCAATGCCCTGTTGGTCGGCGCAGTGCTTTTGATCTGGTGGTTGGTGGCTGCAGCCACATCGGAAAGCTATTTCGAATTTGTGGACTGCATCGTGACCTCTTGGTTCGGCAAATTGGTGATGTTGGGGTCCATCTGGGCGCTGTGGTATCACACGCTGGCGGGCCTGCGGCACCTGTATTGGGACTCCTTGCGTGGCCTGGAGCTCAGGACAGCTGAGATGCTGGGCTGGGGTGTCATCATTGGATCGGTCATTCTGACGATCTTGACCGTTTTGGTTCTGTAAGGAGCGTCGATTATGACCAACCCGAAAGCCGCCACCAAGCATCATCGCAAGATGACGCGGAGTTCCTACATCCTTTTGCCGCTGGTGCCTTTGTTCCTGTATGCGGTCGGATCTGTGATTGGATCTGACTACGCAACGGTGCAGGCTCATTTCGCCAAACCCTTCCCCGCCCTTATCATCGCTTTGATGCTGATCGTCGGTATGGACCATTTCCGCCGCGGTGTGACAGTTCTGCTAGAGGACTATCTACAAGGCTGGACCCGCAAACTTTCGATCGTTGCAATGATCGGTGTCAGCTACGGCCTGATGGCCATTGGCCTTTATGCCATAGCACTTTTGGCATTCTAAGGCAGGAGATAAAAACATGGCTGCTTATGAATATGAAACCCACGACTATGACGTGGTGGTTGTTGGGGCCGGCGGCGCAGGTTTGCGCGCGACCCTTGGAATGGCGGAACAAGGCCTGCGCACCGCGTGTGTGACCAAAGTGTTCCCAACCCGGTCGCACACAGTTGCGGCGCAGGGCGGGATCGCGGCCAGCTTGGGCAATATGGGCCCTGACAGCTGGCAATGGCATATGTACGACACGGTGAAGGGGTCGGACTGGTTGGGTGACACCGACGCGATGGAGTATCTGGCCCGCGAAGCCCCCAAAGCGGTATACGAGCTGGAACATTACGGCGTGCCGTTTTCCCGCACCGAAGAGGGCAAGATCTACCAGCGCCCCTTTGGCGGCCACACAACAGAATATGGCGAAGGCCCCCCCGTTCAGCGGACCTGTGCGGCCGCCGACCGGACCGGTCACGCGATCCTGCACACGCTGTACGGCCAGTCGATCAAGCAAAAAGCTGAATTCTTTATCGAATATTTCGCCATCGATCTGGTGATGACTGATGGTGCCTGCACCGGGGTTGTCTGCTGGAAGCTGGACGACGGCACGATGCATGTGTTCAACGCGAAATCCGTTGTTCTGGCCACGGGCGGTTACGGCCGGGCCTATTTCAGCGCGACCTCGGCCCATACCTGCACCGGTGACGGTGGCGGCATGGTGGCCCGTGCGGGTCTGCCGCTGCAGGACATGGAATTCGTTCAGTTCCACCCAACCGGGATCTACGGCGCAGGCTGTCTGATCACCGAAGGGGCGCGGGGCGAAGGCGGCTATCTGACCAACTCTGAAGGCGAACGCTTTATGGAGCGGTATGCCCCCAGCTATAAAGACCTTGCGCCACGGGATTATGTTTCCCGCTGTATGACAATGGAAATCCGCGAAGGGCGCGGCGTCGGGGCTGAAGGGGATCACATCCACCTGAACCTGTCGCACCTGCCGAAAGAGGCGCTGCAGCTGCGCCTGCCGGGTATTTCTGAATCCGCCCGCGTCTTTGCTGGTGTGGACGTCACCAAAGAACCGATCCCGGTTCTGCCGACGGTCCACTATAATATGGGCGGTATTCCGACCAATTACTGGGGCGAGGTTTTGAACCCAACTGCTGATGATCCCCAGGCCGTTGTGCCGGGCCTGATGGCTGTGGGCGAGGCGGGCTGTGCGTCGGTACACGGGGCGAACCGTTTGGGCTCGAACTCGTTGATCGACCTTGTGGTCTTTGGCCGGGCTGCGGCCATTCGGGCGGGTAAGGTTCTGGATGCGGGCTCTGCCGTGCCATCCATCAACAAGCCCGAGGTCGACAAGATCTTTGATCGCTTTGACGGTCTGCGCAACGCCAAGGGCAACACCGGCACCGCCGAGCTGCGTTTGGAAATGCAAAAGACCATGCAGCGCGATGCGGCTGTGTTCCGGGAATCCAGCACGTTGGAGCACGGCGTCAAGGAAATGACCGAGATCGCTGCCAAGGTGGACGATCTGCAAGTGACCGACCGGTCTTTGGTCTGGAACTCTGATCTTATGGAAACATTGGAACTGACGAACTTGATGCCGAACGCTCTGGCCACGATCTACGGTGCGGAAGCCCGCAAAGAAAGCCGTGGCGCCCATGCGCACGAAGATCACGGCACGCGGGACGACGAAAACTGGCGTGTTCACACTATCAGCCGCGTCGAGGGCGCGAAGGTCGATCTGACTTATCGCCCTATCGTAACCGAGCCGCTGAGCGCGGAAGCAGATGGCGGGATTTCGTTGCAGAAGATCGCCCCAAAAGAGCGGACGTTCTGATGTTGCGGGGCGCCACACTGGCACTGATCTGCGCGGGGCTTGCGGGCTGCGCGCAGGTGTCCGGCATGGCGGAAGAAACGGCGCGGGAGACGGCCAAGACGGTGGTGACGCCGGTCGTGCAGGCCAAGTTCCCCGGCGTGCCTGTGGCCCCGGTGACCGACTGCATCATCGACAATGCAACCCTGCCCGAGGTTTACGGGCTGGCCAAAGCCGCCGCCTTGGGCATCACGCCCGAGACGACGGAAACCATCGTTTCTATCGCGTCGCGGCCCGAAACTGTAACTTGTATTGCGAAGGCAAGCTTGCCGATCGCCTTGGAAGGACTGGTACAGCTATGATCCGTATAACGAGCCTAATTGTTGTGGCCTGCGTCGGTCTTGCGGCCTGTTCCACAACGGAATCGCTGGAAAGCGCTGAACGCAAATGCGCGCGCGAAGCCAGCCTTGCCGACGGGATCGGCGGATCTATTCGCGGCGGCGTCAGCACAAATGGCCCCACTGGCGGGCTAAGCTTGACGGTTACCGACAACATCTTTGCGCCCAAAGATGAAATCGCCGTCTATGAAAACTGCGTTTTCAAACGCACCGGAAAATCACCCTCCCGTACTTTGGGAATGGTTAGGTAAAGAAAAGGGAAGATCATGGTACAACTGACCCTGCCCAAGAACTCTAAAATCACGACGGGCAAAACCTGGCCGAAGCCCGAAGGCGCGACCAATGTGCGCAAATTCAGCATCTATCGCTGGAACCCGGATGATGGGAAGACGCCGCAGGTTGATACGTATTTCGTGGATATGGACACCTGCGGTCCGATGATCCTGGACGCGCTGATCAAGATCAAGAACGAGATCGACCCGACCCTGACGTTCCGCCGGTCTTGCCGCGAAGGGATCTGCGGATCTTGCGCGATGAATATCGATGGCATCAACACCCTGGCCTGTATTTACGGCATGGACGAGGTGAAGGGCGATGTGAAGATCTATCCTTTGCCCCACATGCCTGTGGTCAAAGACCTGATCCCGGATCTGACCCATTTCTACGCTCAGCATGCGTCGATCATGCCGTGGCTGGAAACCAAGACAGACCGCCCCGCAAAAGAATGGAAGCAGTCGATCGAGGACCGGTCCAAGCTGGACGGCTTGTATGAATGCGTGATGTGCGCGTGCTGTTCGACCTCTTGCCCAAGCTACTGGTGGAATGGCGACGAATATCTTGGACCAGCTGCCTTGTTGCACGCGTATCGCTGGATCATCGACAGCCGCGATCAGGCCCAGACCGAGCGTTTGGACGATCTGGAAGACCCGTTCAAACTGTATCGCTGCCACACGATCATGAACTGCACAAAGACTTGCCCAAAGGGATTGAACCCGGCCAAGGCGATTGCGACGATCAAACATATGATGGTGGAACGCCAAGCCTAAGGCTGCGGCTGTGGCAAGAATTGACCAAGGGCGGTGCTACAGGCGCCGCCCTTTTTCGTGGGCTGGCCATAGTGCGGCGGGCCCACGTGGCCGGGGCAAAAAAATCCCAAGCAGGGCAAAGAATCCGTTGATTTGGAACAGCATTTGCCCCATATGGCCTGTCAGACGCCAACGCACGCGCCTCTGGCCAGCAATTGCTCGTGTTTACGTAGCGACGGTAACGTCTCCCTTGGAAGTGAGCGGTCATATATGGCCGGGTCTATTGGAGATGACCAATGTACGTAGAAACCAGCGAGTTCGCCGGCGCCCCAGATGTCGCACCGTCTTATTCCCGCATTGAATCCTACATCCGCGCGACGGAGTTTGACCGTCCGACTTTGGTGATGGACCGTGATCTTGTCGCCGCCCAGTACCGCGCTTTGGTGGCCGGGCTTGGCAATGCAAAGGTCCATTACGCGATGAAGGCCAACCCGGCGGTCGAGGTGATGGAAACCCTGCGCGATCTGGGCTGCGGGTTTGATGCCGCCAGCCGGGGCGAGATTTCGCTGTGTCTGTCACTGGGTATTCCTGCGGACCGGATTTCCTATGGCAACACGATCAAGCGCGTGCGCGACATTCAGTTCGCCTATAGCGCGGGCATTCGCCTGTTTGCCGCTGATGCGGAAGAAGAGCTGGAAAAGCTGGCCGCCCACGCCCCCGGCGCGCAGGTCTATATCCGGATCCTTGTCGGCTCGACCGAGGCGGACTGGCCCCTTAGCCGTAAGTTCGGCTGCGCGCCAAGCAAGGCTATTGATTTGCTGGATCGTGCCCGGGCGCTTGGCTTGGATCCGGTTGGTCTGTCCTTCCATGTTGGCAGCCAGACAAAGCGCGCCAAGATGTGGGCTGAAACCTTGGACCGTGTTGCCATCGTTTGGCACAAAGCGCGCGCTGCGGGACACGGGCTGCAATTGCTGAATATCGGCGGCGGATTCCCTGCGTTTTACGAAGAAAGCGTCGACGGCCCGACCAGTTATTCGTTGCAAATCATCGACATGGTGCGCGAACGTTTCGGCGCGGATGTTCAGATCATGGCGGAACCGGGTCGCGGCCTTGTGGCTGAAGCCGGGGTCATCGCGGCCGAGGTTGTTTTGGTGTCGCGCAAGGCGGACACGGATCTGTGCCGCTGGGTGTATCTGGATATCGGCCGGTTTTCCGGGCTGGCGGAATCCGAAGGCGAAGCGATCCGCTATGAAATTACCACGGACCGGGACAGCGACGCCAAAGGCCCCTGCATTCTGGCGGGTCCGTCTTGTGACAGTGTCGACGTGATGTATGAAAAGCGACCGGTGCAATTGCCGGTCACTTTGGAATGCGGTGACAAAGTGATGATCCACAGCACGGGCGCCTATACCAGCACCTATTCCAGCGTCGGCTTTAACGGTTTTCCGCCGCTTGCCGTGGTGGTTTTGTAAACAGGCTGTACCGCTGGCCCCGTTGTGCTAGCCTTTCGCGTATAAAACGCGAGAGGCTTTTTCATGCTTAGATCTTCCGGCATTCGTTACCTGATCGTTTCCCTGTTGGCGCTGTTGATGTTCATCCCGATGTTCTTTGTGGGCGCGGTGATCGACGGGCGGTCCGACTATAGCCGCGAGGCGGTGCGCGATGTGGGCAAAGAATGGGGCGGCGCGCAGCTGTTGTCGGGGCCTGTGCTGATCTTGCCTGTCGTTGGGCCTGTGGTCACCAGCGAAAACAGGCAGGTCACGGATCCCCAAACCGGAGAGACCATCACTGAAGTGGTCGAGGTATCTAAGATTGTCTACAAAGACTCGGTCTATGTGCTGCCCAATGATTTCGCCCTGACATTGGACACGGAAACCACGATCCGCAGCCGTGGGATTTTCAATGTTCCGGTCTATTCAGCCCAAGCTGATCTGGCGTTTAACTTCGATCTGTCCGGTGTCGACAGTGCCCTGTTCACGGACGAGCGGATAATTTGGGACGAAGCCCAGATGCGCGTCAGCCTAAGCGCGAACCGGTCCCTGCGTGGGGATGCATCCTTGAGCGCTGATGGCACCGAATTCGCGCTAGAGCCCGTATCAGGCGGCAGCCGGTTTGGGGGGATAACCTCGGATATCGGGGACCCGCGCGGCGCGCAGGAGTATAAATTGGCCCTCGGCCTGAACGGTGCGGAATCCCTGCGCGCGACACCTGTGGGGCGCAGCAGCCAAGTGACGATCACCAGCGATTGGCCCCATCCCAGCTTTTACGGGGCGTTTTTGCCTGACGGCTCTGATGTGAATGATTCCGGGTTCACAGCCACCTGGACCATTCCCCATTTGGCCCGCGCTTTGCCGCAAATCTCGCGCAGAAATAGTGATGAGACCGCGCGCAATGACACGGCCTTTGGGGTTCGGTTCTTTCAGCCAAATGATTTCTACCAAAAGGCCTACCGGGCTGCCCGCTACGGGATTTTGTTTATTGCTTTGACCTTTTTGACGGTGCTGTTGATCGAAAACCGCTCGCGAAAGCCTGCCCACCCGGTGCAGTATATTCTGATTGGGATCGCCCAGTCGTTATTCGTGCTGTTGATGGTGGCCTATGCGGAACAGATCGGGTTCGGGGCGGCCTATGCCTTGTCGGCCGGGGCCACGATTGCGCTTCTGACGATGTTTGGCGCGGTGGGCCTAAAGCTGGGCAATCGAACGCCGGTGTTGGGCCTGATGTTGGTGGTTTTATACGGGGTCTTGTATTTGATCCTGCGGTCAACGGATCTGGCGTTGTTGGCGGGGGCCACTTTGGCCTTTGGGGCGCTGGCCGGTACGATGTATATGACCAGGAATGAGGATTGGTACGGGCCACCCAAACCCGCCAAAGCGCCAAAAGGTGCAGCTGCGGTTGCAGAACAGGATCCGGACGGCCCGCCTGCTGCTTAAACGCAGTTTGACGCCTGGGGATTGACTTGTGGCCTGCAAAGGCGCACATGCCCCCCATGGCATGGATGTCCGCCGCGTGAGCGGGCCGCTGAGCGTATGCTCCCGACATGCCACAGAGATCGTCTGACGCGGTCTCACTGCGTCCGGCTGATCCGGATAATTGGATTTCCCCCCTCACGCGCGGGATCCGGCCGGCGGTTCGGCTTTGCCCTGTTCAAAGGGCAAGGTCAGCATCCCCGGAGGACAAGCGTATTGCCCCGAGCATTCGGGGTATGATGATTTGGGTGCGCGCATCTGCGGCGCCCTGAAAGGACTATTTTGAACTATTTCCAAGAACTCGGCCTGTCCGAGAAGCTCGCCGAACGCATTGCAGAGTTTGGCCTGAACGATCCGACCCCTATTCAGGCGAAGTCGATCCCAAGCGTGCTGGAAGGCCGTGACCTGATGGGTCTGGCCCAGACCGGCACCGGCAAAACCGCAGCATTCGGCCTGCCATTGGTGCAGATGCTGAACGCAACGGGCACAAAGCCGACACCAAAGACCGCCCGCGCGCTGATCCTTGCGCCGACCCGGGAACTGGTGCGCCAGATCTATGAAAACCTAATCAAGTTTGTCGGCAAGTCTCATCTGAAGGTTTCTATGGTCGTTGGTGGCCAATCCCTGGGCGCGCAGTCCAAACGGATGGAGCGGGGCACCGATATTCTGGTCGCCACACCGGGCCGTCTGATTGACCTGTGTGATCGCCGCGCAGTCAGCCTGGCGGAAACCCAGTACCTGGTGTTGGACGAGGCCGACCAGATGCTGGACATGGGCTTTATCCATGCCCTGCGCCAGATCGCGAAAATGCTGCCCGAGCAACGCCAGACCCTGCTGTTTTCGGCCACTATGCCAAAGCTGATGTCCGAGATTGCCAACAGCTATCTGAATGACCCGATCCGCGTTCAAGCAGCACCTCCGGGTAAGGTTGCCGACAAGGTGACCCAGGTGATCCACTATATCGACAAGGGTGGCAAAGTTGGGCTGCTAAAGCGCTTGATGGCCGAGCATAAGCAAGACCGCGCCCTGGTTTTCGCCCGCACCAAGCACGGGGCCGAGCGTTTGATGAAAACCCTGGATAGCGCCGGGTTTGCAGCGGGGTCTATCCACGGCAACAAATCCCAAGGCCAGCGCGACCGGGCTTTGTCCGCGTTCAAAGAGGGCCGGTTGAAGGTGCTGGTTGCAACAGATGTTGCCGCCCGCGGCATCGACATCCCCGAGGTTAAGTTCGTCTATAACTTTGATCTGCCAAACGTGCCTGAAAACTACGTGCACCGCATTGGTCGGACCGCGCGGGCTGGGGCTGATGGTGCAGCCATCGCGTTCTGCTGCGAGGATGAAGTGAAAGAACTGCGCCAGATTGAAAAGGTCTTGGGCGGGCCAATGGAAACGGCCAGTGGCCATCCGTGGATCAGCGCAAGCATGGCGGGCAAGCCGGAAAAACCAGCCGGACGCCCCGGCCAGCGCCGCCGTCGCCCCACACGGGGTTACAACGCCGCCAAGAAAAAGGGCCGCAAAGCCGCTTAGTAAAAGAAAGGCCCGGACAATGCGTCCGGGCCTTTTTCTTTAGCAATAGTGCTCGATGGGTTTGTTTTGCAGCGCGTTGTAGCGCGCGCCATAGGCGAAGCCGACCGGCAAAAGACGAGCGATTTCGGCCCGGTCTTCGTCTGTAAAGGCGATCTGGTCGGCTTGGACAAGCTGTTCCAAATGGGTCGCCGACCGGGTGCCGGGGATGGGCAGGATGTGGTGGCCCTGATCCAGAACCCAAGCCAAGGCCGCCGCTGATGGATGCCAGCCCTTGTCTTTGCAAAACGCCCGGTACCCGTCGATGATCTTGGTGTTCAGGCTAAAGTTAGGCTCCTGAAAACGCGGATTGCCGGGGCGGAAATAATCTTGTTTCGGCATATCGGACAATTGCAGCGCCGTTTCGCCGAACATGCCCCGCGCAATAGGCGAGAACGCGACAAGCGTTGTTCCCAGTTCCGCGCAGGCCTGCACCAGGCCAAGTTCGGCCTGGCGCGTCCAAAGCGAATATTCGTTCTGAACGGCCGCCACCGGGTGGACCGTGGCCGCCCGGCGCAAAGTGTAGGGCGCGATTTCGGAAAAGCCGATGCCGCCGATTTTGCCTTCGTCGATGAACTTGACCAGCGTTCCCATGACGTCCTCGACCGGGATTTCCTGGTCGCGGCGGTGGATATAGAACAGCTCGACATGGTCGCGGCCCAGACGTTTCAACGAGCCTTCGAGCGAGGTGCGCAATGACGCTTCGTCATTCTTGTAAGGCGGGCGCTGGCCCATATAGATGCCCGCCTTGGTGGCGATGGTCACATCCGCTTTGCTGCGCTTTAGCCAGGTGCCGATGACGGTTTCTGAAACCCCGTCGCCGTAGATCTCGGCCACGTCCAGATGGTTCACGCCCAGATCTTGGGCCTTGTCCAGGCAAGCGTGGCTTTCGGTTTCGGTTGTGTCGCCGAATATGCCGCCAAAGCTCATACAGCCAAGGCCGATCACGCCGACGGTATGTCCCGCCAGGTTACGTGTGTTTTTCATGAAAATGCTGCTTCCAATGCGATTTCTACCATGTCGCCAAAGCTGGATTGGCGCTGATCTGCGGGCAGGGCCTCGCCTGTCAAAAGATGGTCTGATACGGTCAAAACGGCCAGCGCGCGGGCTTTGTAGCGGGCGGCCAGGATATAAAGCTCGGCCGCTTCCATTTCGACGGCAAGGACACCGTGGCGGGTCATTTGTTCGTTCAGGTCGGGGCGTTCATCGTAAAACACGTCCGACGAATAGATCCCGCCGACATGGGTTGCGACGCTGCGCCCCTGAGATGCCTTATGAGCCGCCGCCAACAGCCCATAATCGGCACAAGGGGCGAAGTTCAGCTCTTTGAAGATGCCGCTTGAAGGGGTGGACAGCGTTGTCGCCGTCATCGCCAGGATCACGTCGCGCAGCTTTACATCAGGTTGCATTGCCCCGGTCGAGCCGATGCGGATCAGAGTCTTGGCCCCGTATTCCTTCAACAGCTCGTTCGCGTAGATCGACAGCGAGGGCATCCCCATGCCGGATCCGTGGATCGTGACGCGGTTGCCGCGCCACGTTCCAGTATATCCCAACATTCCGCGCACTTCGTTCACGCAAGTTGGGTTATCAAGGAAAGTCTTTGCCGCCCATTTCGCACGCAAGGGGTCCCCCGGCATCAAAACGGTTTCCGCTATTTCGCCAGGCTTTGCGCCGATATGTGGGGTCATGAGTTTTTCCGTGATTACAGTTCCAGATCGCTTGCGTCTGTACCAGAAGCAAGTGCTTCTTTAAACCATGCAGGCTGACGGCCTTTGCCGGTCCAGGTCTGCGAAGGGTTTGCTGGGTTGGCATATTTCGCGATGGACGGTTTGCCAGATGCTGCTTTGCCGCTTAGCAATTCCTGCAGGGTAAAGCCGTACTCTTTCGCGGTGCTTTCCAATGCTTTCTTTGCATCGGTCTTCTTTTGAACCGCTTTACGCTGCAGTTCTTTTTCAATGTCTGCCTGAAGCGCAACCAGTTCCGCTTCAGTCATCTCTGTAATGTCAATGCTCATGTGAAGTCTTTCGTTGTGATGTTCCGCCACTAAAACAAAGGAAAACGATACTCAACACGTATTTTTAACATAATCAGCCCGACATTGTACAGTTACCTAAGGTCGTTTCTCCTGCCAATTGAAAGCCGCCGTTAACTGTTTCCGTCTACGGTGAGTTCCACGAGGTCGGCCATTATCTGATTCAGTTCAAAATTCTTAGGCGTGTAAATCTTTGCGACGCCAAGTTCTGTTAGTTTTCTTTCGTCCTCTGCGGGAATAATACCACCAACAACAATAGGGATATGTGACATTTGTCCGAGTTCCAGCTCTTTTTTGATCTCGGCAATAAGCGGGATATGGTTTCCCGACAGAATTGACAGGCCAATAACATGGGGCTGGGTTTCTGCGATTGCATCAATGATCTGGTCCGGCGATAGGCGAATTCCCGCGTAGTCGACCTCCATTCCCGTATCGCGGGCGCGGGTCGCGATTTGTTCGGCGCCATTGGAGTGGCCGTCTAGCCCAGGTTTGCCGACCAGCAGCCGCAAGCGCCGCCCCAGGGAATCACTGGCCTGATCGACTGCGTCGCGCAGCTGATCCAGGCCTTCGGTTTGGTTGGAGCGGGCCTCGCTAACGCCGGTGGGGCCGCGAAATTCGCCATGGACCGCACGCATGACGCCCGCCCATTCGCCCGTGGTAACCCCCGCCTTGGCCGCCACGATCGAGGCCGGCATGATGTTTTCGCCCTTCTGAGCGGCCGCTTGCAACGTATCCAAGGCCGCGCGAACCGCATCATGATCGCGGTTTTCTTTCCAATGCTGCAGACGGGCAATTTGATCGGCTTCTAGGGCGGGATCGACGGACAGAATACCGCCGTTCTCTTCGATCAAAGGCGAGGTTTCGCCTTCAGTATAGCGGTTCACGCCAATTACGGTGGTTTCGCCGGTTTCGATTTTTTGAATGCGGTCGGCATTGGCGGCAACCAATTGCCCTTTCATATAGTCAATCGCGGCAATCGCGCCGCCCATGGACTCTAGGTTTGCAAGGGTCTCTCGGGCCTTTGTCTTTAATTCTTCGACTTTGCGGTCCACGGCAGGGTTGCCGTCGAATAGATCGTCGAATTCCAGCAGATCAGTCTCAAACGCCAGAATTTGCTGCATGCGCAAAGACCATTGCTGATCCCAGGGGCGCGGAAGTCCCAAGGCTTCGTTCCAGGCTGGCAGTTGCACGGCGCGGGCGCGAGCCTTTTTACTAAGGGTCACGGCCAGCATTTCCACCAAAATGCGGTAGACGTTGTTTTCGGGTTGCTGTTCGGTCAGCCCTAGGCTGTTGACCTGCACGCCGTAGCGAAAGCGCCGCAATTTCGGGTCGGTTACGCCGTAGCGATCCTGACAAATCTCGTCCCACAGATCGACAAAGGCGCGCATTTTGCACATCTCGGTCACAAAACGGATACCGGCATTCACAAAGAACGAAATGCGGCCTACCAATGTTGGGAAATCCTTTGGCGCCACGCGGGGGCGCAGTTCGTCCAGAACGGCCGTTGCGGTGGCCAGGGCATAGGCCAATTCCTGTTCCGGCGTCGCCCCTGCTTCTTGCAAATGGTACGAACACACATTCATCGGGTTCCATTTCGGCATCGCCTGATAGCAATATTCGGCCACGTCAGCGATCATCCGCAGGCTGGGCTTTGGCGGGCAAATATAGGTGCCGCGGCTTAGATATTCCTTGATCAGATCGTTTTGCACCGTGCCTTGCAGGGCAGAGATATCCGCGCCTTGTTCTTCGGCAGCCGCGATGTACAGGGCCAGTAGCCAGGGGGCCGTGGCGTTGATCGTCATCGAGGTGTTCATCTCCTGCAACGGAATGCCGTCAAACAGGGTCCGCATATCGCCCAGATGGCCGACCGGAACGCCGACCTTTCCGACCTCGCCCCGGGCCATGATGTGATCGCTGTCATAGCCAGTTTGGGTCGGCAGATCGAAGGCCACGCTTAGTCCCGTTTGGCCCTTTGCCAGGTTCGCCTTGTACAGCGCGTTCGAGGCCGTGGCCGTAGAATGGCCCGCATAGGTTCGGATCAGCCAGGGGCGGTCTTTTCGAGGCGCTTGGGCGCTTGCGGAGGTCGGGCTGTGAACGGTCATCAGATGTCGCTACCTACTGGTAATTAAATTACGTTGCGATGCATCTACGGGAAACAATATGACTTTGTCAATTCGCTGCAGCGTAGCATAGCCAAGAGTTTACGTCCGCCTAACTTCCTGCCAGTGTCGCGCGATGAACGATTTGATCTCTATCCCCCTTTGGGTGCTGATTTTGGTGGCGGTGCTGGCCACTATTGCAGCAATTGACCGAATTTTAGGCCCCTCGCTTCGGTGGTTTTTCCGCCGTCGGATGGAACGGGCTGTGACGCGTCTGAACAAGCGTTTGGAACGCCCGATCGAGCCTTTTAAGCTGTTAGAGCGTCATGACACGGTGAACCGGGTGATCTATTCGCCCGAGGTTATGGCCGCGGTTCAGGAATATGCCGCCGACGAAAAGATCCCCGAACAGGTCGCCTTCGTAAAGGCAAAAGCCTATGCCCGAGAGATCGTTCCGTTCTTTTCAACTGCCGCCTATTTCGGCTTTGCGATTCGGGTCGCCAAACTGCTGAGCCGGTCTTTGTACCGGGTGCGGCTGGGGTCTTATGACACCGAAGCCATCAGCACGATCGACCCCAAGGCGACGGTCATCTTTGTGATGAACCACCGCAGCAATATGGATTACGTGCTGGTCACCTATCTGGTGGCCGAACGGTCTGCGCTGGCCTATGCAGTGGGCGAATGGGCGCGGGTCTGGCCGTTGCGGGCCTTTGTTCAATCCTTAGGCGGCTATTTCATCCGGCGTCGGTCGAACAATCCGCTCTACCGTCGGGTGCTGGCGCGCTATGTGCAACTGAGCGCCAAGAACGGCGCCACTCAGGCGATTTTCCCAGAAGGCGGTCTTTCACTGGATGGCAAAGTGGGCCAGGCCAAGCTGGGGTTGCTTAGCTATGTCGTGGCGGGGTTTGAGCCTGAAATCGACCCTGATGTGGTCTTTGTGCCGGTCGGCATCAACTATGACCGTGTGTTGGAAGATAAGGTTCTGGTCGGCGCGCTGGAACGGGGCGACCGCCGGTTCAAGATGGCCCTTCGCCGGGTGATTTTTTCGATCTTGCGTAACATTCTGCGCCGGATCACGGGCCGGTTTCAGCGTTATGGCTATGCAGCGGTCAGCTTTGGCAAGCCAATCTCGCTTCGTAACTTTCTGCAAGATCACCCAGGAACGGACCCGACCCGCCCCTTGGGCGCCACGCTGACGAAGGCCATTCGCGATATCGTGCCCGTGCTGCCTGTGCCCTTGATGGCGGCCGTCTTGCTGGATGCCGAAGGCCCCATGGCGCTGGACCAGATCACCAAAAAAGCAAAGCACCTGCGGCAAAGGCTAGAGGATCAAGGTGCCCATCTGCACCTGCCTCGGGACGACCCGGACTATGAAATCACGGTCGGTTTGCGGCAATTGGTGCGGTTGAAGATCATAAATGAAACACCCGATGGCTATGTCGCGACAGAGCCTAGTAGCTTGATTTTGCAGTATTATGCGAACTCTATCCTTCAGCTTCTGCCCCAGGAAAAATAGCACAAAGCAATAAAATTACAAAAAGATAACTTTTCTATTTCTTTTGTTGCGAAGGCCCTTTAGGTCTTTCAAGGACGCTGACGGCAGTGATTCTGCAGTGCAGCTTTTTTGATAACCGGAGGAAGCAATGGCCCGCGATCTACCTGACACCGCCTTCGCCTATGACGCCGAAGAAAAAGACCTGTATGAAATGGGCGAAATGCCCCCTTTGGGGCATGTGCCGAAACAGATGATGGCCTGGGCCATCCGGCGCGAACGCCACGGCGAACCTGACAGCTCGATGTTGCAAGAGGTCGTCGATACCCCAACCATCGGCGATACCGAGGTTCTGGTTTTGGTAATGGCCGCTGGCGTCAACTATAATGGCGTTTGGGCCGCACTCGGCCAGCCGATCAGCCCGTTTGATGGCCACAAGCAGCCCTATCATATCGCCGGGTCCGACGCGGCTGGTATCGTTTGGGCCGTGGGCGCGCGGGTGCGTCGCTGGAAGGTCGGGGATGAGGTTGTGATCCATTGCAACCAGGACGATGGCGATGACGAGGAATGCAATGGCGGCGACCCGATGTATTCGCCGTCCCAGCGGATCTGGGGGTACGAGACCCCAGACGGCAGCTTTGCCCAATTCACCCGCGTGCAGGCGCAGCAATTGATGCCCCGGCCGCGCCACCAAAGCTGGGAAGAAAGCGCGTGCTACACCCTGACCCTTGCCACCGCGTTTCGGATGCTGTTCGGCCATGCGCCTCATGATCTGAAACCGGGCCAGAACGTTCTGGTCTGGGGCGCGTCGGGGGGCCTTGGGTCTTATGCGATCCAGTTGATCAATACCGCTGGCGGCAACGCGATCGGGGTGATCAGCGACGAAAGCAAGCGCGACTTTGTGTTGGGGCTGGGCGCGAAAGGCGTGATCAACCGCAACGACTTTAACTGCTGGGGCCAGATGCCAGCGGTCGGGTCCGAGGAATATGCCGCATGGTTCGCCGAGGCGCGTAAATTTGGCAAAGCGATTTGGAACGTCACGGGAAAAGGCAACAACGTCGATATCGTGTTCGAACACCCGGGCGAAGCCACTTTCCCGATTTCCACCTTTGTCTGCAAAAAGGGCGGAATGGTGGTCATCTGTGCCGGCACAACCGGGTTCAACGCGACCTTTGACGTGCGCTATCTGTGGATGCACCAAAAGCGCCTGCAGGGATCGCATTTTGCCAACCTCAAGCAAGCTTCGGCTGCGAACCAATTGATGGTGGAGCGTCGTCTGGATCCTTGCATGTCCGAGGTCTTTCCTTGGGCCGAGCTGCCAGAAGCCCATATGAAAATGCTGCGGAATGAGCATAAACCCGGGAATATGGCGGTGCTTGTTCAGGCCACGCGCCCTGGTTTGCGCACCTTCGAGGACACGTTAGAGGCGTCTAAATCCGCAAGCGGCACGGGTTAATCGTTCCCTGGGACCCGCTGGCAAAGGCTGCTGGCGGGTCGCGAATCTTCTGCGTTTTGGCGGACGCATGTGCCGCCAAAGGGTTGCAAAGCACCGACCCGCTATAAATGGGGGGATAAAATCAGTGAGTATCCCCACATTTTTGCTTCGTGCTATGGTTGTGTTAACACTTCGTTAACTATTGGGCAGGACACTAAAATGGCACAAGATTGGATGATCGACGTTCTTGCAGACCTGCGTGACTTTTCGCGGCAAAACGGGTTCCCGGTTTTGGCAGAACAGCTTGAAGACACGATTTTAGTGGCGGCTGCGGAATTTTCGCAGGCGGATGTCGGGGGACCTATTGGCCAAGATAGACTTAGTGCTGCAAACGGCCCTGTCGGACCTCGAATCGACGACAGCTCTGCCCGACTTGCAGGGCCGTATCCTCGGGCTTCGTGATACGTTCGAAGTCGACCATCTTGTCTATCACTCTGTCAATTCCACCGGCGATCAATACGCGGCCCTGACCTACACGGACGCATGGGTGGAACGCTATATTTCCCATGATTACGCCCGGCTGGATCCCATCGTTCTAAGCAGTTATCGCAGTTTCGGGCCCCTGAACTGGAAATCGCTGGACTGGTCCCGCAAGCCGACCCGCAATTTCTTTGAAGAAGCGCGCGGGCATGGGGTCGGCACCCAAGGGGTTTCGATCCCCATTCGCGGCCCCGGTGGCCAATTCGCGATTTTCACCGTCAATCACAGCACTACGGATGAAAAATGGGACCTGTTTCGCAGCCGGGCCCAGCATAGCCTGTTGCTGGCCGCCCATTTCACCAACGAAAAAGCCCTGTCGATGGAGGCCCACCCCGAGGCCAATGTGCAGCGCACCCTGTCCCCGCGCGAGATTGACGCCCTGTCCCATCTGGCCGTCGGGCGCAGCCGGGCCGAGATTGCCGACAGGCTGGATATCTCGGAACATACTTTGCGGGTCTATATCGAAAGTGCCCGAAACAAGCTGGGCGCGATCAACACTGTCCATGCCGTGGCCCGCGCCTTGGCCCAAGGGCAAATCGTGATCTAGGGTCACTCTACCCCCCGTCATACCCCCCGTTGCACGATTTTTTTGTCACCGCCCGGTGAGAATTCGTTAACGCGCCCCTGCCAACCCTGCCGCATCTCTTTCTTGCAGCAGGACAGCTCTATGATCCGTATCGCCCATGCCGATGCTTTGGCCGCCTACCCAACCCTGAAAACCACAATGCACG
>SPJP01000091.1 GCA_006844665.1 Paracoccaceae bacterium
GGTGCCGACCTGGACGGTTGCAGGCAAAGCCGCCACCAATTCCTCGACAAAACCCTTGGCCGAATCCGGCGCCACGTCGCGCCCATCGGTCACCGCATGCAGCACCACCGGCACGCCCGCCGCCGCAACCGCTTTGGCCGCCGCGATCACATGGACGATATGCCCATGCACCCCACCGTCGGACGCAACCCCGATCAAATGCGCCGTCCCGCCGGATGCTTTCATCTTGTCAGTAAAGGCAACCAATGCGGCCTCGGTGTTAAACGAGCCGGTTTCCACCGCCAGATCAATCTGGCCCAGATCCATCGCCACAACCCGGCCCGCGCCGATATTGGTGTGGCCCACTTCGGAATTGCCCATCTGCCCCTTCGGCAAGCCCACATCAGGCCCAAAAGTGGTCAGCGTCGCGTTGGGGCAGCTGGCCATCAACCGGTCCATCACCGGCGTATCTGCCAAAGCAGGCGCATTCGCGCTTGTGTCCGGGTTCAACCCCCATCCGTCCAAAATGCACAACACAACGGGTTTAGGAACCGCCATCATTCTTCTCCTCGGTCACGCGCTTGTCCCGCTTTGCGTCGAACAGGCCCCGCACCATTCCTTGTTAAAACTGCTAAAAATTTCATGAACACCGACGCTATTACACCCTGTGATAGGGCGAACCCGCCAGGATAGACGCCGCCCGGTACAGTTGTTCCGTCAACATCGCCCGCGCCAGCATGTGGGGCCACACCATTTTGCCAAAGCTCAGCACCAGATCCGCCTTGGCCCGCAAGGACGGGTCCACCCCGTCTGCGCCGCCAATCACAAAGGCCAGATCCGACCGGCCCGTATCGCGCCAATCGGCGATCCGTTCGGCAAAATGGGGCGAGCTGACAAGCTTTCCGCGCTCGTCCAGCACCACCAAAGCCGCCCCTTCAGGCACCGCGCGGGCCAGCAAGACCCCTTCGGCCGCCATGCCCCCGCCTTTGCGGTCTTCCACCTCGATAATATTCACCGGCCCAAGACTCAAAGAGCGGCCCGAGCGATCGAACCGCGCAACATAGTCTTGGATCAGGTCTTTTTCAGGTCCGGCGCGCAAGCGCCCGACAACACATAAGTGCACCTTCATGACAACAAGCCCTTAGACTTGTTCTGGGGGTGCCATCCACAGCTTTTCAAGCTGGTAGAACTCTCGCACTTCGGGGCGGAAGATATGGATGAAGATATCACCTGTATCAACCAGAACCCAATCGCCCTGTTCTTTACCTTCAACCTTGCAATGACGACCGTGGTCTTCTTTCAGCCGGGCCAGAACCTTTTCGGCCAATGCGCCGACCTGCCGGGACGAACGCCCCGAACACACGACCATATAATCGGCCATCGAGGTTTTGCCCTGAAGGTCAATCGTTACGACCTCCTCGGCCTTTTCATCGGAAAGGGTTTCCACGATCAGATCCCGCAGCTCTTCACTGCTAAGATCACTTGGCACGCGCGCGGGGGTCTGGATTTCCATCGAACCTTGTGGCGCAGACGCTATCTGAGACAGAATTCTGTCCTCCTAAGCAACACGCCGAACGCCCCGGCGCTGGGATTCTTTAAAAATAGCACTCAAAGCCGGAAATCTCAATGCGACCCATCAAGCAGGGCTGTTGCGTCACATACAAGCAACGCCTTCTTGCGCCCAAAGTCGCAATTCCCGGCAGGTTCCGCCCCTCACAAGACCAACGCGCCTTGATCCTAGGCAGCCTTCGCGCTAAGGGCACTGCATGTCCGCGTATTGCAATATCGACGACCGTTCCCGCCTGCCTTGGCGGTTTTTCGGCGCGACCCTCACGGTGCTCGCACGGCTATAGCCCCCATGCACCTTCCATATTCGCGACCCATTCAGACATCACGCTAAGGGAGAGGACCAAATGTCCCCCAAAACGCTCTATGACAAAATCTGGGATGCCCATCTGGCCCACGAAGCCGAAGATGGCACCTGCCTGCTGTATATCGACCGCCATCTGGTCCACGAAGTAACCAGCCCTCAGGCCTTTGAAGGCCTGCGCATGGCGGGCCGTCCGGTGCGTGCGCCCGACAAAACAATCGCTGTGCCAGATCACAACGTCCCCACCACGGCGGGCCGGAATGATCCAGCCAACATGACTGAAGACAGCCGCATTCAGGTTGCCGCCCTGGACCAGAATGCCAAGGATTTCGGCATCCACTACTACCCAGTGTCTGACGTCCGTCAGGGCATCGTCCATATCGTTGGCCCCGAACAGGGCTGGACCCTGCCCGGCATGACCGTTGTCTGCGGCGACAGCCACACCGCCACCCACGGCGCGTTCGGCGCATTGGCCCACGGCATCGGCACGTCCGAGGTCGAACACGTTCTGGCCACCCAAACGCTGATCCAGAAAAAGTCCAAAAACATGAAGGTCGAAATCACCGGCAAGCTTGCCCCCGGTGTGACCGCCAAGGACATCACCCTGTATGTCATCGGCCAAACCGGCACCGCCGGCGGCACCGGCTATGTCATCGAATATTGCGGCGAAGCCATTCGCGACCTGTCCATGGAAGGCCGCATGACCGTCTGTAACATGGCCATCGAAGGCGGCGCGCGCGCAGGCATCATCGCCCCGGACGAGAAAACCTTTGAATATTGCCAAGGCCGCCCCCACGCCCCGAAAGGGGCCGCATGGGAAGCCGCCGTTGCCTGGTGGAAAACGCTCTATTCCGATGACGACGCAGCCTGGGATCTGGTCCTGACGATCAAAGCCGAAGACATCGCACCTGTGGTCACTTGGGGCACCTCGCCCGAAGACGTTCTGGCGATCACCGATGTTGTGCCTGATCCTGCCAGCTTCGAAGGCGGCAAGGTCGACGCCGTGCGCCGCTCGCTCGATTACATGGGTCTGACGCCCGGCCAAAAACTGTCCGACGTCGAAGTCGACACCGTGTTCATCGGGTCTTGCACCAATGGCCGGATCGAAGATCTGCGCGCCGCGGCCGAGATCCTGAAAGGCAAAAAGGTCAAAGACGGCCTTCGCGCGATGATCGTTCCGGGCTCTGGCCTCGTGCGGGCACAAGCCGAAGAAGAAGGCCTGGCCGACATCTTCAAGGATGCCGGTTTCGAATGGCGGCTTGCGGGATGTTCCATGTGTCTGGCGATGAACCCCGACCAGCTGAAACCGGGCGAGCGCTGTGCCGCGACCTCGAACCGCAACTTCGAAGGCCGCCAAGGTCGCGGAGGCCGCACCCACCTGCTGTCCCCCGCCATGGCTGCCGCCGCTGCCCTAACAGGCCGCCTGACCGACGTGCGCGAGATTATGTGATCCGAAGGTGTCGCGACGGAAAAAACACCGACGCGATACCGACACAATACCGACGTGATACCGAACGCCCCCACCGGGGTAGGAGACACAAGATATGGATAAATTCACCACCCTCTCTGGGATCGCAGCGCCGCTGCCCCTGATCAATATCGACACCGATATGATCATCCCAAAACAGTTCCTGAAAACGATCAAACGCTCTGGCCTGGGCGCGAACCTCTTTGACGAGATGCGCTTTACCCAAGACGGCGCGGAAATCCCTGATTTCGTTCTGAACAAACCCGCCTACCGCGAAGCGCAGATCCTTGTTGCGGGCGACAATTTCGGCTGCGGTTCGTCGCGCGAACACGCGCCATGGGCGCTGCTCGATTTCGGCATCCGCTGCGTGATCGCGCCCAGCTTTGCCGACATCTTCTACAATAACTGCTTTAAAAACGGCATCTTACCGATCGCCCTGCCGCAGGAAACCGTCGACATCCTGATGAAGGACGCGGAAAAAGGGGCCAACGCCCGGGTCGAAATTGACTTGGACGCACAGACCGTGACTTCCTCGGATGGCGAAGTTTTCTCGTTCGAACTGGACGCCTTCAAAAAGCACTGCTTGCTCAACGGGTTGGACGATATCGGCCAAAGCCTGCAAAAAGTTTCGTCCATCGACGCTTTTGAGGCCACAATGGCCCAGTCCCGCCCCTGGGTCTAAGCCACAGCACACCCGAATCCAGTCCCGGCCTGTCCCCTCAGGCCGGGATTTTTCGTTTCCCAGCCCGATCTGCCTGAAACTTAGGCACTCGCCTCTTGGGCAGTATTTCCCAACAAACACAACATCTTGCGGCCAGCTACCGAAGTGCCCATTTTTGGCCACAACATTGATGCAAACCCGCACCACCTCTCTCGCAAAACCGCCACTAAGAAATCGTTATCCTTAACGAAAGGTTGTGACAGAAACCGGAAACGGGCAGCATTGTGTCAACAATGAGGCACGTGCCACAATTTCGGCACAATCAATTTTGGAACAGATTGGCGGCATCGTATCGCTGACGGCCAGGTTGAAGGTAGAGACAGTGATCACACAGATCATAGGCGCTTTGGCGCGAGCAGTACTTGTGGTTCTTTTGATCGCCACCCCAGCATTGCTGCTGCCGGGTGTTCCAACGGATACCACGCAGATCGTCACCTTGGTGGCCCTGTTTGCTGCGACCCTGACCCTGTTTGAATACGCGTCCACCTATCCCAGCATGATCGAGTTCCGCTTTGCCCCGCCGTTCAACCGGATGCGCTTTGTCGCCTTATTTTTAACGGTTTTCCTGCTGACAGTCGTGTTCCGCGGCGCAGATCATCCAACCCCGCTGACCTCGGTCGTAACCGCCGTCGGCACCCTTGTGGGCCAGGTCATCGATTTCCCCTTCGGCCCGTGGCGTCTGCTGCTGGATAGCCTTAGCCCTTCCCTTGACGCGGCAGAGCTTTCGACCGTCCGCGCCGCCGCCGGGATCAGCTATGTGATCTCTATGGTGATGCTGGCGATCTTCGTCGTCGTCATGCGCCTGTCCAAATGGCCCGTGTCCGCCGGGCAGTTCAATGTCTGGCTCAACCTGCCCCTGTTCGACCCCACAGCGGGCGGA
The DNA here is from genome assembly GCA_006844665.1 of Paracoccaceae bacterium. Lineage (GTDB taxonomy): Bacteria > Pseudomonadota > Alphaproteobacteria > Rhodobacterales > Rhodobacteraceae > Dinoroseobacter. The sequence goes on from SPJP01000091.1 coordinate 4,919, forward strand.
GACGTGGTGGACAGGTTAAATCGTGACGCGCGGATTAACCTGATATTAGGCCTTTTGCTGCCATTTATTGTCCCGGGTCTTGCGCGGTTTGGCTCTGGTATGTTTGACCCCGACCGGTTTCTGACGCCACAGCCGCTGATCTGGATGTTCGCACTGTGGGCCTTTTTGCCAGCTTCCTTGTTTATGCGTGGTATCGCGCTAAAACGCGTTGCCATGATGATCTCGCAGCAACGCCGCGCGCGGCGCATGTTGCAGCAGGGGCAATTTCAGCCAGCCTGATCTGCTTGCTGGGTTTTGCGGCCCAGGCAAACACCCTGCGTCTGGCCACCTTTAACACCGAACTCAGCCGCGACGGCCCCGGTCTTTTGGTGCGAGATCTGGCCAAAGGCGGGGTACCAGATATAGATGCCGCCCTAGACGCCATCGCCACAATCGCCCCCGACATCCTCCTCCTACTAGATATAGATCACGATCTGCACGGCATCGCCGCCAAACTGCTCCGCGATGCGCTGCAGGAAAAGGGGGTGTTCTACCCCAACATGGAGGCGTTGCGGCCCAATTCCGGCCTGCGCACCGGGCTTGATCTAAACGGTGATGGCCGTGTCGGCGATCCGCAAGACGCGTTGGGCTTTGGCGAATTTCCCGGCCAGGGCGGCATGGTTCTGCTGTCGCAATATCCCCTAGGCCCTGTCACAGACTACACTGGCACCCTGTGGCGGGATGTAGACCACACCCAGCCGCCCACGCACCCTGACGGCACGCCGTTTCCGTCAACCGCGGCCTTCGCGGTCCAGCCCCTGCCCTATGTGGGACATTGGCAAGTACCTGTTTTAATTAATGAAAATGCCCTTGCAACAATAACTGCCTTGCATGCCTCCCCCCCCGTTTTTGACGGGGTCGAGGATCAAAACGGCCGCCGCAATGCAGACGAGCTTGCCTTTGCGGCTCAGCACTTAGCCGACAAAGGCGCTGTGGTGATGGGAACATTAAACCTAGACCCTTTCGACAGCGAAGGCCGCTTGTCCGCCATCGATGCCTTGCTCCATCATCCAAAACTCCAAGACCCGCAGCCCAGCAGCCCCCTAGGCCAGACCCGCGCCACCCAAGACGGCGGCGCCAATCTGCGCCAGCTGGGGGACCCGGCTCTGGACACAGCCGATTGGCGGGATGAGGACGGCCCGGGGAACCTGCGGGTGGACTATGTGCTGCCCGCCGCAGGCTTTACCGTGCTCGACAAGGGGCTTCATTGGCCCGCCACAGGTCGGCGCGCCTTGGTCTGGACAGACATCGCCTTGACCCCCTGACCAAGGTGCCGCGTGGCCTGCATCATGGCTTGATCCAAAGGCGTATGGGGCACCTCGCCCAGCAGATCGCGCAACGGCTTGTGGTCCAACTGGTGGGGCATGTTCCAAAGATAGCGCATCTCGCCCAGGTTGCGCATCATGGGCATCACTAGGCCCAGCACCTTCAGCAGCCCCCACGGAACGCCCTTGATCCGCAGCGGATGACCCAGCGCCTCTTCCACAGCATCGCATAGCTGCTGTCCGGTCAGGGTATAGCCCGCAAACGGCAGATCCTCATGAGCCCCCAGCGCGGCCCGCCGCTCGGCCAATTGCACGAAACATTCAGCCAAATCAGGGATATAGGCAAAGGCATGGGGCACATCGCGGGCCCCGGGATAGGCGAACTGCCCCTTCGCGGCCTTGGCAACCATGATCTTGTCAAACCAATTGCCCGACGGCTCGGTATCCAGGTAATCCCCGGCCCGCAGCACGATCGTTTGTACCGGCGAGGCTTTCAACATCGCCTCCATCCGCACCCGGATTTTGCCCAGCGGGTTCTGTGCTGCATGAGGACTATTCTGCCCCATCATCTCTGCAGAACCCGCCCCAAACACATAGACATTGCCCGGAAACAAAACCGTGGCCCCGCTGGCCTGCGCCACATCCAAGACCTGGCGCAACTGGGCTTCATACTCCTGCGCCCACCGCTCATACCCGGGGTTCCATCCAAAGAAGATCACGTCCGCCCCATCAGCAGCAGCAGCCAAGTTGTCCTGCCCGCGTTTGAACCGCCGAACGCCCCAACCGGCCTTCTGAAACGCTAAACCCACATGGCGGCCGACCCGGCCTGTTGATCCCAATATCAATATCGTCTGTTGCATGACTTTCCCTTTCCGGTTTTCATGCTTTTTTATATACCGGAGCCAAATTTCCGATAAATTGCCGCAAAATCACTATTGGATATGCAAAATCGCATGACAGAACAGCTCGACTGGTCAAAAGTACAGGCCTTCTTGGCCGTGGCGGAAACCGGGTCCTTGTCGGGGGCGGCCCAGCAATTGGGCCTGACCCAGCCCACAATCGGTCGCCAGATCAAAACCCTAGAGGCCCAGACAAACAGCCGTCTGTTTGATCGCCACCCGCGCGGCCTGAACCTGACCGAGGCAGGCACAGCCCTGGTGCCTGCGGCCCGGTCCATGCGGGATGCGGCGGCGGCCCTAGGGCTGGCGCTGGCCACCCAAACTCAGGATCCAAAGGGCACGGTTCGCATCACCGCCAGCTTGTTCGTGGCCCACTACATCCTGCCGCCCATACTGGCCGAAACCCGCGCCAAACTGCCCGAGGTCGCGATCGAGCTGGTGGCCAATGACCAGCTGGACAACCTGTTGTTCCGTGAAGCCGACATCGCGATCCGTATGGTGCGCCCGACCCAGGACAGCATGATCACCAGCCATCTGGGCGATCTTCCCATCGGGTTTTATGCGGCCAACAGCTATCTGGCCCAGCACCCGGCCCCGCACCACCACGACCAACTGTCCGAGCATGATCTGGTGGGGTATGACCGGTCTCGGCTGATCATCGACGGGTTCGCCCTGCAAGGGTTTCACCTGACAAAAGACGCATTCAGCACCCGTTGCGACAACCAGTCTGCCTATTGGCAATTGGTGCGCGCGGGCTGCGGGATCGGGCTGTGCCAGACATTTGTGGGCGACACGGATCCTTTGGTGACCCGGGTGCTGCCGGATCTGCCGATCCCCGATTTGCCCCTGTGGTTGACCACCCATCCCGACCTGCACAAGACGCCAACGGTCAACGCCGTATGGCAATCTTTGCGCCAGGGGTTGGCCCGCGTCGTCCGCACCGCTTGACGCTGACACCCCCAACCGCTACCCGACATCCGAGTTTTAAACGGAGCGCTGATATGTCCAACCCATCCATTCTGATCCTGCCCGGCGACGGGATTGGTCCCGAAGTCATGACCGAAGTCCGCAAAGTTATCGGCTGGTTCGGCGACAAACGCGGTTTGGCCTTTGACATTTCCGAAGATCTCGTCGGCGGCGCGGCCTATGACAAGCACGGCACCCCCTTGCATGACGACACGATGGCCAAAGCCCAAGAGGTCGACGCCGTGCTGCTGGGTGCTGTGGGCGGCCCAAAATATGACGAGCTGGATTTCAGCGTAAAGCCCGAACGCGGCCTGCTGCGCCTGCGCAAAGAAATGGACCTGTTTGCGAACCTGCGCCCGGCCCAGTGCTTTGACGCGCTTGCCGATTTCTCCTCCCTGAAAAAAGACATCGTCGCGGGTCTGGACATTATGATCGTGCGTGAACTGACATCAGGTGTCTATTTCGGCGAGCCGCGCGGCATCTTCAAAGAAGGCAACGAGCGGGTCGGGATAAACACGCAGCGTTACACCGAAAGCGAAATTGCACGGGTCGCACGGGCCTCGTTCGAGCTGGCAAAGCGCCGCGGCAACAAAGTATGCTCGATGGAAAAAGCCAACGTAATGGAAAGCGGCATTCTGTGGCGCGACGTGGTGAACGAGATCCATCAGGCGGAATACCCCGAGGTCGAGCTGAGCCACATGTATGCCGATAACGGCGCCATGCAGCTGGTCCGCGCGCCCAAGCAGTTCGATGTGATCCTGACTGACAACCTGTTCGGCGACGTTCTGTCTGACTGTGCCGCGATGCTGACAGGGTCTTTGGGAATGCTGCCTTCGGCCAGCCTTGGCGCGCCGATGGCCAATGGTCGACCCAAAGCGCTGTACGAACCGGTCCACGGATCGGCCCCGGACATCACCGGGCAAAGCAAGGCCAACCCGATCGCCTGTATCCTTAGCTTTGCCATGGCGCTGCGCTATTCCTTCGACAGCGGTGACGAGGCCACGCGCCTTGAAACAGCAGTGGAACAGGTTCTGGCGGACGGCGTGCGCACCGCCGACCTGATGCAGGCGGGCGACGCATCGCCAGTGACAACCTCGCAAATGGGCGACGCAATTGTCACCGCATTGGAAGCCAGCCTGTAAGGCCCTTGCTTTCACGACCCTATTAGGTCGAAACAAAAAGATGCGCTACAAGTCGTTGTGGCGCATCAAAAGGACCAATCCCGATGAATGAACGATCCAATTTCGTGGGCGCATTGTTAGCGCTCGCAGCCTTCGGGATCTTTTCCACCCACGACGTGGTTCTGAAATATCTGGGCGCGAGCTTTGGGCCCTTTCAGATCGTTTTCTTCACCGTCCTGTTTGCCTTTCCCATGACAACGCTGATGTTGATCCGCGATTCATCGGATGGGAACCTGCGGCCTCGGCACCCTTGGTGGGTTGCGTTGCGGTCCCTGGCCTCGGTCTTGGCGGGGGTCGCGGCGTTTCATGCGTTCAGCGTGCTGCCCTTGGCGCAAGCCTATGCGATCATCTTCGCGATGCCCTTGCTGATCACCATTCTGGCGATCCCGATCTTGGGCGAATCCGTGCGTATCCACAGGTGGGCGGCCGTTGTGGTCGGTCTGATCGGCGTGGTTGTCGTGATGCGGCCGGGCCAGACCACACTTGGACTAGGCCATTTGGCGGCCCTGACCTGCGCAATATCCGGCGCGCTGGCATCGGTCATCGTCCGCAAGATCGGGCGCGAAGAACGGTCCATCGTCTTGATGTTATACCCGTTGATGGCCAACTTCTTTCTGATGATCCTGATCCTGCCCTTCGTCTATGTCCCTGTGCAATTGGTGGATCTGGGCGGGTTTGGCTTGATGGCGGTCCTGGCCTTTGCCGCTAACCTGTTGCTGATCGCGGCCTACAAAAACGGCGAGGCCGCGGTGATCGCCCCGATGCAATATTCCCAGATCATCTGGGCGCTGATCTTTGGCCTGCTGTTGTTTGACGAAGTTCCGGACCTAACAACCTTTGTCGGCGTCGGCATCATTGTGGCGAGTGGCATGTATATTGTGCTGCGCGAGGGTCGGTCCGATACCTCGGAAAACCAGCCGGTGCTGCGTACGCGCTCCCGCCCTGGTATGCCCAGCGTTGTGCGGGTGGGCAGCCAGTTGAAACCGGAAGAACGCGACCGCACCCTGGGCGAGGATTAATCGCCTTTTGGCGCGCTTTTCCAGCGGCGATGCAGCCACAGCCATTGTTCCGGATGGGCGCGAATACGGTCGGACATCAGATCGTTGAACGCCCGCATCATCTCTAGCGGGGTCGTGTGGGGGATGGGCTCGGCGAACTCGATATCAATCCGGCCTTCGGCATCCATGCGCACCGGAAAAAACGGGATCATCGGCATATCAAACCGCAAAGCAAGCTCGGCGGGCGTCATGGTTGTGCGCCCGGGAACACCCAGAAAATCCAGCGAAATGCCAGAGTTATATTCCTGATCGGCCAGAAACGTAAGGACACCGCCCTGTTTCAGATAGCGCATCATGCCTTTTAGCCCCGCCTGTCCTTTGGGAAACAAAGGTTCGCCCGCGATGGCCAGGCCCTTGGCGTGGCGGGGGGCGTAGTAGCGGTTGTTGGTGGGCCGGTACAAAGCCCCCGAGGTGATGCCCAGAGGCTTGAGCGACATGCGCATGGCGTCCCATTGGCCATAATGGCCCCCGACCAGCAAAGCGCCCTTCCCAGCCGCATGGGAGTCTTTGAGAACCTGCAAACCCGGACCATTATGGGTAAGCGTCAGCAGGTTATCCTGGATCTCTTCGGCGAACAGGATCTCGGCCATGGTTCGGCCAATCACATCGGCCGAGGCCAGGGCAAGAGCGCGGTTCTGGGCCTTTGTTGCATCCGGGCGCGCCAGGGCGAAATTCTGGGCCAAACGCCTGCGCGCCATGGGCAGAACCGTGACCGCCACTTGGGTCATGCGCCCGGCCAGCCAGATCCGGGCCCGAAACGGAATCAAACGGCTGATCGCCAAAAACAGAAAGACCGGGGCATATCCGATCATATCCGAAATCCGGTCAAGCCACTCGCGCATCGTCAAATTCATCCCGTTAAAACCGGCCAAACCGTAGGAGGAACGGGCCCGATAGACAAGCGTGGCAGGGTGCTTTTTCGTCCCGTTCAGCAATAAGGGTGCCTTGACCCCAAGCGCCGCTGCACGCATCACTAAAGCATGACCATCGGTTTTATCGGCACAGGGGAAATCGCCGCCCCCATGATCCGTTTTCTTGCCCGCAAAGGGCACCCAATCGTGGTGTCTGAACGCAGTGCAGAAACCTCGCAAGCCCTTGCTGCGCAGTTTGAAAACATTCAGGTGGCGGGTAATCAGCAGGTGCTGGACCGCTCTGACATCGTGTTTCTAT
>SPJP01000092.1 GCA_006844665.1 Paracoccaceae bacterium
CAGGCAAAGCGATGATCGCGGACACAAGGTGGAACAGATCGCGGGTCGCATCCGTTGCGCCCGACCAAATGGCCACCGACAACAGCATAACGTTCATCATCGCAAAACCGGCCACGGCCAAACGCGTTAGCAAAGCGCGGCTGTTGTCTGTTTCGGCCTGGCCAAAAGCGTCTAGATCCAGGGGATGGGCCTCGAAACCCAGGCCCTCTAGCGTCGTCAAAACCTGTGTAGGGTCGGGATTGCCCTCGATTGACAGTCTTTTGGCAGACAAGTTCACGCGAGCCCTTCGCAGGCCAGGGATGGTTTTCAGCCCGCGTTCGATCTTTCCGATGCAGGCGGCGCAATGAACGGTGGGGACGGAAAATTGCAAATTGGGTCGCAGAGCGGTTTGCTGAGCGATGGGCGCTGCGTTGCAGGCGGGGCATGCGGAAATCATGAGGCATCGCTTACAATGACGCGTTGCTGGAAAAGGATTCCGTCCGCTGATCTGACCCGCAAGCGCAAGTTCCAGTTGCCGCGGCCGCCGTGCACTTGGGCGCGCAGAGCTTCTCCGTCAAATACGAAATCGGGTGTCTGATCCTTTTGAACGTTTGTGGCGCGCCCGAAGGTCGCGGCTTCGATCTGCGGTGCGATGGGCTGGCCGTTTTCCAAGATGATCAAGGATAACGTGTCGCCATCCAGTTTGGCCGAGACCTGCCAGTCCAACGCGACTTGGGCCGCTCTGTCTGCGTCAAAGGATTGGCTGGCGACATAGGAATTGGCGACCTCTAACCCCGGGAAAGTTCGAACGGCGTTGACGGCCAAGGTCATGTTGACGGCGATGATGACGCTGAATGCAGAAACAAATGCGGTTGCGACATGCCAACCTTTGATTTCAAAGCTCATTGGACTCTCCCGTTAAATGTTGTTGATCGGCTGGCGCGATCACCTGTTTCCAGATCCTCGACCCACAGACGTAGATCCGTCGTATCTGCGCTGGATGCAGGGTCTTGGGTGCGGGCGGTGATATAGACGCGCTGCAGAAGGGTGCTGTCGGCAGGAACATCGACGATGATCATGCCGTCCTTGCCTTCTAGTTGAATTCGCAGGATTTCTTCGCTGATCAGGCTAAGGTGAAACCGACGGTCGCTGCCGGATTTGTTACGCAACCGAACGTCATAGATGTTTCGAATAGCGCCATCCGATTGCACGACATACATTGGGTTTCGGACGGGGCTGACAGTCAGTTCGATGTCAGACCGGATGAACAGCGCGTAGACCAACGCAAAGCCGATGGCCGCCCACATAAAGGTATAGATGAGCGTGCGAGGACGAAGAACGTGTCGCCATATGGGTTTTGGGGCTTTACCTGCGCGTTCTGCGGTCTCGTCTGATAAAGCCATATAGTCGATCAGGCCGCGTGGTTTGCCGATTTTGTCCATGATGCCGTCGCAGGCATCAATGCAAAGGGCGCATGTGATACATTCCATTTGCTGGCCGTTGCGGATGTCTATGCCGGTTGGGCAAACGTTGACGCATGCCATGCAGTCGATGCAGTCGCCAAGCCCTTCGGCCTTTTGTTTGCCGCGCGGTTCGCCCCGCCAATCACGGTAGGCGACGGTCAGGGTGTCGGGATCCATCATAGCGGCCTGAATGCGGGGCCACGGGCACATGTAGATGCAAACCTGTTCGCGCATGAACCCGCCAAAGACAAAGGTGGTCATCGTTAGAACGACGATCGTGGCATAGGCGATGGGGTGGGCGGTGAATGCGAAAAGGTCCCGGGCCAGCGTTGGCGCGTCGGTAAAGTAAAAGACCCAAGCGCCCCCTGTGGCCATGGCGATCAGCAGCCAGACCACCCATTTGACCAAGCGCAGGCGCCATTTGCGCAGATCCCATTTGCCCCGGTGCAACCGGATGCGGGCATTTCGGTCGCCTTCTATCCAGCGTTCGACCAGAATGAACAAATCTGTCCAGACAGTTTGGGGGCAGGTGTAACCGCACCAGACCCGACCCAGGGCCGAGGTGAACAGAAATAGGCCCAATCCGGCCATGATCAACAGCCCGGCCACAAAGTAAAACTCGTGTGGCCAAATCTCGATCCAGAAGAAAAAGAAACGTCGGCTGGACATGTCGATCAGGACGGCTTGGTCGGGCAGGTTGGGGCCCCGGTCCCATCTGATCCATGGGGTCAGATAGTAGATCCCTAGGGTCACGAACATGATCCACCATTTCAGACGACGGAAGGTGCCGCTGACACGTCGCGGAAAAATCGGTTCGCGGGCGGCATAGAGTTTAGGTGTCGACATAGATGAATTCCTAGTTGCACACCCGTCGTATGGGGCGGCACGACTGCCCGCCTTGATCTGGATCAAGACCGCGAAAACTGCGCCCCGCGTGGCGCGGAGCGCAATATTCTATTCGCCTCCTCCAAGGCTGTGGACATAGATGGTGACGGCCCGCACATCTTCGTCAGACAAGCGCAGGCCCCATGCAGGCATTACCCCAAATCGCGCGTTTTCGACGGTTTTGGTGATTGCTGCGCGGTCGCCGCCGAAAAGCCAGATCGCGTCCGCCAAATTCGGCGCACCGACCTCTCGGTCGCCAAGGGCGGTGTCCCCATGGCAAGTGGCACAATTGTCGGCGAAAACAGTGCTGCCCATTTCAGCCAGACCGCTGTCGTGATCGGGCGAAGACAGGCTGACGACGTATTCCACGACTGATGTGATTTCATCTGCTGGCAAAATTTCGCCAAACGCGGGCATTTGGGAATAGCGGGCGTCAAAGTCGGCTTCGTTGCGAACGCCGTGTTCGATTGTGTATTCGATGCTGGCCAGGTCACCGCCCCATAGCCAATCGTCGTCTAGCAGGTTTGGATAGCCTACAGCCCCTGCCGCGCCGGATCCGTGACACTGGCTGCACTGCGCCCGAAAGATCGAGGCCCCGCGGCTGACAGCATAGCGGTGAAGATCGTCGGATGGGGCTAGAGCGGACAGATCAGCCGAATTTAGATCTGCAACCAAGCCTTCATTCAAAGCCTCGTGCGCGGCGATGTCTTCGGCCACTTCGGCCCGGGTGGAGTAGCCCAACAGCCCGCTTGTCGCGCCCGAGATCATGGGCCATGCGGGGTAGGCGATTGTGTACCCGATACCCCATACGATGGTCACATACAGGGTCCATAGCCACCATCGGGGTAAGGGATTGTTAAGCTCTTCGATGCCGTCCCAGCTGTGGCCGGTGGTTTCAGTGCCGGTGGTTTCGTCAATTTTGCGATCAGTCATTTTCTGCGCCCTCCGATTTGGTCGCGCGGTGGCCACATGTGCAAGCGGTGCAAGTCTGCGCACAGTTTTTCAAAGGCATGTCGTTGCGAAAGGGGATCATTCTGGCATCACGTCGTGCGTTGCTTTGGCTGGGCAGAAAGGCCCAAAGACCTGCGCCAACGAAGAACGAGAACATTGCAAGCAAGACCCAGCTGTCAGCGATTTCCCGTAAAAGCGAATAGGTGTCCATTTGTGCCTCCTACCGGCTTGGGTCTGGGGTGAAGGTGGAAAAGTCGACCATGGTGCCAAGGACTTGCAGGTAGGCGATCAAGGCATCCATTTCCGTCAGCTCTGGTTGGCCGTCGAAATTGGATACCGCTGCCCCGGGGTAGCGTTCCAGCAAGCCGTCGAAATCAGACATTGGATCGGCTTGGGCGGTAAAGTCTGCGCTTGCCTGTTCCAGCTGTTCATCTGTGTAAGGGACGCCAACCATTCGGTGCGTGTTCAACAGATCAGTCACATAGGTCGGTTCGATTTTCGTTTCTGCCAAAAACTCGTATTTCGGCATCACGCTTTCGGGCACCACAGATTGGGGATCAATCAGGTGGTCCACATGCCAAGCGTCCGAGTACCGCCCCCCGACCCGGGCAAGGTCGGGACCAGTACGTTTTGAACCCCATTGGAAGGGGTGATCATACATGCTTTCTGCCGCCAGCGAATAGTGACCGTAGCGTTCGACCTCGTCCCGCAAAGGGCGGATCATTTGGCTGTGGCAAACGTAGCAGCCTTCACGAACATAGATGTCGCGCCCGGTCAGTTCTAAGGGGGAGTAGGGGCGGACGCCTTCGACCTCCTCAATCGTGTTTTCCAGCCAGAACAGGGGCGCGATTTCGATGATCCCGCCCACCGTGACGACCAGCAAAGAGAAGGTCAAAAGCAGGGTCGGGCTTTTTTCCAGGATGGCGTGTTTTTCAAGTAGAGCCATTGTGCGCTCCTTACTCTGCAGGGGTTGAATTTGGGACGACTGCAGTGGCTGGGGCGCCGCCGCGAATTGTCATCCACATGTTCCAGCACATCACCAAAGCACCGGACAGGAACAGAATGCCGCCCGTTCCACGCACGATATACATTGGCAACTTGGCGCTGACTGTGTCGGCAAAGGCATTCACAAGGAAGCCTTGGTCGTCGACCTCACGCCACATCAGGCCTTCCATGATCCCAGTGACCCACATCGACGCCGCGTAGAGAACGATCCCGAGTGTGGCCAGCCAGAAGTGCCAGCTGATCGCGGCCATCGAATGCATCTTTTCGCGGCCCCAAAGGCGAGGTGTCATGTAGTAAAGGCACGCAAAGGTGATCATGCCGTTCCAGCCCAACGCGCCGGAATGAACGTGTCCGATGGTCCAGTCGGTGTAATGGCTTAGGCTGTTGACCGCACGGATCGACATCATCGGGCCTTCGAACGTGGACATGCCGTAGAAACCAAGACTTAGGACGAACATCCGCATGATCGGGTCGGTGCGCAGCTTGTCCCACGCTCCTTGCAAGGTCATCAGCCCGTTGATCATGCCGCCCCAGCTGGGCATCCACAGAATGATCGAGAACACCATGCCCAAGGTCGAGGCCCAGTCAGGCAAAGCCGTGTAGTGCAAATGGTGAGGGCCAGCCCAGATATACAGGAAGATCAACGCCCAAAAATGCACGATGGAAAGCTTGTAGCTGTAGACCGGGCGCTGGGCTTGCTTGGGTACAAAGTAGTACATCATGCCCAGAAACCCTGCGGTCAGAAAGAAACCGACCGCGTTGTGGCCGTACCACCATTGGGTCATTGCGTCTTGAACGCCCGAAAAGATCTGAACCGATTTGCTGCCCCAAATGCTAACCGGAATGGACAAGTTGTTGACCAGGTGCAGCATGGCGACGGTGATAATGAAGCTTAGGAAGAACCAGTTCGCGACGTAGATATGTTTTTCGCGGCGGTTGATGATCGTGCCCAGATAGACGGCCAAATAGGTCACCCAAACGATGGTCAGCCAAATGTCGACATACCATTCAGGCTCGGCATACTCTTTGGATTGGGTCGCCCCTAAAAGGTATCCGGTTGCGGCCAGAACGATGAACAGCTGGTAGCCCCAAAAGACGAACCAGGCTGTCTTGCCGCCCCACAGCCGGACCGCGCTGGTGCGTTGCACAACATAGAACGACGTCGCGATTAGGGCGTTGCCGCCGAAAGCGAAGATCACAGCGCTTGTGTGCAGCGGGCGCAAACGGCCGAAGTTGGTAAAAGGTTGTCCCCAATCAAAATTCAGTTCCGGAAAGGCCAGTTGGAACGCGATAAATGAGCCGACCAGAAAACCAGCAATGCCCCAAAAGGCCGTGGCAATGACGCCCGCACGGATCACGCCATCAAAATAAGTGGTTGAAGGCGGGGCCGGTTCAACAGGTTCATCGGTTCCGCGGAGAACCCAGATGAACATGCCGAATGCGACGACCATGACCAGCAGGGCGTGGACTTGGTAGGCCAAATCTCGGGCCCAATTGGCCCCAATCGCGGCGACTAGGGCCACAAGCCCCAGTAAAATCAGTTTAACATAGTTCATATCATATGCCCTCGGTTGCCAAAGCGCACCGATAGGCGCCTTGTTTCGTAGGGCTCTTCTAAGAAAGGCGCTGCGGCCTCTCTTTGATCTGAATCAATGTCGGAAGGATTTTGCCGGTGTCGCTACGAAAGAATACCGCCATCGGCATCATCGCCGGTTTCTTCGTGCAACGCGGCAAGGTCATTGACGACGAAATGCCGCCGGTCAGAAAAATCGATGATTCCGTCTTTTTTCAGCGCACTGAACTGACGGCTAACTGTTTCCAGCGTCAGCCCAAGGTAGTTCGCGATTTGGTCGCGGGTGAGAGGAAGGTCTAACGCCTCTACCGATCCGCTTTGGTCCAACTGGGCGCGGCGGGTCAACATTTCGATAAAAGTCGCGATCTTTTCGCGGGCGGTTTTCCGGCCCAGCAGAAGCATCCAGTCGCGGGCGGCATCCAGCTCGTCCAAGGCCAGTTCCATCAGCCTTTGGGCCACATGGGGGGTTCTATCGACCAGCTTTTCAAACGGCAGACGACTAAAGCAACACAAGGTAATTTCTGTTGTCGCGGTTACGTCGAATTCAATCTCGGTCCGGCCGGGCCTGCCGATAAAATCGGATGGCAAAAGCAACCCAACCATTTGCGTGCGCCCGTCTTCCATCGTCTTTGACAACGAGGCGACACCCGACACGACCGAGGCCACGAATTCCAACGGCTCGCCCCGCCACAGCACAACGTCGCCAGCTGCGAAGGTGCGGTAGGTTTTCATGCTTTCCAGTTGCGTCAGCTCGTCATCATCGCACCGCGCGCAAACAGCGCGGTGGCGGATCGGACAATCCCCGCATTTGATGGGGGCAAGAAGGGCGTTATTCATATGTTTGATCTAGGTCAAAGTTTGTTGCGTGAAAGCCAGCCTATACCGCGACATGGAAAAAAACGACCTTCTAAGCAAGTTTGGGCTCTTTGACGCCAAAGTGCCGCGCTACACCAGCTATCCGCCGGCCAATCACTTCCAAAACGGGGTCGGCGTAAGGCGGCAAGCGGATTGGTTAAAAGCTGTGCCCGAGGGCAGCGAGGTGTCGATCTATATCCACATTCCGTTCTGCAAGCGGTTGTGCTGGTTCTGCGCTTGCAGAACTCAAGGCACCAAGACGCTTAGGCCCGTGGATGCGTATGTCGATATATTGAGGCAGGAAATTGCGCAGGTTCGGGCGGCCTTGCCCCAAAGCGTTCGCATGTCTCGGCTGCATCTGGGGGGCGGAACCCCGACGATTTTGTCGCCAGAAACAATGGAAGCGTTGCTGGGGACGGTGTTCGATGCAATCCCAAAATCGGCCGATTGCGAATTCTCGGTCGAGATCGATCCGACTGAAGCCTCCGAAGAGCTTTTGAACAGCTTGGTCAAGTTCGGCCTGAACCGCGCAAGCATCGGAGTCCAGGACTTTGAGCCAAAGGTTCAAAAGGCAATCGGTCGGCAACAAAGTCTGGAGCAAACGGTAGGTGTGGTCGAATTCCTGCACAATGCGGGCGTCGCGGGGCTGAATCTCGATTTGCTTTATGGGCTGCCGCACCAAACGGCGGAAAGCTTCAGGAAGACGCTGAAGCATGTCGCGGATATGCGGCCCGACCGTTTGGCGATCTACGGCTACGCCCATGTCCCGTGGATGTCCAAGCGGCAGGTCATGATTAAGGCAGAGGATCTTCCTGACAACCAATCCCGGTTCGAGCTGGCCGAGCTGGCAAAGGCGCATCTTGTTGCTGAAGGTTACAAAGCAATTGGCATTGACCATTTTGCGCTGCCCAGTGACAGCCTTTTTATGGCTGCAGAACGCGGTCAGTTGCGGCGAAATTTCCAGGGCTATACGGATGATCAATGCGAAAGCTTGATCGGGCTTGGGGCCTCGGCCATTTCAAAATTCAGTCAGGGCTTTGTACAAAACGCCGTGGCAACGTCCGCCTATCAAGAGCGGATCCAAAGCGGCGGTCTTGCTGGCCACAAAGGGTATGAAATGGCGTGCCAGGATGAACTGGTCGCGGCTATTGTAGAAGATTTGATGTGCCGTTTTTCCTTCCGAGAAGAGGCTTTGAACAATCGGTTTCCTCAAAGCATTGATGTTATACACCGAACCGCAATTTCATTGATGAACCGGTTTCCTGGGGTGTTCCGCATCGCGAGCGGTGGGCTGGAAATGGTAGCGGAGGCCCGTCCATTGGTCAGGGTCATTGCCAGTTTCGTCGATCAATTCACAAGCCAACACGTGGCGCATTCTTCGGCGATTTGACAGGTGTCCCGCAGCAATCCAGGTTTGAGCAATGTGTCGTGGTGAAGGGCGACGATCTGTCCTGCATCTTAAAAGGGTAATTGCTGCCTTAGCGTCATGGAACTGTAACACGCGGCCCCTAGACCAGCCGCAATTTGGTTTAGGGGCAGGGTATGTCCGCACGTACTATTTTTCTATCTGATATCCACCTGGGCACGCGCGGTTGCCAAGCGGACCTGTTGCTGGACTTCCTGTCAAAGCACGACGCCGAAACCATTTACTTGGTCGGTGATATTGTCGATGGCTGGCGTCTGAGCCGAGGCTGGCATTTCCCGCAATCCCATAACGACATCGTCCAAGCGCTGCTTGAAAAAGCCCATAACGGAACGCGGATCGTTTTCATCCCCGGCAACCATGACGAGGTTATGCGCGGCTACTTCGGCACCCACTTTGGCGGGATAGAGGTGATGCAGACAGCTGATTTCACCTCTGCAGCTGGCAAGCGCTATCTTGTAACCCACGGGGATCAGTTTGACGCCGTTGTGATGAACGCCAAATGGCTGGCCCATTTGGGGGATCGCGCCTATGGGTTCATGATCTGGCTGAACCCAAAGCTGAATGCTGTGCGTCGGCTGTGGGGCGGGGGATATTGGTCTTTGTCCAAGTGGGCAAAGCATCAGGTTAAACAAGCGGTTAACTTTATCTCTCAATACGAGAACGTGTTGGCGGAAGATGCGGCGCGCGGTGGTTACTATGGCGTGATCTGCGGCCATATCCACCACGCGAATATCCGGTTTATCGACGACATCCACTACGTGAATACCGGTGATTGGGTCGAAAGCTGTACTGCGGTGATCGAGGATGCTGAGGGCAAGCTAAAGCTGGTGGATTGGGAAGCCCACACCACACGGAAAAAAGCCCGCAGCAAGCGTATTCGCAAAGCAAAATCATCTGCCCCGACAGAAACGGCTTAGGGCCGATAAAACTAGAAGGACTGTTCTTTGACAAACTCGCCCACCGTTAGCACTCAGCTTAGCTCTGCGGTTCATCAGAACGCTGCCCTGTCGAAAGAAGGGCTGCTAGAGCGGATGTTTTCGCGCTTTTTCCATGGCTTGGTCTATGCCCAGATCTGGGAAGATCCAGTTTGCGACATGGAAGCGTTAGAGCTGGGCGAGAATGACAACGTGGTTTGTATTGCCTCTGGGGGGTGCAACGTGATGTCTTACTTGGTCGCGAATCCTGCATCTATTGTGGCAGTCGATTTGTCGCCGGCCCATGTAGCGCTGAACAAGCTAAAGCTGACCGCGGCGCAAAACCTGCCGAACCACGGGGCGTTCTATGACATGTTTGGCCATGCCAACCGTCCTGTGAACGTCAAGAATTTCGACAACTATCTGGCACAGAAGCTGGACGCCGAAACCCTGGGCTATTGGAACAGTTTTGGCATCACCGGCAAACGCAAGAATATGCTTGCAAAAGGCCTGTATCACTATGGCTTGTTGGGACGTTTTATTAAGCTGATCCACGTCGTGGGCCGCATAGCCGGGGTAGATTTCAGCAAGTTGTTGAGCGCGGAAACACTGGATGAACAGGCCGAGTTCTTTAAGACGGACATCGTGCCATTGTATGAAAGCCGGTTCATCCGCTTTGTCGCGAAACGCCGGGCCAGCTTGTTCGGTTTGGGGATCCCCCCTGCACAGTATGATAAATTGGCCAGTGACGCTGGCGGCGACGTCGTGCCTGTTCTTATGGAGCGTACTCGCAAGCTGTTTTGCGACTTTCCAATCGATACGAACTACTTTGCGTGGCAAGCCGCGAACCGTGGCTACAAGCCCGACGGCACCGGACCCGTCCCACCTTATCTAGAGGCCAAGAATTTCGCGGCCGTCCAAGCGAACGCTTCGCGGGTGCAAGTGGTGAACCGTTCTGTAACCGAAGTGTTGGCCGATCAGCCCAGTGGTTCAAAGCAGGCCTATGTGTTGCTGGACGCCCAGGACTGGATGACGGACGAACAGTTGAACGACCTTTGGGACGAAATCACGCGCACGGCAACGGCCGGAGCCAAGGTGATTTTTAGAACCGGCGGTGCAGACGATATTTTGCCCGGACGGGTTGCAGATGAAACTCTGGCCCGGTGGGAATATGACACGGTGGCGTCTGAACGAGGTTTCGCAACGGATAGGTCGGCCATCTACGGTGGCTTCCATCTGTATCGTTTCAAAGGATAACGGCATGGAGCACGCTGCAGATTCTCATGCTGGATTGATGGATCAAGTCTACCGGAACCAACGCCGGTTCTACGATGCGACCCGGAAATATTATCTTTTGGGTCGGGACCACTTGGTACAACAGATGCAGCCCAAGGACGGCGATTCCATCCTGGAAATCGCGTGCGGCACCGGGCGAAATCTGGACCTGATCGACCGACGCTATCCGATGCGCCAGCTTTTCGGGCTGGATATATCAGAGCAGATGCTGACATCCGCGCGTGCAAAATTGGCCGAGCGTGCGAAACTGGCACAAGCAGATGCGTGCGATTTTGATCCAGTGCAGCTGTGCGGGCGGTTGGAATTTGACCATGTTGTACTGTCCTATAGTCTTTCAATGATCCCAGACTGGGAAAAGGCAGTGTCCGAAGCTGCGCGGTACCTGGCGAAGGACGGCCGCTTGTATATCATTGATTTCGGGGATCAAAACGGACTGCCGGCTTGGTTCAAGGCAGGGCTACGGCGCTGGCTGGCAAAATTTCACGTGAGTCCTCGGGATAGCCTCGATGAAACCTTGTCAGAGTTGGCTGCAAAAAATAGTTTGGTCTTGCACACCGAACAGATGTTCCGCGGTTACGCGCGTTACGCGACATTGACCCGTATGGGTTGAAAGCCGTAATTGCCCAAAGTTCGTCAGATGGGCGAAAAGTAGTCGGATGCGCCTATTTATTGTGCAGTCCCGTCTTGGCCATACTGCCAATCAAGACTCCAGTTGTGCTTTGTGGTGTTTGGCTCGAAGCAGGGTGGCGTGTATTCGAAAGGTCAGTTCATGGATTTAGATCACTCTCTGCTCAGTGTTACTTTGGACGGAGGGCAAGAATTTGACTCGCCCATTGCTGTATATCTGGATGAGCTTCGAGAAGAGCTGCTTTCCAACACTTCAGGCGAGGTTGCCAGCTATATCCCAGAGCTTTCCAACGCCGATCCAAATTCTTTTGGCATATGTTTGGCAACAATCGATGGGTCGATCTATTGGTCCGGCG
>SPJP01000237.1 GCA_006844665.1 Paracoccaceae bacterium
CAATCTGAGCGCCAATTGCACCCAGTTTTTCTTCAACCCGTTCGTATCCACGATCCAAATGGTAGACCCGACTAACCACAGTTTCGCCTTCGGCCGCCAAGCCAGCCAGAATAAGCGAGATCGAGGCCCGAAGGTCTGTTGCCATGACCTGCGCCCCTTTGAGCCGATCCACGCCTGTGACCGTGGCCGTGCCACCTTGGACGTCGATCTGCGCGCCCATACGGATAAGTTCCGGGGCATGCATAAAGCGATTCTCGAAAATTTTCTCTTCCAGAACGCTGGTGCCTTCGGCGGTACAAAGCAATGCCATCATCTGAGCCTGCAGATCGGTCGGGAAACCGGGGAAGGGTTCGGTCGTGACGTCCACAGATTTGATCCGGCCATTCTTGCGCGCGACCTTCAGGCCCTTTTCAGTTTCAGAAACCGAGATCCCTGCAGCGTCCAGTTTCTCGCAGAACGCAGACACAAGGTTCATGCGCCCGCCCAGTAGCTCTACCTCGCCGCCACAGATCGCGGGGGCCAGCATATAGGTGCCCAGCTCGATACGGTCGGTTACAACGGCATGGGTGGCCCCGTGCAGACTGTCGACGCCCTGAATGGTTATCGAAGGCGTGCCATCGCCTTCGATCTGAGCCCCCATGGCGCGCAAACACGTTGCGAGGTCGACGATTTCCGGTTCCCGAGCCGCGTTGTTGATCACAGTCGTGCCTTTGGCCAAAGTCGCGGCCATCATGATGTTTTCTGTCGCGCCGACCGAGGCAAAAGGAAAGTCGATTACAGCGCCCTTTAGCTTTCCGCCCTGAGCCTTGGCGTGCAGGTAGCCGTCTTTCAGCTCAATCTCGGCCCCCATAAGGGCCAGGCCATCTGTGTGGATATCCATCGGCCGCGCACCAATTGCACAGCCACCGGGCAAGGACACTTCGGCATGGCCTTCGCGGGCCAAAAGCGGCCCCAGCACAAGATTGGAGGCCCGCATTTTTCGAACGATGTCATAATCAGCATGGGTGTTAATTTCGCCGTGGCAGGACAACGCCAGAACCTTGCCGTCCTGCAAGGACGTAACCTCTGCACCCAGGGACCCCAGCAATTGGGTCATGGTGCGAATGTCGCTTAACCTTGGGGCGTTGGTCAGCGTCAGCGGCTCTTCGCTAAGCAAGGTCGCCGGCATCAACGTCAGGCACGCGTTTTTGGCCCCTGCAATCGGGATAGTTCCGGAAAGCGTCTGACCGCCTTTTACAATAATCTGATCCATGCTTTGCCTGCCTTTACCAACTCTGTCCGCGGATCATTCCGCTTGGTCTGTTTTACGCGCGCGCGCTTGCGCCTTGCGGCGTTGAAGATTTGCCTTCAATGCTGCTTTAAGCCGTGCGTCCTTCGCAGTGGCTTTGGGCGGCGATTCAGCCGCTTTTGGGGAGTCGTTCTTCTTTTCCACGCTCGGTCTTTACCTGAGCAGAACAAAGCGGTCCAGATTGCACTTGCACCCCCGTGCATTTGATACTAATCCCCGGCCCATCGACGTTAAACGCGTCCCAGTGCTGTGGTAGCTCAGTGGTAGAGCACACCCTTGGTAAGGGTGAGGTCGAGAGTTCAATCCTCTCTCACAGCACCATCTTTCTTCTTAGAATGAAACGTGCGCCATTTGGCAGATCGCTTGTCTTGAACAACGATCTAGCGAATGGCGAGCTTGCCTATACGCCCGTGTTACCGGGGTATGAGCAAGCCCCCTTCAGCGTCGCGAAGGTAGGGTTCTATCATCTTTGCAATTTCCAACGGCGGCGATTGCTTCTGGAATTTGTCTGCGACTGTGAAGACGCAGACAAATTCACCATCAAAACTCAACCGGCCGTCTTGGGACGCCTCTACCCTGAAGCGTATTGACGTGCCGCCAAGCTTCATTGGCCAAACACGGCACATGAGCCTGTGTCGAGGGGTGACAGGGCTTCGGAAATTCAACGACATATGAACGAAGGGCGTGCCCAGGTTCAGGTCTGTTTCCATCTGAAACCAGCCATTGCCCCCGGACACATGTTCCCACCACGCATCAATCGCGTCTAGAGCAAACCAGGGTAGACGAGCCGTATAAGCAATACGAGCAGGATCACAATCCCCCCAAGCCACACGAATTTGGTGAGTGAAGATCGGGATTTCTTGTTCTTCCATTCAGCGTCTCCTGGCTCTGAATTGTCGCTGTCTTGAACTGGCGATTGAGCAACAGGTTCCTGCTGGTCCGAGACCAACATGACGGCAGAATCGTTGTCGTCGTAAAGCCGGGTCACCAGATCTGCGCGACGTGCCAGCAATTTCGGGAAATTCAAGTTGCCTTTGGCCGTGATTTCGCCTTCGGAAATTGCAGGGGGTTCCGCCATGACCATAGCCCGGCAGATCTTGGTCGAAGACCGTTGCCCTTGGTCGGCCAGAGCCTTTTGCAAAGCATCCTCAAAACCCGGAATAACCAGTGCGCCATCTTGGTTGGTAACACCTTCCCACTTGGTCACCTGCGGTGCGGGAACAATCAACAACCCGAGTTCCGTCCTGTCGGCCCCTGTAATGACGATGTCCATCGCCAAGCCGCTTAGGCTTTTTAACAGCTCCAACCGCAGATTTGCTGCCCGGACCCATGTTCCGGTCAACAGCTTGAAATCCTCGGAAATCCGGCCATCGAACCGCAATCCAAGGCTTTCATTCGCGGGATCAACAAATTTCATCGCGTCGCCGGTCAGAAAGAACCCTTCTTCGTCAAACGCTGAAGCCGTTTTTTCAGGGTCATTGTAGTACCCTTTGAAAATGGTCGGCCCCTTGACCCGAATTTCGCAGCGCATGTCTTCGTCTGGGATCATTTTCACGTCGATTCCAGGCAAAGGAGCCCCGACGATGCCGGAGCGGTCAGTGGGTTCATATTGCAGCAAACACCCGGGCGAAGTCTCTGTCAGACCCCAGCTGGATGTAAACAAGGGCATATCGCCCCGGACATCGCGAGCCATCGTTTCTAGGTCCGCCCAGATGTCTTGTGGAAGGCTTGCACCCGCGTAAAACAGCATATCCAACTGTTCGAAAAACGACTGTTTAAAGGCTGCGTCAGTTTTCATTACGTCCCGAAGGGCAGCAAAGCCCATTGGAACATTGAACGCAATATTGCCCGTTTTCAGGCGTAAGTTTTCGATGCTGCGTTCTACGCGACCAGGAATTGGCTTGCCGTCGTCAATGTACAGTGCCCCGCCGTTCGCCAACATCATGTTAAAGTTATGCGAGCCGCCGAAAACATGGTTCCAAGGCAGCCAGTCCACAATCAAAGGCGGACGCTGGGTTAGAAATGGCAGCGTTTGGGCGATTTGGGTTTGGTTCGTACACATCATTTGATGCGTGGTCAGAACCCCTTTGGGCTGCGAGGTCGAGCCAGAAGTCATCAGGATCTTGGCCACTGTATCCGCATTTACCAAAGCATTAGCCGCCGCAATATCGCCTGTGGATTGCCCCAGATCGGAAAGCAGCGTCGCCCCTTGCCCGCCACGGGATACCAACTTTTCAACACCTGAAAACACGTCCCTAGACAAAGCACCGGCAAGCAAATCGCCGTCCTCCGCGTAAACCATTCCTGGCTTCACAAGGTTGCCAAAGTAATCCAGCTGAGTGTTGGCGGCGGGTATCAACGCATATTGTTCCGCCAAAGGAACCGTTGGAACCCCAACATACTGAGCCGCCAATGTCAGAAGTGCATGGTCTACCGAGTTGCCAGAGATAATTAGAATTGGAGTAGATGGGGACAGGCCCCGATCCAAAAGGCCAGCGGCGATCGCGCGCGCTGTGCTGGCCACTTCAGAATAAGAAAGCTCGCGCCAGCCGTCGCCTTGACGTTCCGCCAAAAAAATAGCGTCTGGCGTGGTTTCGGCCCAGTGGTCTAACCAATCTGTTGTGCGCTCGACCACGGTGCCAAGCTCAATTCCAGATCCCAAAATGATAGTGCCGTCGTCGCGCTGCTTGCGAGTTACGCTATGCGCCAGATACGTTTGATTTGACATCAATTCCCCCCTTTTTTATTCCCCCGTTTGCTTCGATCCGCTGCAACGCAGATTTCATCGAAGCAACCTCCTCTTTACTTAGTCCCGCTGTCATTCGGGCATCGTGCGCTTCTACGGCCAGCACGGCGTCTTGGTACAAACGCTTCCCTGCAATCGTGCAGCGCAACTGGTACGCTCGTCGATCGGTCGGGGATTTATCTCGGGTTATCCATTCGGATCGTTCCAGCTCTTCCACGATTGCGACCAAGTTCGGGCGTTCGATCATCAAGATCTCCGCCAATTTGGACTGCGGAAGTCCGGGATTTTCAGCGACCACAGCCAAAGCTGAAAACGTCACCATTCTTAGGCCCATGGGCGCAAGCGACGCGTTCACGTCGGTTTGAATCGCGTTGAACGCGCGTTTCATCGTGTAGCCCGAATACCGTCGCAGAACTGTGTCATTTGAAGAAAGTACTTGCTCGGACATCAAAGAAACCCCTCCCTGCACAACGATCTACAATGTTGGCCTAACTTCGCTCACTTTGTTCTTGTCTTGACTATTGCTGCCTAAAAGCAGCCACCCAACAGATCTTGGGTGGCTGCTTTAGAATTGTGTGCCTACCAAGGAATAAGGAACAACGTGATAGCTGGGAACGCGACCAGCAACGCCACCCGCACCAGATCGGATCCGACAAAGAACAACACTGCTTTGTAGGTCTCGCTCATTGGGGTTTTGCGATCCATCGCATTGATAATGAACAAGTTCATTCCAACAGGCGGCGTAATCAAACCAACTTCGACCACGATCAAGACAAGGATACCAAACCAGATCGCGACCTGTTCGGTGTTGATGCGGTTCAAAGCCCCGTTATTGGCGCCCCGAATTTCCATGGCACGCAACTGCTCGCGTGTCAGCTCCATCCCTTGAGCCAAGGCAGCATTCACGCTTTCTAACATTTCGGGCGCTAGCTCGACCCCTTTGGCAAAGGCCTCGGCGGCTTTATGAGCGTGAAGCTCGGCCATTGTGACAAAGCCAAAGTCCAGTCCTTGCATAACCGGCCAGAAAATAGGGATCGTCAGCAAGATCATGGACAAGCTGTCCATCAGGCATCCTAAGACAAGGTAGAATACCAAGATCATGATCAGCACCAACCAGGGGCTAAGTCCTTGTTCAGAAACCCACATAGCAATTTCTTGTGGAACCTGTGTCAGGGCGAGAAAGCCGTTGTAGAACGCGGCCCCGAGAACGATAAAGAAAATCATCGCGGTCGAACGCGCTGTTACAAAGAAACTTTCGCTGAGTGTGCCGCGCGTCAGGCCGCCGTTGAACCAGGCAATGGCACCGGTACCAAAAGCCCCCACAGCCGCGCCTTCGGTCGGTGTGAACCAACCTGCGTAGATCCCCCCGACAACCAAGCCAAATACCAGCAGAACCGGCCACACGGCCAACAATGCGGTAAAGCGTTCAGCGTAGCTGGACCGGGGCTTAATGCCCGCCGATTTAGGAAACAGTCGAACGTAAATAGAGATTACGATGACATAGCCCAATGCTGCCAAAAGACCCGGTACAAATGCCGCCAGGAACAGCTTGGCAATATTCTGTTCTGTCAAAATCGCATAGATCACCAGAACAACCGACGGTGGGATCAAGATGCCCAAAGTGCCGCCAGCCGCCAATGTCGCGGTAGAAAAACCGCCCGAGTATCCGTATTTCCGAAGCTCTGGCAGCGCCACGCGGCTCATAGTGGCCGCAGTGGCCAGAGAAGAGCCACAAATAGCGCCGAAACCAGCGCACGCCCCGACCGCAGCCATTGCAACGCCGCCTTTGCGGTGTCCCAACCAACCTTCGGCGGCTTTGAACAAGGCTTGGGACATCCCCCCAAGCGTCGCGAAATGGCCCATTAGCAGGAACATCGGAACGATTGTCAGCGAGTAGCTGGAGAACGTCGTGAAGGTTTCGGATTTAAGCCGTGCGAAGGCAATGGTCGTGTCGCCAGTTACGAACATCAAACCAACCAAACCACACAAAAACATCGCTAAGCCGATGGGAACCCGCAGGAAAATCAGGGTCAGGAGTGTGGGAAAGGACAGAATCCCAATTGCGATATTGCTCAATGTTCCGCTCCTGCAGATACTGGAATTATGTCTTCGTTCGACATCGCTTCACGGACGCGCTGAACGGCCATGTAGACCGCAACGATAGTCGTAATGGCAGCCCCAACGACGCTAAGTGCGTAGGCCCACCAAACCGGGAATTCCAAAAGCAACGTCGTCTGTCCAGACCTGACTTTGCTGAGCATTCCCGAAAACAATTGAACCGCGATCAAGATCAGCACCAATGCAAAAACGACCTCGATGACTGCGCCTAGAAATCGGTTGATACGAGTTGGCAAATACGCTGTGAAAATTTCCACCGACGCGTGGCCGCCTGTAATCTGGCACAAAGGAATGAACGCAAAAATTGCAAAGGCAATTCCCGCTTCGATAAGTTCGAAGTCGCCGTTGATCGGCCCCACGCCCAGATCAAGCAGCCAATGCGCATATCCCGGCAAAAAGCCAACATCAATCCATGTGTGAGCGATGCTATTTAGCTCGCGACCAGCGACAGAGAAGCAGGTCAAGAACACAAGGGCGACCAACATTAGACCCCCCAAATAAGCCATAGCTTTCGCAATCGTCATAAACACATGGTGCATAAGACGCGTCTCCTTAGTGCGTTAGAAAAGCAAAAAGACCTTGGCACGGAATGCGTGCCAAGGTCTGTCATTAAAGGGCTCTTAGTTGGCCGCAGAGTATTCAGCCATCAAAGCGCGGGCTTCGTCGATCAAAGCCTGGCCGTCGAGACCTTTGGTTTCCATGTCTGCAACCCAAGATGCGTAGATAGGCTGAACAAGATCACGCCACTCACCAGCTTCTTCTTCGCTGATTGTGATGATGTTGTTGCCCATTTCAACGGCGATCTCACGTGCAGGGCCGTCAGCATCTTGCTGAGTGCCACCGGCAAAGACAGAGAACTCAAGACCAGAGTTCGCGTCGATTACCTCTTGCAGATCCGCAGGCAGGCCTTCGAATACACCCTTGTTCATCGCCAGGACGAAGGTCAGGTTGTACAGAGCAGGGCCCTGGAATTCTGTGTGGTTTTCAACCAGCTCAGGCACTTTCAGCGCGCTTGTAACTTCCCAAGGAATGGTTGTCCCGTCGATAACGCCTTTTGACAGCGCTTCAGACACGGCAGGAACCGGCATACCAACAGGTGTCGCACCAGTAAGTTCCAGAAGCTGGTTCACAAGACGCGAACCACCACGGATCTTCATGCCTTCCAGGTCTGCAGGGACCTCAACCGGATCGGCTGTGTGGAACAGGCCAGGACCGTGAACCCAAGTACCAAGGATTTTAACGTCCTTGAATTCGGAGTCTTCCATGTGCTCTTCGAACATCTTCCAGTAGGCGTAAGATGCAGCGCTTGCATCTTCAACCATAAACGGCAGTTCGAAAACCTCGGTTGATGGGAAGCGGCCTGGTGTATAACCAACCACAGTCCAGATGATATCTGCAACACCGTCGATTGCCTGATCCAGAAGCTCTGGCGGGCGGCCGCCCAGCTGCATGGACGGGAAGCGGTCAATTTTAATACGACCGTCGGAGGACGCTTCAATATTGTCGGCCCAAACGTCCAAAATCAGCTTCGGCACGTTCGCCTGAGCAGGCAAGAACTGGTGCAGTTTGAGTGTGACTTCCTGAGCAAGTGCACCTGTTGCTGTCATCGCAACGAGAGCCGCGCCGCCCATGAATCCCAATAGGGTTCTACGTTTCGTCATAAGTCTTCCTCCCAAAAGTTTAGTCGTTGGTTACGCTGCAGCGAGCCTCCATCGATAGGAAGCCTCCCTCACTGCACCTTCCAATCAGGTATGCAGCATAACTATTACACTGTGTCACTATCTTTCTGCGATTTCCATCAGTTTTTTGACCGCAAACCGGCTGTCGCGCGTGATCTTCGGTAAAAACATGGTGATTTCGCCGGAAAATACGGCAAACGAGCCGCCAAAAATCGCGGAAGCGGCAGCTGATCAGAAGCGTTGAGCCGCAGATTCCGTAGCTGGACCGAGCTGCGCGTCCCGGTGGAATCGCAAAGCGGCACAACTATTCAGTGATTTTCGCGCTCAACTACTCTGCGTCAGGCTGAACTGACGGGTGCGCGTTTTTAAATGCAGGTATCGTTTCACATGCCTTGTAGGCTTGGAACAAGCGCGGAAAGGCTTCTATATTAACGCCGAAGCGAAGGGCAGAAAATACCTGAGGCATCAGATAGACCTCGGCCATCGCGGGGGTGTCGCCAAAACAGAACTCACTTTTTGGTCGCGCTTGAAGCAGCCCTTCACACGCCTTCAGACCATCCCCAATCCACCGCTGGCACCATGCTTTTTTACCTTCCGCATCTGCGCCAAAATTGGCTTCGATATGCTGCAGCACCCGAAGGTTCTGCAAAGGATGTATTTCGCATGCGATCGCGGCGCAAAATGCCCGGACAGCGGCCCTGTCAAAAGCGTCGGCAGGCAGCAGCTTTGGATCCGGGTAGGTTTCGTCCAGCCATTCCAAAATCGCAGGCGATTGGGTCAAGACCCGGCCATCAACTTCAAGGGTCGGCACCAGCTTCTGCGGATTTAGCGCTGCGTAGCTGTCAGAGCGTTGCTCCCCTCCGTCTCGCAATAGATGAACGGATTTGAACGTGTAGTCCAAACCTTTCAAGTTCATCGCAATCCGACACCGGTAGGAACTTGAGGACCGGAAGTAGCCGTGAAATGTGATCATTCCCTGTTTCCAACCGTCAATTCTATGGGGGACAGGCCGACTATTTCGCCTGTGATGATGTCGCCGGGAACAACGGCCCCGACGCCCGCTGGTGTGCCTGTCAGGATAACATCACCCGGCGCCAGGTGATAATACTGGGACAGATCCGCAATGACCTCTGGTACCGAATGGATCAGATCCGACAGCAAAGCATCCTGCTTGGTCTGGCCATTGACCGCCAAGTGAATACGCTGAGGGCCCAAAGGCGCCATCTGCTCGGCCAATGTGATGGCGCTGATCACGGCTGAATTTTCGACGTCCTTGCCCAAGTCCCATGGGCGCTGTTTGGCCCGAGCGGCCAGTTGTAGGTCGCGACGCGTCATGTCCAACGCACACGCATAGCCAAACACAGCGCTTAGCGCGTCGTCAGCGGACACCCGGAAAGCGGGCGCGCCCATCATCACCGCAAGCTCCATTTCAAAATGAAAGTTTTCGGTCCCTGTGGGATAAGGAAAAGTCTGTCCGCTGGGCACTGCCGCGAAAGGGGATTTGGTAAAATAGAACGGAGCTTCGCGGTCCACCGCGACGCCCATTTCCGCTGCATGGGCTGCGTAGTTGCGCCCAACACAGAAGATGCGCGCAACGGGGAATTGTTCAGATTGACCTTCTATCTGTAGCATTGGCAGGTCTGGGACTGAAAAAGCCAAATTGTTCATCGTGCACGTTCCTCGTAATAGCCTAGTTTGGTTTGCAGCGGGCGATCATGTACAAAGATTAAGAATGCCTCTGTCTCTGCTTGATGGGTGATTTCGGAAAAGACTGGGGCGGTGAATGTGTCTTTGTCCGACCATTCGATCACCTTGCCATTCACGGTGCTGCGCCCTGCCCCTTTCACCACATGGAAAGCGGCCGAGGTCGACTTGATCGGCGGTTCAACCTTTTCGCCTGCGGCCAGCATCATCGCCGTGAAGCCCATCGTGGGCAGGACATCGTCGCCGGTTTCCGGGTTCACAAAGTCAAGCTCGGCAACATCGCCGTAAGCGGCCATTGCTCGCAGCGCGGCCTCTGTCCGTTCCCACGGATACCGCATCATAGGATAGCGCCGAGCGCTTGAACGGCCTCGGCTTGGGGCAAGACCTGCTGCCAAATATTCGACCTGGCTGGCATCGGGGCGGTTGCGCTGTGCCTGCAAGGGCCCTTCGGTGGCGTAGGATCCTTCCAAATACACGAACAGAGGCAGATCTAGCGCATCGAGCCACACAACAGGGTCGGCGCCGTCATGACCATGATCGTGCCACTCGCCCCCAGGTGTCAGCACCAAATCCCCCGGCTCCATCGGCAGGCGTTCGCCGTCAACAACCGTGAATGCCCCCTGCCCTTCGACCATGATCCGAACAGCAGATGGCGTATGAACATGGGCAGGCGCGGTTTCCCCGGGCAACAACAACTGCATCCCAAGATAGATCGAGGATGTCGCCTGCATTGCGCCCGCCCCTCTGCCGGGATCGGACAGAACCAGAACCCGGCGTTCAGCCTTTTCGACCGGCGTCAGCTCGCCTGCTCGCAACAACAACGGTCGCAGCGCTTGATATTGCCAAGACCCGGACTGAGTGACGGGCTGGGGCGTTCCGTGAGGCAAAACATTGCGCATCATCGGCCATAAAGGCGCCACACCCGCCGCTGCCATGTCTTGGCGGTAATCTTCTGGCAGATCGTCCATCGTTCCCAATGCGGTGCTCATCAAGTCCTCCCAAACCGACTCTCACTTTTGATTAGTATGCTTACGATAAGTACACTTGTCAAATGCCCCTTAAACTTTATCCTATGCGCATGATCCAAATATACTCGATGCCCGGGCATGTGATCCGCCGGCTGCACCAAATCTCGACCTCTGTCTTTACAGAGCGCATGAAAGACGCAGGCATAGGATTAACGGCGCCTCAATTCGCGACGTTAATTGCGCTGGAGGCCTATCCCGAAACCGACCAAGCGACGCTGGCGGGGTTGATTGCTCATGACCGTCCGACGATGGGCGGAGTTGTTGAAAGATTGATTGCAAAGGGCTTGGCCATACGCGTCGCGAGCCAGAAAGACAGACGCGCAAAACTTGTATCCCTAACCCAGGAAGGCTCGGATCTATTGCGAGGTCTGAGGCCCGTCGTTCTGGCCATGCAATCAGATATTTTGCCGGGGTTAACCGACGATGAGAGGGCAGAATTTATGCGATTGGCGCTTAAGGCGGCAGATGCCGGAAATATGCTTAGCCGAGCGCCTTTGATCCCGCCCAAATCCTGAAGCCCGACCGTGTTGTGGCCTAGCTCAGGATCGCTGGCAGCGCCGCGAACCCCCGAAAGCGCAC
>SPJP01000088.1 GCA_006844665.1 Paracoccaceae bacterium
GCCAGACGCGTCGGGATGAACGAGATCGAGGCCAACGACTTTAACCTGAACATCTCGCGCTATGTCAGCACGGCCAAAGAGGAGGTTGCGATCGACCTGTCGGCCACGCACGACGAACTAGTTAAGATCGAAGAGAAAATCCGGGTGTCAACGAGGAAGCACAATGCGTTTCTGAACGAGCTTGGCCTACCACCATTACCCGGGCCGGATTGAGCCTAGCCGTGCTGATTGAGAGTTGGATTTCAGGCCCTTCTTGCGAATGCTACCGACATCGGAGTGTTCAGCAGAAGAACCGAAAAAAATATTTATTTCAGTTGGTTGCAATCTATTCACCAATTCGATGCAGTCATGAGGTATGGAGAATATCGGCCCGGAGAGACCACTTCCGGGTCTCATTGCGCAAGGATCAGTGCTCAGCCCAACTTGCATAACCCTCGAATATAACGAGAAAATCAGGCCGCGACCGGATGGGGAGAATGCTTTCGCAGGGGCAAGTGGCGGACAGACAGGGATTCGAACCCTGGAGACGGTCTCCCGCCTACACACTTTCCAGGCGTGCGCCTTCGACCACTCGGCCACCTGTCCGTGGGGGGTCTTTAGCGAATAACCATAGGCATGTGCAAGAGGTCAAACGCATGAATTTACCGGATTATTGCGCGGAAATTACCCTCTTTGACGCCCAGCAATGATTTCCGCGCTCTAACAGAGGGTTAATCATCCAGAAACAGGTTCACGCGGCGGTTTTGTCGACCTTTTTTCTCGATCTTGCCTAAAGATACGGGGCCAATTTCGGCGGTGCGGGCCACGTGGGTTCCCCCGCAGGGCTGCAGATCCACCTGGGCCTCGCCCTCGCCGATGCGGACCAAGCGTACTTTGCCCTGACCGGTTGGGGGGCGCACAGACATGGTTTTGACCAGATCGGGATTGGCCTCCAGTTCTGCTGCCGTGATCCAGCTTTCTGTCACTGGCAGGTCTGCTCGGATCAGCTCGTTCAGGGCCTCAGCCACCGCATCCTTATCGGCCAAGGCTTCGGGCATATCGAAATCCAAACGCCCTTTTTCCGCTGTGATTGCCCCGCCAGATACGGGCAAAGGGATCACGACCGACAACAAGTGTAGCGCCGTGTGGATCCGCATGTGGCGAAAGCGGCGCATCCAGTCCAGCTTCATTGTGACGGTCTGGCCGATGGCAGGGATCGGGCCAGGTGCGTCGGGCACAAGGGCAATTCTCGACCGCTCTGCCTTAACCGATGTGGCGATGCCGACCTCGCCCCCTGACCAGATTAGACGACCGGAATCCCCAGGTTGCCCGCCCCCTGTGGCATAAAAGATCGAAGCGGACGGGATCAAGCCGCCCTCCTCCGTCATGTCGATGATTTGGGTTTCAAGCTCTGTCGCATAGGGATTGTTAAGAAACAGGGGCTCGGTCATTCGGTCTTGTCCTTGGTAGGCGGGGTCTGTTCCCGGGCAGACAGCGCCTCGGGGTTACGCAGCCAGACATCGCGTTGCGCAAACGGAATTTCAATTCCTTCGGCAGCAAAACGCTTGGCGATTTCGTGGTTTATGTCCGAATGGACGCTGAGCTTCCAGTTGATATCTCGCAAGATCACCCGGACCTCAAAATCCAAGGAATCCGCGCCAAAGCCCCGGAACAACACTGATGGAGGTGGATTCAGCAACACCATCGGATGGTCTGAAGCGATTTCGGTTAAAATCTCTTCGATCCGTTTGGTGTCTGTTCCGTAGGCCACCCCAACCGAAATAATCAAGCGGCCCGACAGGTTGAACCGGGTCCAGTTCGTCACAGCAGCGGAAATCAGATCCGCATTGGGCACGATCACATCAGTGCGGTCGAAAGTTTCAATCCGGGTGGAGCGGACAGAGATATCGCGCACGAAACCCATTGTGCCATTAACCTCGATCCAGTCGCCCTCTGATACCGGGCGTTCGATCAGCAAAATGATACCAGCGACAAAGTTCGACACGATGGTTTGCAGGCCGAAACCGATGCCAATGGACAACGCACCCGCCACAAGGGCCAAGTTGCTAAGATCAATGCCCGCGGCCGTGATGGCGATCAAGGCGGCCAGAAAGATCCCGACATAGCCAAGCCCCGAAATCAGTGCCACCTGCCCGCCCGGGTCGATCTTGGTCTTTGGAAAGACCGAGGATTTGAGCGCCGCCTGGGCCAGCCGGGTCATCATATAAAGACCCGCGAAAACCACTGCAAAAATTAGAAAGTTCGACGGCGAAATCCGTGCGCCACCAAAAGAAACACCCGCCAGAAACCTGACCCAAACCTCGGTCAGGTCCGATACGCGCGCGCCCCATGTCAAGGCCAGAAGTGGCAAGGCGGCCGCAAGCAACACGAAATCCACCAAGACCGGCCACAGCGCATCGCGCGCTGACTGTAGATCTATGCCCCGGATCGCAGCGTAGACCTGTCGTGTCAGCCGGTGCAAGACCGCCAGAAACGCGATCAATGCCAGGGTTTCCAAGGTTGGAAATACTAAGGCCGCGCCCAAGGTTCCAAAGCCGATCAGCGTGACAACCGGGCCAAGAACCGAAAACACCAAGCAGGTCTTGGCAATCAGCGGCAAGGTCCGGTCAATGATCGAATGGGGCGCCGTAGCGGAGACCTCGGCAGCGTCGTCCTCATGAGGGGCCAGATGAGCCATTAGAATGAGTGACAAGCGTGCCAAAATCAGTGCTGCCGAGCCGATCAAAACCGCTCGGAAGACGGCAGACACAGTTGGCGCGTAGGCTTCAAACTCGATGATCGTCAGGATGACGTGATCTAACCCCAAGACCAGACCCAGAATGCTGCAATAGAACCGGCCTTCGCGCAGCTGGACCGGCGTCAGTGTCAGGATCGGGTTTAGGTTTGCAAACAAGACCCCGCCCAACCACCTGGCTGAAAATACGATCAAGGCGAACCATGGCATCGCATCCAGGATCAAACTGCCCCTAAGGCCCAATAACCCGGCCGAGGTCACAGCCTCTACCAAGGCCAAGACGCCTAAATACGGGATCAGGATTTCGCCCAAAGACACCACAAAGGCAGCCACTGCCTGCCCCCGGCGCATCCGGGTCGCGCGCAACAAAAACTGTGTCAGCCGCGCCATCCAGGTTCGGCCCCGTACAACAACCAGTAAGGCCAAAAGCAAGTAGAGAAGGGTTAAAATGGCCTCATTTGCCAGTTCAGCGCGGCGTACTGGATTGGCCCAGATTGTCGTGCTCTCGGTCACCAAGCCCGATAACAGATCCGTGACAGCATTGACCGCATCTGCCCAGGCAAAGGGGTCAAGTGGGCTTGGGCCGAGCTCAAACAGCTCTTTGGTATTGCGGTCACGGATGATCGCATCGATTTCACGGATCAACCCATCAGCGCGACGAAAGGCTTCCTGCGCCCTTACACCGGGGGCTTGGGCGACGACCAGTTGCGCATCCAGTTCAGACCGACGCTCTGCAATCTCGGCCGGTTCGGTAACATCATCCGTGGGCAATGGGCCCAAAGCTTCGATCTGGTTCTTGATCGTGGCTATGCGGTCTGCGTTTTCCTCCTCGCCGTCCGAAAAGACCGAACGGGATTCTGTCAGTTGAAACCGCAGGTCTTCCAACGCTGGGGTCGAAGCCCGCGCCGCATCAATGACCGTTTCTGCCCGTTCAGCCAAGCGCGTCCATGCATCATAATCGATGGCCGATGCTTGGTCCTGCGCTGGGGCCGACATCGCTAGCCCCAGCCAAACCACCATGCCAATGGCAAAGCGCAACAGCAGTGTTGAGGCAGGTCGCGCCACCTTTTAGCCTTCGAAAGCGCCGGGCAGATCCCGGGCCTTCTGGGCTAGCCATGTGGGCACAGGCAGACCATTTTCTTCAAGAAAATCAGGGTTATACAGTTTCGACTGATAGCGCGTGCCGTAGTCGCACAAGATCGTCACAATGGTTTTTCCCGGCCCAAGATCACGGGCCATACGCACGGCACCCGCGATATTGATACCGGACGAACCGCCCAAGCAAAGACCTTCATCCGCCAGCAAATCGAACACATAAGGCAAGGCCTCTGCGTCTGGGATCTGGTAGGAACGATCCGGTGTGAATCCTTCTAAATTGGCGGTGATACGGCCTTGGCCGATACCTTCGGTGATCGAGCCGCCATTCGACGCAAGTTCGCCTGATTTATAGAATGAGTACAACGCAGCCCCTTCGGGATCGGCCAGACCGATTTTCACGCCCTTGGGCTGCAACGCTTCGGCCACACCGGCCAAAGTCCCGCCAGAGCCTACTGCACAGATAAAGCCGTCAACCTTGCCGCCGGTCTGTTCCCAGATCTCGGGTCCCGTCGTTTCGATATGGGCCTGACGGTTGGCAACATTGTCAAACTGGTTGGCCCAGATAACACCATTCGGCTCGGTCAGGGCCAGCTTTTCCGCCAGACGTCGCGAGTAATGGATATAGTTGTTCGGATTGCGATACGGGGCCGCCGGCACCTGGACCAGTTCCGCCCCCGCAAGACGCAACATGTCTTTCTTTTCCTGGCTTTGGGTTTCCGGAATTACGATCACGGTTTTGAACCCCATCGAGGCACCAACCAACGCAAGCCCAATACCTGTGTTGCCCGCAGTGCCTTCGACGATCGTGCCGCCGGGTTTCAATTCACCCGATGCTACAGCTTGGCGAATGATGAACAACGCAGCGCGGTCTTTGACCGACTGACCAGGGTTCATAAACTCGGCTTTGCCCAAAATCGTACAGCCCGTGGCCTCGCTGGCCGCGTTCAATTTGATCAAAGGCGTGTTGCCGATCGCGTCAGCCAAGGTGTTGTGAATCTGCATAAGAGACCTCTTAAATCCTGCGCGTCCTGCGCTTTCATCGGTGATATTCCGGGCCAGTCGCTTCTACAAGCCCACTGCATCCTTCAATGCCGCCTGCCGCAAGCGATCCCGGTTCAACGCCAACCACCCAACACTGAGCAAAAGCGGACCATTGCGCAAGTATCCGGCGCTTTGCCAATCCAGCAGCGTGTCGTAGGAAATGACATGGCTGCGAATATCCTCATTTTCAGAAGCAAGACCGCCCAACCAAGTGCCTGGTTCAGGCAAATCCGCCAAACCTACATAAGACACCATGAATTCCATCAATGTCCCTGGTGACGAGTAATACCGCCCAATTTCCAACAGTTGTTCGGCGTTCCTGCCCGTCTCTTCGACGATTTCCCTATGCGCAGCCTCGGCAAAGCTTTCACCTTCATCAACCCCGCCCGCGACAGGTTCCAGCAACCATGGATTTGCATCCCCCCGCGCTAAAGGCGCAGTGCGGAACTGTTCGACCATAAGCACGCGGTCAGTGCGCGGATCGTATGGCAGCACCGACACCGCGTCGCCAGAGATAAACACCGCCCGTTCCACCTGTTGGCTGGGGTGCCCATCAAACCGTGGCACTTTTAGACTATGCTTTTCCACCGCGAAGAACGCGTCATAAGGCGTTGCTTTTTCGACATTTTCCACGGTGGTCCCATGTGGTGTTCCGGGCAGCGCCGGCGTCGGATCCGTCGCGGCCGAAACCTGGGCCTGTGCCCGCTGGCCCAAGACATGCTGACAGTTGGGGCTGACCGGGACTGCGCCCTGATAGAAGTCGGCCATAATTTGCGTCGCCACCTTACGCAGTGCGGGCCCATATTTGCGCTGCCACACGGACAGATCCCAATCCAAGCCTGGCGTCCAGGCGCCGGGGATCGGAAAATAGACCTCCGCCATATGTTCAGCGCCATTTAAGTGCACGGAAAGCTGTTTGGTGACGTAGTCGAACCCAGCTTCGTAATAGTGCAGACGTGCGACCTCTGACGGGCTAAGGCCCCGGCAGAAAATCCCTTTCGCGGTCTGTCCCGGCGCTGGAACCAAAATCGGAAAATTCTCACCCTCGACCCAAAAGACTTTGTGATCCGCCAATTCGGCCTCTGCACAGTCAGCGTGCCCATGTCCCACAACACTGTCCAGCAACGCACGGTCACACAAGGTGCCGTAAAAAAACATGTCCGTCATGACCAGCGCGCACCTGCGACCCGTACCAAGATCGCCCCAATGACAGCGCCTGCGCCCAACACTTGCAGCACGGGCATCACCATCAACAATTGCAAATTGTCGACAAACAGGTTCGAGACATCCAAAATCGCCTCGCCCGGGCCATCATAGCGCAACCGCATGGACCGAACGATCATATCCCAACAGCTTACCGAAAACAGGACCATAAAAACCATACATCCCAAGGTCACCACCGATTGGGTAAATGTCTGGGCAAAATTCCCGCGCTTTGATTTGCCAATCAGTGCCCATCCCAACCATACGCCCATGGCGCCAGACAAAGGGATCAGATAGCCCGGCACGACTTCGTCCGGCAATGTAGGGACACCTTGATATGCGGCGAACGCCCCTATCGCTCCATACGCAATGGCCCCCACCAGCTTGGAGGCAGTCGGCATTTCATTCGGCATCCTGAACCCTTTGCGTCAGCTCTATACTGGACGCTTTACCGTGATCTGAGTGACATCGCAATTTTGATAGTGAAAAGTCGCGGCACAAGACGTCAGGTAAAAGTTCCACATACGCCGAAACCGGTCATCGAACCCTAGCGCTGCGACGTCGTCCCACCGAGCGTTGAATGTTTCATGCCACCGCCTTAGTGTCTGACTGTAACTTTCGCCAAACTCGATGGATTTCTCGACCTCTAGCCCAGCAGAACGCACCTGTTGGCGCAGGATCTTTGGCCCCGGTAGCATGCCACCTGGAAAGATATATTTCTGAATGAAATCAACATTCTTACGATAGGATTCGAACAATGCGTCGGCGATCGTGATGATCTGGATCGTGGCCATCTTACCCGGCCGCAACCGATCGCGAACGGTCTCGAAGTAAACGGGCCAGTATTTTTCGCCAACAGCTTCAAACATCTCGATCGAGGCAATCCCGTCATAAAGGCCCGTTTCGTCGCGATAGTCTTGCAGCTTAAACTCTACCTGCCCCGAAAGCCCTGCCTTTTCAATTCGTTCCACGGCGTAGTTATACTGCTCCTGGGAAATCGTTAAGCAAGTGACCTTCAAACCCCGTTCTTTCGCCGCATATTCAGCAAACCCGCCCCATCCGCAGCCGATTTCCAGAACATGATCCCCGGGGTGAACCCCCATTTGATCAACCATAGAGGCATATTTTTGCGTTTGCGCCTGCTCGGTCGATTCTTGGCCGGTTTTGAACAAAGCAGACGAATAAGTCATGGTATCATCCAACCACAACCCATAGAAATCGTTACCTAAATCATAGTGGTAGCTGATGTTCTTTCGGGCCTGAGTTTTAGAGTTTGATCGCAGCCAATGGCGCAAACGCTCATAGACACGCACAAAGGCCATACCAGGGAACCCATTGAACAACGCATCATTGTCGGCATGCATTAAATCCATGAAAGCCTGCAGGTCGGGTGTGCTCCACCAGCCGTCCATATAGGCTTCGGAAAACCCCATATCGCCGTCTCGGATCAACCGCGCGAAACAGTCCGGATTGTCGATCTGAAGCAACACAGCAGGACCAGGTTTTTGCCCTTCAGCCCGGAAACAGCGGCCATCAGGCAGCACCATATCCAACCGGCCGGAGTTCATTCCACGTGCGATATCAAACACTTGCGAAAAGTACCGAGGCAAATTTGTTTGCCCCTTTGTTGTCGTCAAAACTGTCATTCCACCCCCAAGTACCAAATTTTTATGCTCATTTGTTCAAGAGCATTTCGATTATCAACACGAGTTCCCGGCCATGGATGTTTTTTGGCCCTGGTAGGCTGCTAAGGCCCGCGCGCGCCCGTCTGCCAAAGAAATCATTGGCTCCGGATATTTATCTTTCGGAGACAAATCCCAGCTGCGTGGCACAGCGTCAAAAAAGCTCGCGGCAGTTTCACCAGAGGCCTGAGATGTTTCCGCCAGAAACTTTGCCGGATAAGCCCCGGTTTTGTCAAACTTTTCCAGTTGGGTGCTTGGATTGAACACGCGAAAGTATGGTGCCGCGTCTGGGCCACACCCTGCGGCCCATTGCCAACCCATCGCGTTCGAGGCCGGATCCCAATCGACCAGACACTGTTCGAACCATTTTTGACCGACCTGCCAATGTGTTAGAAGGTTCTTTGTAAGGTAGCTCGCAACAATCATCCGCGCCCGATTGTGCATTGTTCCCGTGATATAAAGCTCGCGCATCGCGGCATCTACAAACGGCTCGCCCGTGCGGCCTTGCTGCCACCTTTCAATTTGGGACCCGTCGGTTTTCCAAGGAAAACGGTCCCAATCCAGCTTCCAGTTACGGGTCAGGATGTGCGGAGTATTCCATGCCAAATGGTATGCAAATTCGCGCCACACAAGCTCTTTCAAAAACGTCTCTGCTCCCGCGGCACCAGCCTGCAGTGCGCATTTTCCAGCGTTCCACATCTGCTTTGGGCTAATCTCACCGTATGTCAGATTCTCTGACAGACGGGACGTAGCCTCGATCGAGGGGAAGTCCCGGTCCTGTTTGTATTTGCTGATCGGCCCATCAAAGAAGCGATCTATCCGATCGCCAGCAGCCGCTTCGCCCACCTTCACATGCCTACCAACGACTACAGCGCCCCTGTTCATGGCGCGGCCCAGTTGCCAATCTGCCAGATCATCGCTAACAGGCCAGGACTTTGGGGCCTTTAGGTTCTGGACTGTCGGTAATGGCGGCCCCACTTCACGGTCGCGCACGGTGTTCCACATTGGGGTAAAGACTTTGTAAAACCCACCGGTTTTGGTCTCGACGATCCACGGCTCAAACAGCAGATGGCCCGGGAAGCTACGGGCTTTGATCCCCATTGCATTGAGTTTCGCTTTTATCCGCTTATCGCGCTCAACTTGCTCTGGAATGTATGCACGCTGCCAGAACACTTTCTCAGCGCCAGTCTCTCGTATCAGTTTTTCCATCTGTATCAGGGCGTTACCTGATCGAAGCACCAGGTCAGAGCCGATACTGCGGAGAGACTCGCGAAATGCTTCGATCCCCAAGCCAAAACGCCATTTTGGGGCGGCGCCTAGCTGAATGACATGGTCATCCGCGATAAAGACAGGGATAACTGGCGCGCCATGGGACGCGGCCTCGGCCAAAGGCGCGTGGTCGGTTAGGCGTAAGTCCCTACGGATCCACACCAAAATCGGTTTAACCACTGTCCTGCCCTCGCCACCTAGACCTATCTAGGCAGATAGCGCAGGATTTCAGAAGTCAAAGAACATCATCAAGAGCATTCAATAATTGGTCGATCTCTTGTTTGGTGGTGTAGTGCACAAAACTAAGCCGAAGCACCCCGTTTTCTGGCTTAACTCCAACCGCATCCAACGCGCGACCTGCATAAAAATCGCCACCTCCCGCCATGATTTTGTGGTGTGCAAGGGCCTCGGCAACGGGTTCGGCCGGTCTACCCAGATCAATTGCGACCGTCGGCGCGCGACGCTCAGCATCAGACGGGCCGATCAATCGAACGGAATTTCGCTCAGATACCGCATCAAGAAGGGATTGTAACACTTTGATTTCATAAAACCTAATCAAATCATGTACATCTTGTACAGAATTCAATCCGTGGGACGTGGCAATCAAATCAAGGTAATCTGCAATACCCGCACAGGCCGCCACTTACGCATGATCGGGCCCTGAGGGCGTAAATCGTTTAAACAACGTACCGCCGTTAAAATGATGCCCCTGATTTGGCAGTTTTTCTGCCAATGATCTACGCACAACCATAGCCCCTTGATGGGGACCGTATGTCTTATATGTTGAAAACAAATAGATATCTGCACCCAGCTTGCCGACATCAGGCAGCCCATGTGGCGCATAACTAACACCGTCCACACAAGCAACTGCGCCGGCATGATGGATCTTTTCCACGATATCTTTCACAGGATTGATTGCGCCTACGACGTTGGAACAATGGGGAAAGCACACAAGCTTCACCTTTGTATCCAACAAATCGTCTAACTTTTGGGGATCGAGTTGGCCAGTTTCGGGATCAAGCTTCCATTCCAGGATTTTGATCCCTCGCTCAACCAATCTGCGCCAAGGTCCTGAATTTGCTTCGTGATCCTGATCCGTGACTATGATTTTGTCACCCGAATCCAGAAAATCCCCAAAAGCTTGCGCCAATACATAGGTGTTGGTTGTCGTCGAGGGCCCAAAGGAAAGCTCGTCATAGTCAACACCGAGAATGGAGGACAGACGCGTCCGGGCCTCGTCCATTTCGGCCCCGCCGTCTTGGGACGCGGGAAAAGATCCGTAGGGCTGAACTTTGCGCTGGCGGTAAAATCGTGACAGACTGTTAATTACGTGCTGGCAGGTATAGGACCCGCCAGCATTCTCAAAAAATGCCCAACCTTCCAGCGAAGGCTCCGAAAAAGCTGGTAATTGTAGTCGTACGAATTCTGTACGCAACATCACGCATTCACATCCACAACGACCCGCCCCTTTACTTGGCCCTTCAAAATCGCAGAACCCAACGCCGGCAGATCTTCCAGAGTCGCCGGTTGAATCATCGGTTCCAAAACCTCCATTGGAAGGTATTTCGCGACCTGTTCCCATGCAGCCACGCGATTATCATAGGGGCGCATGACAGAATCGATGCCCAATAGGTTAACGCCCCGAAGCAAGAATGGGATCACAGTTGCGGGCAAACCTGCACCGCCAGCCAACCCAACAGCCGCGACTGAGCCGCCATATTTCATCTGCCCCAGAACCCGTGCCAACATGGGGCCACCGACCGCATCAACACAGCCAGCCCACATCTCTTTTTCGAGGGGGCGTTTGACCGTTTCGTTAATCTCTTCCCGTGCAACAATGCGGCTACATCCAAGGTTTTTCAGGTATTCTTCTGTTTCTGGACGGCCGGTAACGCCCACCACTTCATAACCCTTGGCGGCCAAAATTGCAGTTGCAACAGAGCCCACGCCTCCGGCAGCTCCGGTTACCAAAACCTCGCCTTTTTCGGGGGTTAGGCCGTGCTCTTCAAGTGCCAAAACCGCAAACATCGCTGTGATGCCGGCGGTACCAACGGC
>SPJP01000089.1 GCA_006844665.1 Paracoccaceae bacterium
GTCTATCGGGGTCCTTTGGTCATACATTTTGCAGCAATCCTTCATGCGCATCTTTGTCGCCAACAATCCCTGCGCGTGCCTCCCCGTCGGCACAAGGGGGACCTCGCGGTGCGATCCCTTTGGCTATGAAGCCCCCACAAGGTTTGCGCGTTTTGCTCAAACTCTGCGAAGACGGTCGCCGCGAATTTCATGGTCAGGGCGATCCCGCCGCCCCGGCCGGTCTTACATCTTTACAGAGCAGGGCCGCCTTTTTTGCTGACCGTGTTATAGATCCGCTTGCCGAACATCCCCAGAAACCCGCCCAAAGCCATGGGCAGGGGTGTGCCGGATCCCGCAAACAGCACCAATATGCCGCCCAGAATTAACATAACCGCGTAGCAGAATGTTCCAAACTCGGCATCTGACATGGTCACGTCTTGGGTCAGAATATTTTCCAACGCTTTACGAATATGAGGTGCCGCAAAGGGCGTGGTGCCGCCTGCGATCAAACCAACTAAAAACCCAAACATCTAAAGCGCTCTCCCGGTGCACCGAATTCCGAACGCGGCGGTCCTTGGCAAAAAGGACCGGATCTGTCCGGTTTCCTATTTTTTTGTGACCCAAGGCGCGGGCTTATGCCCCAATACGCCTAAAAGGCATTTTCTGCGCTGCAGCATGCCACAAATTGCGGCACAGATCAAGCCCCTGGTCCGTGCGGTGCACCCCCGTCTGCCCCGTGGCAGTGGCGACCCTTCCCAAATGCAGCCCGCTGCGCTAGGCAAGCTCCGCCAGAACTCGGAGCCCGCAATGACAGCATCTGCCCCCACCCGCATCACCCTGCCACGCCCAGACGATTGGCATGTCCATCTGCGCGATGGCGCGATGTTGCAGGCCGTGCTGCCCGAAACAGCCCGGGATTTTGGCCGCGCCATCATCATGCCCAACCTGGTGCCGCCGGTTGTGACCACTGCCGACGCCGTAGCCTACCGCGACCGCATTCTGGCGGCCTTGCCACAGGGAGCAGATTTCGCGCCACTGATGACCCTATACCTGACCGAAACCACAGATCCCGACGATCTGGCAGCAGGCTTTGCCTCCGGCCTGATCCAAGCGGTCAAGCTGTACCCGGCCGGGGCCACGACAAACTCGGCCTCTGGCGTGCGGGATTTCGACAAGGTCCGCCCGGTGCTGGAACGCATGGCGGAAATCGGCCTGACCCTTTGTGTCCACGGCGAGGTGACCGACAGCGATATCGACATTTTTGACCGCGAAGCCGTGTTCATCGACCGGGTGCTGGACCCAATCCGCAAGGCCACCCCGGGGCTGCGCGTGACGATGGAGCATGTGACCACCAAAAATGCGGTGGATTATGTGCGCGCCAATGATGACGACTTGGCCGCGTCCATCACCACCCATCACCTGATGATCAACCGCAACCACCTGCTGGTCGGCGGCATCAAGCCCCATTACTATTGCCTGCCCGTGGCCAAGCGCGAAGAACACCGCCTGGCCCTGGTCGAGGCCGCGACCTCGGGCGATAAACGCTTCTTCCTGGGCACGGATTCAGCGCCCCACACAGATCCCAATAAGCTCAGCGAATGCGGCTGTGCGGGGGTGTTTTCGGCCACCAACACGATGGCTTGCCTGGCCCATGTTTTTGAGGCTGAAGGCGCACTGGACAAGCTGGCTGGGTTTGCCAGTGAAAACGGCCCGGCCCATTACAAGCTGCCGGTGAACCAAGCGACCATAACGCTGGAAAAGCGAACCGACCCGGCCCCGTTCCCAGCCCAGATCCAAACCGGCGAGGGCCCCGTGACCCTGTTCAACCCCGGTTATCCCTTGATGTGGCGGGTCGTTTGATCCGGCCCTCCGCCCTCTACCCTTTGCACCCCGAAAGGCCTTAAATGATCCCTACCAGCTTCCCAGATCCCGCGACCATTGCCCGCCTGACGGCCGAGGCCCTTTGGGACATCCAAGCCGTTCACTTCCGCCCCGAAGATCCGTTCATTCTGGCGTCCGGCCTGCCCTCGCCCACCTATATCGATTGCCGCAAACTGATCAGCTACCCGCGCATCCGCGCCACGCTGATGGATTTCCTAACCTGCACCGTTATGCGCAACGCGGGTCTGGAAGCGTTCGACAATATTGCAGGCGGTGAAACTGCGGGCATCCCCTTCGCCGCCCTTGTGGCCGAACGAATGGCTCTGCCGATGACCTACGTGCGCAAGAAGCCCAAGGGCTACGGACGTGGCGCGCGGATCGAGGGCGAGATGTCCGAAGGCCAGCGGGTTTTGCTGGTCGAAGATCTGACAACCGATGGCGGCTCTAAGCTGTCTTTCGTGGACGCGATCCGCGAAACAGGGGCCACCTGCGGCCACACGGCGGTGATCTTTAGCTATGGCATTTTCCCCGAAACCGAAAAGACCCTGGGCGATCACGGTGTCGCGCTGCACAGCCTGTGCACATGGCATGACGTGCTGGCCGTGGCCAAGGACCGGGCGCTGTTCCCGGCCGATCAATTGGCCAAGGTCGAAGACTTTTTGACCGACCCCCGCGCGTGGCAGGCGGCCAACGCGCCAAAGTAATTCACATAAAGCGTTCGATTCTGTGGACAAAATCGCGGGGTGCCAGATCAGGCGCCCCGCCGCCCATCCTAGATACCGTATCTTGACGGATCGACCCAGTGCACCCCATAATGCGGTGTAATCCAGCCTGAAAAAATTCACATTTTATACAAGTTGAATCAGGGCCCCGGATCGGAAATACCCATAGGTCGAAGGGCACGTAAAAGGGGTTAGCAGCAGTCATGAACGAAATCATTCCAGTTCAAAACGGATTGCCCGCCACCCAAGACGACCCGAATGCTGCCACGGCCGATATCGTCACCGTCCTGCCCCATAATATCGAGGCCGAGCAGCAATTGCTGGGCGCTGTGCTGACCAATAATGACCTCTATGACCGCATCGCCTCGGTCATGGGCCCCAAACATTTCTACGATCCCCTACACCGCCGGATATACGAGCTGGTCGAGACGCGGATTCAGAAAAACGCCCTTGCCTCGCCCGTCACCCTAAAGCCGTTTCTGGAAGAAGACCCTGGCCTGGCCGAGGTCGGCGGCCCCGCCTATCTGGTGCGTCTGGCAGGCAATGCGATTTCTAGCTTTGCGGTCAAAGACTATGCCCAGATGATCTATGACCTGGCCGTGCGCCGGGATCTGATCGCGCTGGGGCAAGACATTTCCGCCCAAGCGGCCAAGGTGGATGCGGCGGTGGAACCGTCTGACCAGATCGTCGCCGCCGAACAGATGCTGTATAAAATCGCTGAAACCGGCAATGGCGAAAGCGGGTTCCAGTCGTTCCTGCGCGCGGTCACTGATGCGGTGAACTCAGCTGCTGCGGCCCACCAGCGCGATGGCGGTTTGGCCGGGATTTCTACCGGGTTGATCGACATGGACAAAAAGCTAGGCGGCCTGCACAAGTCCGACCTTCTGATCCTTGCCGGGCGTCCGTCCATGGGTAAGACCTCTCTGGCAACCAACATCGCGTTCAACATCGCCAAGGCCTATAAAAAGGGCACGCGCCATGATGGCACGGTTGGTGCAGTCAACGGCGGCTCGGTCGGGTTCTTTAGCTTGGAAATGAGCGCCGAGCAGCTGGCCGCCCGTGTTCTGTCCGAGGCCTCCGAAGTGCCGTCTGAACAGATCCGCAGGGGCGACATGACGGAAACGGAGTTCCGCCGTTTCGTACAGGCCGCCAAAGATCTGGAAAGCTGCCCGCTTTATATTGACGACACCCCCGCCCTGCCGATCAGCCAGCTGGCCGCCCGCGCCCGCCGCCTGAAACGCGAACACGGGCTGGATGTGTTAATCGTCGACTATTTGCAGCTGGTCCGCCCGGCCAGCGCCAAGGACAGCCGCGTGAACGAGGTGTCGGAAATCACCCAAGGCCTGAAAGCCATCGCCAAGGAACTGGACATTCCCGTTATCGCCCTGTCCCAGCTGTCACGTCAGGTCGAAAGCCGCGAAGACAAGCGCCCGCAGCTGTCGGACCTTCGGGAATCAGGCTCGATCGAGCAGGACGCCGATGTGGTGATGTTCGTGTTTCGCGAGGAATATTATAAAGAACGCGAAAAGCCCGGCGATGATCAGCTGGACAAAATGGCCGAATGGCAAGCCGCGATGGAACGGCTCCATGGCCGGGCCGAGGTCGTGATCGGCAAGCAACGTCACGGCCCCATTGGCACGGTAGAGCTTAGCTTTGAAGGCCGTTTCACCCGATTTGGCAACTTGGCCAAAAGCTGGCAGGAAGAAGCTGCAGGCGGCGACGTGGGTTTTTAGGCGGCCCAAAGCGCCAGCAAGTTCTACTTTCCTAAGGCCCGCAGACAGCATAGATTATCTTCAAAACGGTACTGACATATACGGAGCCTGCCATGATCCAGATCGACAAATTCCGCGACACCCCTTTGGTGACCGAACCTTTCAAGCACCTGATGGTGGAAGAGTTCCTGACAAAGGACGACTTGGAAGCCGCAGTGTCGGATTATCCTGCAGTGCCCGGTGGTGGGTCCCATTACGGGGTACATCTGGACATCCACGGCAAGTTCAAGGAACTGATCGACCAGCTGACCGGCAAAGAGTTCGAACGCGCCATGGAAGAAAAGTTCGACTTCGACCTAACCGGCCGCCCCACGACCTATACCGTGCGGGGCCATTGC
Source organism: Paracoccaceae bacterium (assembly GCA_006844665.1). Classification (GTDB taxonomy): domain Bacteria; phylum Pseudomonadota; class Alphaproteobacteria; order Rhodobacterales; family Rhodobacteraceae; genus Dinoroseobacter. Next base: position 4,693 of record SPJP01000089.1, read on the forward strand.
CGGGCCAAAGACGGGTCAATCCACACAGACAGCAAGACCAAGATCTTCACCGTGCTTTTGTATATGAACGACCTGAACTGGAACAACGATGGCGGGCGTCTACGGCTTCTGAACTCGGGCAATGATCTGGAAGACTACTTTACCGAGGTCGAGCCCAAAGGCGGCACCTTGTTGGTGTTCAAGCGGTCCGACAATTCCTGGCACGGCCACCACCCCTATGAAGGCCCCCGCCGCGCGTTGCAGGTGAACTGGCTGGTCGATATGGCCGCCAAAACCCGTGAAGAAAGCCGCCGTGGTCTGGTGGGCAAGGTCAAAGGCATGTTCGGTGGCAAAGCGGCCTAGCCGCCTTTCGCGACGGGATGTCATGGGCGGGGCCGCGGCCTTTGGGGCCAGCGCGGCATTCGCGCCCGTGATGGGATCAGCCATGGCCTATACTCCTGCACCGGCGGGCTACAAAGTGCCCGCCGAAGAAGCCCCCCATGCGGGCTGTTTCATGCAATGGCCGGTGAACCGCAGGGTGCATCCCGACCGGGTGTTTCGCGAAATCACCCAAGAAACCATTGCCGACATCGCAAACACCATTTCTGAATTCGAGCCTGTCTGGATGCTGGCAGCAGGCGAAGACCACAGCCAAGCTCGCAGATTGCTGGGCCGCAATGTGGAGCTGTGGGACGTCCCGACCGAGGATCTGTGGTGCCGCGACGCAGGACCTTTGTTTACCGCGCACCCGGAAAAAGGCCTGGCGGTGATGAACATGCATTTCAACGGCTGGGGCGAAAAGCAGGTCCACGCCCGCGACGGCCAAATCGCCGAAAAAGTTGCCGAGCGGTTGGGGCTGCCGGTGTTTTCCTCGGGCCTAAAGGGCGAACCGGGGGGCGTTGAATCCGACGGCCACGGCACGCTGATCGCGCACGAGAGCTCTTGGGTCATCGACAACCGCAACCCGGGCCTGTCCCGCGATCAGATCGAGGCCAGGTTGCTGGCCGCCTACGGGGCCGACCGGATGATCTGGGCCCCCGGCGTCTGGGACCAGGACATCACCGATTATCACATCGACAGCCTCGCGCGCTTTGTCGCCCCCGGCCATGTGCTGATGCAACTGCCCGATGATCCGTACCCCGGTGAAGATTTTCACGATGCAGCGTTGGAAACCTATGACATTCTTGCAGCCGCCGGCCTAAAGATCGACGTTATCCCAGAACCCGAGGACGTCCGCGTAAACAGCCCCGATTTCGTGGCCGCCTATGTCAACTATTTCGTCTGCAACGGCGGGGTCGTTACTTCCGCGTTCGGCGATCCCGAGGCCGACGAGATTGCCTATGACGCCCTATCCAACCAGTTTCCGGACCGCGAAATCGTGGTGCTGAACGCGGACCCCTTGGGCGAAATGGGCGGAGGCATCCACTGCGCCACCCAGCAAATGCCAAAAGTCTAGGGTCAGGAGAGCGGACAAAGTTACCGTTCATTTTGACGTTCTGTACGTCAGATATTTGAGATCCACAAAAGCGAACGACCGGCCCAAATCACAATTCTTGGCCCGTTGTTCGTCGGCTGGTGCTTCGTTTTCGGTCTTGGTCGAAAGGCTCACAGATACACTTTGATGTGCACCTGTGAGCCGTGACACAGGTTAAGCCGCCTTGATTGCTCTTGCCCGCCCCGATAGCAAACGCAGTTTCGAGGCGAATTCTCCACGATCTACATAGCAGCCGTGGAGATGGCGAAACCCCGTAGATGGGTCAAAGGAATCTCGCCCATGGAGGACACGGCGGTTGTCAAAAACAACCATTTCGCCAGCCTTCAATTTGAGCGTGATACGATATTTGGGATCTCGGGTTTTGTGCATATATGCTCGGTACGCAAGATAGTAGGCAGGCATGATGTCAGAGGGCATATCAAAGACCCCTGCAAGATGCGCGTTATAACGTATTTCAATCACGTCGCCCGCAGCACCCAAAGTTATAACTGGTTGATAGACTAAGATATCTGCATCGCCATCGTGAAACCGAAACGGAATGGCGACATTGCACAGCAGGTCGAACGCCTCGGGATTTTCAATGCGCAAATCCTCTGCCATAGCAAAGCCGTCCGCAAACAAAGAGCCGCCCCCCGTGGCTTCGTTAGCGAGGCAATGTAGGAACTGATAGCCGGGTGGCACCTCTTGGTTTGGCAAATCTGTATGCAGTGGCAGTGCGACTGACGTATAGGCCAGATTGTTGGGATCAGGCTTGTTTACCACTTCGAAGGTGGTGCCAAAGTTGGTTTTCCTTAGAAAGCCTATCCGTTCGGCGACATCAACGCCCGCGCTTGTCCGGTCGTCAAGGTTCTCAATAATTGTAACACCGTCTGCAGCAGTGACCTGCATCCATGCTTGAAGCGCGGTGTCGTCCTTTATGATGGGGGAGGCAGGATAGCGAGCGACACGATGCTCTGACCGCCATAGCCGCGCTTCGATTGCCGCAGGATCAGCGGCGCGTTGGCCGGGGCGGTGCTGTGATAACAGTGTCGATGGAAGTTGACTGACATGTCCGTCCGCGTAGCTCAGTCGAACATTATCGCCGTCGATCTGAGCGGACGCCAGGATGGGCGCATCCTCAAGTGTTAACAGATCCAAAAGGCGTTCTTGGGTCTGGGGGTGCAATCCAGAAGGGCAGTTGTCGCGCAGCCAAATTGTTGGAAAATCTGTGGTGGTCTTATCCGCCCAAGTCACAGCAAGCGTGTCGGCACGGACCGAAAGGTCGTGGATCATCATGGTATATCCAGTTCATTTTGATGGTTTTCAGAGTTAATCACACAGATCAACGGCAGGGCGGCGGCCACCATTCCTGCGTTTTGCCAAATGGCGCGCCCATTGCACGCCATTCTAACACCAAACTTGAACGCGTTGTCATCATAAGGACCGACGGTAAGCTGCAAGAAAATATACCGCAAGCCGACTTTTGCAGAGATACTAAAATCGGGAAACTGGGCTCGAACCTTACTTTCAGATTGTGATTGGTGATCTCGGGCCCATGTCCTGCAATCGGCGCGAGGCTTTAGGCCCCGAACCCAAATCCCTTCCACGCTCTGCGTGTTCTGGCTTGACCTGCGGCGCGGGCATGTCAAAACGAGTGCATGTCTACAGCGACCCTTACGATTGATCTCGACGCCCTTGTGGCCAACTGGCGAATGTTGGATGCGGCCACGCCCGCCAGCACGCAGACCGCTGCGGTGGTAAAGGCGGATGGCTACGGCTTGTTTGCTGATAAAGTCTCCAAGGCCCTGGCCATTGGGGGCGCGCGGCGCTTTTTCGTGGCCGCAGCCGAGGAAGGCGCCATGGTGCGCCAAACCCTTGGCCCGGGGCCGGAAATCAGCGTGTTCTCGGGGCATATGGATGGGGACGCCGCATTGTTGCGCGACCATAATCTTGTGCCGATGCTAAACTCGACCGAGCAATTGACCCGCCATATCGAGGCCCTGCCCGGACATCCTTTTGGCGTTCAGCTGGACACGGGCATGAACCGTCTGGGGATGGAGCACGCCGAATGGGCCGCCCTGCGGGATCTGGTGATCCCCCTGAACCCCACATTGATCATGAGCCACCTTGCCTGCGCCGATGATCCGGGCCACCCGATGAACCAGGCCCAGCTGGCTGAGTTTCATGCCATGACCGATGGTCTGGACATCCCGCGATCCCTATCCGCCACTGGGGGCATTTTGCTGGGGCCGAACTATGCGTTTGATCTGACCCGCCCTGGCATTGGCCTGTATGGCGGCGAGCCCTTTGTCGAGGCGCGTCCTGTCGTGACCTTGGACATCCCCGTGATCCAGTGCCGCGACGTGGCCCCGGGTGAAAGCGTTGGCTATGGCAACTCCTGGGTAGCCGACCGACCTGCACGGATTGCGACCATTGCGGCAGGCTATGCGGATGGTTTGATCCGGGCCATGTCGGGCAAGGCGCGACTGTATTCGGGCATTCATTCCTGCCCTTTGGTGGGCCGTGTTTCAATGGATATGCTGACCGTGGATGTCACGCACTTGCCCCAGGATCCTGACAGCCTGCAATTGCTGGGCGCGATGCAGACCGTGGATCAGGTGGCCGATGCGGCGGGCACCATTGGCTATGAGATCCTGACCTCTATGGCGCAGCGCTACCGCCGGATCTATACAGGCATCGCCGCATGAACATTGTAACCAGCTTTCTGGCCCCTATCGGCGCGCGAACGCTTGCGTTTCTGGCGGTTCTGGGCCGGGTGGTTCTGTTCGCAGGATCCACCCTAAGCCACATGATCCGCCCGCCCTTTTATGGCAAAGAGTTCGGCCAGGCCCTGCTGTCCATCGGTTGGTTTTCCCTGCCTGTGGTTGGCCTAACCGCGTTTTTCACCGGCGGCGCTTTGGCATTGCAGATCTATTCTGGCGGCGCGCGGTTCAATGCGGAAGCCGTCGTGCCCAGCATTGTGGCCATTGGCATGGCGCGCGAACTGGGCCCTGTGTTGGGCGGCTTGATGGTGGCGGGCCGGGTCGCGGCCGCTATTGCCGCCGAACTCGGCACCATGAAAGTGACCGAACAGATCGACGCCCTGACCACGCTTAGCACAAACCCGATGAAATACCTGACGGTGCCCCGGGTTCTGGCCGCCACCCTGACAGTGCCCTTGCTGGTCGCGGTCGGTGACGCGATCGGGATCTTTGGCGGCTTTCTGGTCGGGACCTCTCGGCTGGGGTTCGACGGGCAGGTCTATTTGCTGAACACCGTCAACTTTCTAGAGGTCTGGGATATCGGATCCGGCATGGTCAAAGGCGCCGCGTTCGGGTTCATCGTGGCCTTGATGGGCTGCTACCACGGCATGAATTCGGGCCGAGGCGCCCAGGGGGTTGGCCGGGCCACGACCAATGCGGTTGTGTCGGCCAGCATTCTGATACTGGCCAGCAATTACCTGCTGACCGAGGTGTTCTTTAGCTCATGATCCATCTAACCGATCTGCACAAATCCTTTGGGTCCAAGCACGTGTTGCGCGGGGCGGATCTGCACGTGCCCAAGGGAACCTCGACCGTAATCATCGGCGGGTCCGGCACTGGCAAATCGGTGCTGCTGAAATGTGTTTTGGGGCTGGTTCAACCCGACCAAGGCACGATCCAGGTGGATGGGCGCGACACCGGTTCAGGCGACCGGGATGCGTTTTTAGCCCAGTTCGGGATGCTGTTCCAAGGCGGCGCGCTGTTTGATTCCATGAGCGTTTGGCAAAACGTCGCCTTCCGCCTGCTGCGCGGATCCCTAAAGCGCCCCAAGGACGAAGCCCGCGCCATCGCGATTGAAAAGCTGCAGCGCGTGGGCCTGGGGGCCGAGGTCGCCGATCAGTTCCCGGCCGAGCTGTCGGGGGGCATGCAAAAGCGCGTCAGCCTGGCCCGCGCCATTGCCGCCGACCCCAAGATCATCTTTTTCGACGAACCGACCACGGGGCTCGACCCGATCATGTCCGGCGTGATCAATGACCTGATCCGTGAAATCGTGACCGAGATGGGGGCAACCGCCCTGACCATCACCCATGACATGTCCAGCGTGCGCGCCATTGCCGACCGGGTCGCGATGCTGCACGGGGGCAAGTTCCGCTGGGAAGGCCCTATTGCCGAAATGGACGACGCGACCGATCCTTATCTGCACCAATTCGTCAACGGGTTGGCCGATGGCCCGATCGAGACGGTTCGGTGATCACCGCCCCCACCCTGATTGCGATCATCGTGTTTCTGGCCACGGTGCTGTGGGTCCATGTGATTGCGGTGCTGGCCGAATGGATTGCGCTGCTGCGCCGGGCCGATCACGGATCAAAGATCAGCGTGGTCATCGATATGTTGGGCGCATTGGTGCCAGTGGTGATCCTGTTCATCGCAGTTGTGTTCGCGTCCAGCATCTTTGGCTTCCGGTCCAGCGTGGTATTTCTGGCCGTGATCGTGCCCGGGGGGCTGGTTTTTGCCTTGCGCAGCCAGGTGACCAAGGACGAGTTCGCCTGGTCCGAGGGCAAACGTTGGCTGATCTCGGGCATTTTACTGGCCTTGGTGCTGGGATGGCGGGCGCTATAGGCCGCGCCAAGCGCCCGCGCCCTGTGTTGAAGGGCCGGGATGCGGAAGGCTCGGTAGCTATAATCTTTGAATTGGGAAAAGTGGCGCCACTCTGATGCTCAGGTGGTTCCGTCCGGGGAATGCCATCCCCCCGAAAACCCTAATATGCGCGGTTCGGGCCGGGGCAATGCCCCCTATGAACCGGTCTGAGACGAAGCAGCCCTAAGGCCGCCCCAATTGGATCCAGCACCAAAGCTACCGTAACAAGGTTAACAACGCCCTGCCCCACCGTACGCATCCGCGCCCCAAACCCCGCCTTGCCAATTGC
>SPJP01000087.1 GCA_006844665.1 Paracoccaceae bacterium
ATCGGGCCAGAACGGACCGAGGCAATCCGCCAGCAACTGGGGCTAGAGGTCGGCGATGCCGCGTTCTTCCTGGGCGGCAAGCCCTCGGCCTTTGAAGGCGTCGCAGGCCGCGCCCGCACCGTCATCGGCGAAGAGCTGAACCTGACCGATAAAGACAGCTTCCACTTCTGCTGGATCGTCGATTTCCCAATGTATGAACGGGACGACGAAGGCAAAGTCGACTTCTCGCACAACCCGTTCTCGATGCCTCAGGGCGGCTTGGACGCGTTCGACAAAGATCCAGAAGACATCCTTGGCTATCAATATGATCTGGCCTGTAACGGGTACGAGCTGATTTCGGGCGCGATCCGGAACCACCGCGCCGACATCATGGTCAAAGCTTTTGAAACCGCTGGCTACGGCGCGGACGAGGTCGAAAAGCGGTTCGGCGGCATGCTGAACGCGTTCAAATACGGCGCGCCGCCTCATGGTGGCTGTGCGGCAGGTATCGACCGGATGGTCATGCTGCTGGCGGACGAGGCCAACATTCGCGAGGTCATCATGTTCCCAATGAACCAGCGCGCCGAAGACCTGATGCTGGGCGGCCCGTCGGATGCTACAAACGAACAGCTGCGCGAATTGCACCTGCGTTTGGTTCCGACCGACAGCTAAGACCTGCGTCTTTTCGGCCAAAACCAGCAGGAAAAAGCTCAATTGTGATAGATAAAGCCCGGCCTTTCCTAAGGTCGGGCTTTGTAGTTCACGCCGTTGCCCTTATCTAAGGGGCAGCAGAAATGGGAACCGCGTACCGTGTCCAAGACCGACTATAAATTCGCGATGCGCTTTGGCTACGGCCCGTCGCCGTTGTTCGATCTGCCGAAAGGCGCCCAAGCCTATCTGGATGCGCTGGCTGGGCCGGACCGTGCGGTCGATCTGTTTCCGATACCATCTTACGCGCGATACCTTGAAAACCACGGTGCAGTGCAAAACGGCCGCCGGATGGAACGCGATGGGGATGCTGCTGGCAAGGACGTCAGCCAAGACGCGATGGGCCGAATGAACCGCGATATGGACACTGCCCAAAGGGTCTGGATGAACCGCGCGGCCCACACGCCCAATCCGCTCCTTGACCGGCTGACCGCCTTTTGGGCCGACCACTTCACCACCGCCCCCAAAGCCCGCCTGCACCGCCCGGCCTTTGCGCCCTTTGTGGACGAGGTTATTCGCCCCCATGTCGCGGGCCGTTTTGCCGATCTGCTGCGCGCGGTCACTACCCATCCGGTGATGATCCAATATCTCGACCAGCACATCTCGGTCGGGCCAAATTCCCGAACCGGTCAGAACCATGACCGGGGCCTGAACGAAAATCTCGCGCGCGAGGTGTTGGAGCTGCACACGTTAGGTGTCGGATCAGGCTATACACAAACCGATGTCACCCAATTCGCCGAGCTTTTGACCGGCCTCAGCGTGAAGAACGCGGAATTCCACTTTCGCCCCCATATCGCTGAACCGGGCCCGGAAACGCTGTTGGGGAAATCCTATGGCGGCGGAGCCGAGGCGACGGTGGATGACGTGTTGGCGGCCCTCGACGATCTGGCCGTACGCCCTGAAACCGCCGCCCATATCGCATGGAAGCTGGCTGTGCATTTCGTATCCGACACGCCGCCCGAGGCGTTGGTCCGGGATCTGCAGACCGCCTTTCTGCGCACCGATGGCGATTTGACCGTGGTCACCGCCACCTTGCTGGACCACCCATTGGCGCTGGACCAGTTCGGCGCCAAGGCCCGTCAACCGCAGGAATTCATTCTGTCTGGGATCCGCGCATTGGCCCCGAACGTCGACAGAATAGCCAACTTGCGCCGGGGCGAAATTGCGCGCTTTTATCGGGGGCCTTTGCGCGCCATGGATCAATTGCCGGGCGGAGCGCCGGGCCCCGACGGCTGGCCCGAAGACGCCGACGCTTGGATCACCCCGAATGGCCTTGCCACCCGCATCAGCTGGGCCATGGCCATCCCTCGCAGCCTGACGCCCGATCTGCCGGATCCCAGGGATTTCGTGCTGACCACCTTGGGCGATCTGGCCGAACCCCGCACCCTTTTTGCCGCCCGCGCGGCCGAACAGCGTTGGGAAGGGGTCGGCCTGATCCTTGCCGCGCCCGAATTCAATCGTCGATAGGAATGGATATGATCTCTCGCCGAGACGCATTGAAATCATTGGGCTTCATCGGCTGCTCTGCCGCCGCATCGCCGCTGGTCACCACCATGAGCTTTGCCCAAGCCCCTTGGGAAAACCGCCTTGCAGTGATCCTTTTGCGGGGTGCTATGGACGGGATGTCCGCCTTGCCGCCCATCGGTGATCCGGGCCTTTCCGTCCTGCGGCCGAACCTGTCGCAAAACGCAGGCGCGCCCCTGTCTGGCCTGTTCGGCCTGCATCCCAGTTTGGAACCTCTGCGCCCCCTATGGGCAGCGGGCGAGCTGTCGTTTGCCCCCGCCGTGTCCACCCCCTACCGCGACGGGCGCAGCCATTTTGATGGCCAGGATGTGCTAGAGGCCGGAACCGCCGGGGTCTTGTCCGGCCAGCGCGGCGGCTGGTTGAACCGCTTGCTGGACGCGGTGCCTGGCTTGTCCGGCGACACCGCCTTTGCCGTGGGCCGAGAAAAGCCGCTGATCTTGTCGGGCCCGTTTCCCAGCCGCAGCTGGTCGCCCGAAACCCGGCTGGATCTGTCGCCCCAGGCGCGCTTGCTGTTGGAAATCATGTATGCCGACGATCCGCTGTTCCACGCGGCCTCGGGCGACGCGATAGAGATTGCGCAATCCTTGGGCCTGTCGGAAGAGGTTGATAGCTTTGGCGAAATGGCCAGCCTGTCGCGCACGGCCCAAATGAACCAGCGCCGGGCCAGCGGGGCCAAAACCATCGCTGGTTTCGCCGCCCAACGCCTGCGCGAAGATGCGCGGATCGCGGCGTTCTCGCTGGACGGATGGGACACCCACCGCAACCAAGGCCAAGCTTTGCCCAACGCGTTGGACCGCCTGTCGACTGCCGTTTTAACCCTGCGCGATGATTTGGGCCCGATTTGGAACCAAACAACAGTTTTGGTGATGACAGAATTCGGGCGCACAGCGGCGGAAAATGGCACCAAGGGCACCGATCACGGCACCGGAGGCGCGATGTTGATGGCCGGGGGCGCATTGAAAGCCGCACAGTTTTTCGGCAAATGGCCCGGCCTGGCCGAAGCCGACCTCTATCAGCGCCGCGACCTTTTGCCGACCGACGACGTGCGTCGCTATTCGGCCTGGGTCATGCGCGGCCTGTTTGGTTTTGATAAAACGCTACTGGAAACGGTTGCGTTTCCAGGGCTGGACATGGGTGCAGATCCACTAATCCTGGCCTGATCGGGGGCCGCTGGTAAGGCACGCGGGCCTTGGGGCAGCGCGGCCCCCCGGTCGTCTTAACGTGTTGCTTCTACCGCGTTTTTGTCCAAAGCGGCGCGTGTGGCAGCACCGCTTTCGAACCCGGTAATTCCGATCATAAGACCCGCGCCGACAGCGCCCAGTAGAATGAATGTTGCAGCTCCGGAGCCACCGCTTTTCTTTTTGCGGCGCGCCGGGGTCTTCCGTTTGGCAGGCTTTGGCATAAGCGTGAATTCCCCAGTTATGTTTGGTTCGTCCCATCCCCATGAGAGCGAATACAAACTGTATGGTGGACAAACCCGGCGCGATTTGGCCTGTCTTAAGATGGTTTCGGGTGTGGCGCGCGGCATGTTTGTGTCATTGTCTCGGCCAAGGACATTGTGCGGAAAGAAAGGGTCAATTGATGCCTGATGCGAAACGCTTTGGAGATCCGGTGCCAAATTGGGCCGCGCCCATAGGTGCCCCGGTGGCCGAATCTCGTGGGCACTATGTTCAATTAGAATCGTTAGATGCGGAAAAGCATGCGGCAGAGCTGTTCTTGGCCAATTCCGTTGATGATGGGATCTGGGATTATCTGCCCTACGGCCCGTTTCATTCCGCTTCGACCTATCATCGCTGGGTCCGGTCGGTCAGTGATGGCGTGGCGGATCCCAGCTTTTACGCGTTCCGGTCGTTGGATAGTGGCAAAGCGGTGGGCGTTGGGTCTTATCTACGGATCGCCCCGGCCCAAGGCAGAGTCGAGGTCGGGCATCTGAATTTCTCAGCCCCGCTGCAGGGGACACGCGCCGCGACCGAGGCGATGTATCTGATGATGAAGGCGGCATTTGCGGCTGGCTACCGTCGGTATGAATGGAAATGTGATGCGCTGAACCTGCCGTCCCGCCGGGCGGCCCAGCGTTTGGGGTTCAGCTATGAAGGTGTGTTTCGCCAGCATCTGATCTATAAGGGCCGTAACCGGGACACAGCGTGGTTTGCCATTACCGATGGAGATTGGCCGGCGTTGAAGGTGGCGTTTGAGACATGGCTGTCGCCAAGAAACTTTGACACGGCAGGCCAGCAGCAAGAGCGTTTGTCAGATATGACCAATCTTGTGCGGGTTTCAAGCGACCCTGCGCTGTAGCCCACTGCCTAAACCAATTCGATCACGTTGGAATTGCGTGCGGTAATCATCGCCTGCAGCTTCCCAATTATTTGGTCTTTCGGGCCAGCATCGGTGGCCCCCAAAACCTCGGCCATTTTATGCAGGTCCGTGTCCCCGGCGCTTTTGGCGATGCCGGATAAGAATTGCGACAGGTAAGACAGATTGCGGCTGTCCACAGGGTCGTGCAGCAGTTCGGCCACATGATCCAAATCGTCTTTTAGCGCCAACCAGTCTGGCACGACTAAATCGCTGGGGGTGAGCCGGGGCCCCGTGGGCTGCATGTTAAACGGCAAGGCGGACAAGATCGCGTGTTGGAAAGCCGCCAATGCCCCAAGGGGTTTGTGCAAGAATCCCCGCGCGCCCGCAGCAATCGCTTGGTCTTCGGCCCAGGGATCGCCGCTTAGGCCCAGAAGGGCGGGGATTTCGGGTTCCATCCCGGCCAGTTCTGCAATCAGCGCGTCCCCGCAGCCATCGGGCAGGCCCATATCCACGATCACCACATCGGGCCGGTAGCTGGCCAAATGGCGATGGGCCGCTTGCAAACTGTCGGCCCGGCGCAGGCGCGCACCGCTTTTCAAACACATCAACCGCACAGCTTCTGCGGCAAAGCGGCTGTCTTCGACCAGCAGAAGTTTCATACCGAACAAGGGCCGCTGAGTGGTGCCGCGCGGCGGTGGAAAGCTAAGAGGGTCTGGATCAGACATGTGGAACCTCGTGCAAGTTAAAGAGCTCCTCAACCAAACGCCCATTACGTGAAGATATGGTTAATCCCTTGCGCCCCATTTTGCCTGCGACGCGGTTGCGCTTGCGAGGCGGGCGCGAGGGTCTCATAACCGTGCCAGTTTAAGGGAGGCAGGAATGATCGGACGACTAAACCACGTGGCCATCGCGGTCCCGGACTTGGAAGCTGCAAGCGCGCAATATCGCGACACTCTGGGCGCAAAGGTTAACCCGCCCCAGGATGAACCGGACCACGGCGTCCGCGTTGTCTTTGTCGAACTGCCCAACACCAAGATCGAGTTTTTGCACCCTTTGGGCGAAAACTCTCCGATCCAGGCGTTCTTGGAAAAGAACCCTTCAGGCGGCATTCATCACATTTGCTACGAGGTCGATGACATTCTGGCCGCGCGCGATACATTGATCGAAAGCGGCGCACGGGTTTTGGGAAGCGGAGAGCCAAAGATTGGCGCCCATGGAAAGCCTGTGCTGTTTTTGCACCCCAAAGACTTTACCGGCACGTTAGTAGAGCTTGAGGAGGTTTAGGCCATGGCCATCACATCAGCCATCGTTTTGCTTGCGGTCTATTGGTTTCTGACATTGTTTGTCGTGCTGCCCATCGGGCTGAAAACCCAAGGCGACGCGGGCGAGCGTTTGGTGGGCACCCATGCGTCTTCCCCGGTGACCGGCAGCCTAATGCCGAAACTGTGGTGGACAACGGGTGTTGCCATTGTGCTGTGGGCGATCACATGTGGTATTATCTTGTCTGGGATCATCAGCGTCGATGACTTCGATCTGTACCAGTATATCGCCCCCAAAGACCCGTTCGGCAGCTGACCGCAGTGTCGCGATCAGCTCGGTCATAGGACTAGGCCAACGAACTAAGATCGTGACCGGGGCAGCGGCTCTAGCCTGTGGAAAATATGGGTGAAGGTCGCGACGCCAAGGATCGGGATGATCAGGTTCAGGATCGGGATACTAAGCGGCATCGCCATCAAGGTACCGGCCAGCCAGATCGCGGCGCCGTGGCGCTTGCGGGCGGCAATAGCGCCGTTGCGCCCCAGCCGGCGCATGGCCACCATCTGAAAATACTCTCGCCCCAGCAGCAAGCCGTTCACGGACCAAAAGATCAGAGGCGCTGCAGGTGGAAACAAAACATATAGAAACAGCGCCAGGACGTTGGCCAGGATCAGCAAGCCCAGAAAGTTAATCGTATCGCGGATCACGTCACCCCATGGCGCGCGGGCCGTGGGGGGCAAGGCAGGGTAGTGCTGTCGTTCGACCGCGTCAGCGATGTCTTCCAGGAACAACCCGGTAAAGGCTGACGCCACGGGCACCATCAAGAACACTGACAGACCCAGCATCAGGAACAGCGACGCGCCGGTCAGGATGTCGTTCACCCAAGTGACCTGCCCGAACAGCGGCAGCGTCGTTTCTTCGGGGATCCAGGCGTTCAGCAGCCATAGCGCGCCACCATAGACCGCCACCAACAACACAATTGTCAGGCCCAACCCCAGGCCAAACACGCGTCGGAACGCCGGGTCGCGCGCTTGGGCCAGGGCCAATCCGAAGGACTGAAAGATCATCCCAATCATGTGTTTGCCCAGGTGATCAAAGACGCCATATCAGGCCGGGGCCGTTCTGGAGGCGGCGAGGTTTCGGTCGCGATGTGGATCACACCGGCCACCCGTTCATGGGGGGAAAGGCCAAAGGCCTCAGCGCAGAAATCCCCGTCATGTGTCGCCCAGCCGCTTAGCCAATTGGCACCCCAGCCGCTGGCCAAAGCCGCATTCAGCAGGGCCAAGCAAACGGCCCCTGCCGAATAGGTCTGCTCAATCTGGGGGACTTTGGCGCTGTCCTTCGGGCTTTCAACAACTACAACCACAGCACCGGGGGAGCTTGCATATTCCGTGCTGGCCTTGGCGATCTTTTCAGGCGCCACCCCAAGGGACGCACCGTGTGTGTCGACCAATCCGGCGACCCGGCCCAAGGCGGCAGGTTCCAGCACCACAAAGCGCCAGGGTTCCAGTTTGCCATGATCCGGCGTGCGCGCGGCGATGGTTAGCAATTCTGTCAGGGCAGCGCGATCCGGGCCGGGGGCCTTTAGCGTTTTGGCCGGACGCGACCGCCGGGTTTGAAGAAACGCAACAACGTCTGGCATAGGGGTAAGGGGCTGGGTCATAGATCGGGTCCTGATATCTTATTTGCCTTGTAGTTAAGCCTTGCACCCGTTCCTTGAAAGGGCTTGTGCATAGTATTTAGAAGGGCTCTGGCCTTAGAAAAACACATCTTCCATTTCCGTGATCAAATGGCTGAACACGCTTTCCATATGGGCCGATGGTTGGCGCAAGGCCAAGGTTTCTGCCATGGGGTCGGGGGCGTGGATGGCGCTGCCGGACAGCTCCTCTAGCACGGCATGGCCGCAGAACGGGACATAGGCCGCGGAATATCCGCCTTCGTGCATCAACACCAAGCGGTCGTCGCACAGCTCGGCCGCGGTTTCTTGCAGCATGGCCGTCATCAGGCGAAACGTTTCGGCCGTGGCCAGCATCCGGCCCAACGGATCAACGGCGGCGGCATCAAACCCACAAGCCACAATGATGCAATCGGGCTCGAACCGCGCAAGGGCGGGGATGACCAAACGCTCGATCGCCTCCAGATAGGTGTTGTGACCCGCGCCGGATGGCAGGGGGATGTTCATATTTGCCCCTTCGCCTGATCCGGCCCCCTGATCCTGCACATCACCTGTATCCATTGGGTAATTGCGCTCTTGATGGATCGAGATTGTCAGCACGTCTTCGCGGTCATAAAAGATCGCCTCGGTCCCATTGCCGTGATGCACATCCCAATCCACCACCGCGACCCGTTCGGTCAGGCCCTGGTCAAAGGCGGCCTCGATGGCAATCGCGCCATTGGCCAACATGCAAAACCCGTTGGGCATTTCTGGTAGGCAGTGATGGCCCGGCGGGCGGGTCAGGGCATAGGCGTTGCGAAAATGGCCTTGCAACACGCCCAGCAAAGCCCCCTTGGCCAGCCCAGCAGACAGCGATGCCAGCTCGAACCCGCCAGCGCCGAAGGGGGCGCGGGGGCCCAGCTCGCCCCCGCCTGCATCTGACAGGGACTTGAACTGGCGCAGATAGGTTTCAGGATGCACCCGGGCCAGATCCGCCCAATCGGCCAGGGGGGCGGATTGGACCTCTAGATCCTTTTGCAGGCCAGTGACCTCGATCAGGTTCTTCATCCGCCGCTTGGTTTCGGGGCTGTCGGGGAACCCATCGGGCATCGGTTGCACCAATCCCCCCACAGGCATGGTCAGCGCATATTCCCCTGCCCCGTGCCAAAGACACCGTTCATCATGGAAAAATCCGGTCCGCATGGCTTGCCCCTTTGTCCGTGTTTGGCCAAAGACTAAGGGGCATTCCAGCGAAGGGGAAGAGTTTGGATCTGTCACATCTGGCCGAACCGGGCACGGTGATCGAAGTACGCGTCACCCCTGCGGCCCGCCGCAACGCGGTAGAGCATGGCGACGCATCCGGAAGCGCAAGCCTAAAGGTCTGGGTCACAACCGCGCCTGAAGACGGCAAAGCCACCAAAGCGGTGGTCAAATTGCTGGCGAAATCCATCGGTATCGCGAAATCCCGCCTGACCTTGATCAGGGGCGCAACGTCCCGCGACAAGGTCTTCCGCGTGGACTAGCCCTTGCGCGCCAAACGGTAGACGCCCTCGGGCAAATCCAATGCCGCGCCCAGATCGTTCAGCTGGCCAATGGACAAGGTGATGGTCACAGGTTCCAGCGATACAGGGTCCAGCTGGGTCAGGGTCACGCAATCTTCAAACGCATTGATGGTGATGTCTTCCACCAAGGCAGTGTCCTCACCCTCATCAATCAGGGTGATAACTGTCGCGTCAAAGTCGTGCTCAATCGTAAACATGGCTAAAGCTTAGAGGATTCCGCCCGTTTGGCAACGCGTGCTTTGCGCAAAAGATGCCAGCGGTATATGATCGGGGCCAGGGCGTAATCATAGGCAAGATTGGCCAGAAAATGCACAACGGGTAAAGATACCAGCCGTGCCAGCCAGCGGTATTTTGGCATGTCCTGCCACAGCACGATAAAGGCCGGGATACCGCTGATCAATTCCCCGCCCTTTTGCACATAAAGCCTGCGGGCCGCTGTATCCTGGGTCAATCCCCAGCGGGCCAATTGCGCGGAATTCAGATCGTCAAACGCAATCGGCAGGTCGGCGTTTTGCGAATAGTCGCGGTAGTGGCTGATCTCAAAATTACACACGGGGCATTCTGCGTTGTACAGAACGCGGGTTTCATCGGGATTGGCGACTGGATCTGTCATAAGTCTAACCTAGGCACTAAGGGCCATAGGGCAAGCCCGCTTGGCAAGCTGCGGCCAGATGCCCTAAAGGTAGGGGGTCCAATACACCCGAGGCTGCCATGCGTATTCTGTTCCTGCTTCCCCTTTTGATTGCAACCGCCTGTACCCTGCAGGCCCCGGCGCCTCAGGCCCCGCGCGCGGCCGCAGCAACGTCTGTGACCAAGCTGTCGACCGCCCAAGCCGCCCGCAATTTCGAACTTGCCGCAAGCCGGATCGAACCCGTCGCCGAAGCAGAGTGTCGCGCGCAGCTGCCTCAGGGCAATTGCGACTTTCAGATCTTGGTGGATGACCGCCCGGACCAGCCGGTCAACGCGTACCAAACCCTGAACAACGCAGGCCGCCCATTGCTGGTTTTTACCCTTCCGTTGATCGAGGACGCCCGCAATATTGACGAGATCGCCTTTGTCATGGGGCACGAGGCCGCCCACCATATCCGGGGCCACATCCCCCAAACCCAGGCCCGCGCCCAAGCGGGGGCCGTTGCGGGCGCTGTGCTAGGGGCTCTGCTGGGCCGGGGTGACCAAGTTTTGATCGATCAAGGCGCGCGCTTGGGTGGTTTCGTCGGCGCGCGGCAGTTTTCCAAGGAACACGAGCTTGAGGCCGACGCCTTGGGCACTTTGATTGCCAAGCGCGCCGGGTTTGATCCGGTGCGCGGCTCGGCCTTCTTTGACCGTCTGCCTGATCCCGGCGATCAGTTTCTGGGTAGCCACCCGCCCAATGCCGACCGCCAAGCCACCGTGCGCCGCGCCGCCGGGCTGTAGATCCGTTTGATCTGGATCAAAGCCAGCGTACGCGATCCATCCTAACCTGCCCCTGACGCATCCGCGCTGAAAGGGAGCAGACAATGACAAACCAAACGACGCTTAAACGCCATGCGGCATTGATGGATGACATGGCCACAGCAATAGGGGTGGATCTGGAGGAAGCCACATTGCGCGGCGATCTTCCCTTTGATCAGATCGGCGACATGGTCCTGCGCTGCACCGGATGC
>SPJP01000085.1 GCA_006844665.1 Paracoccaceae bacterium
GTTGTAGCAATTTCGGCGGTGCTTTTGTTGTGCGCCTCAAGGCAAGATCGGACTAGGGTATGGATGCGGATTTCATTGTAATCGGGGGCGGGATCGCCGGAACCTCGGCCGGTGCGCGTTTGGCGCAATTGGGTAGGGTGGTTTTGCTAGAGGCCGAAAGTGGCCTTGGATACCATGCCTCGGGCCGGTCGGCCGCGTTGTTTGAACAGAACTATGGCTCGGTCCCGACAATCGCTTTGAACAAGGCCAGCGCGTCGCATCACCAGACGGCAGATGGCGGAGTTTTGTCACCGCGGGGCTTGCTGTTGCTGGGAACCGACGCGACCGAAAACGCCTATCAGCATGACGTGGTCGCGATGAAACTGACCCAGATGTCGGCGGCCGAGGCGAAGGCTCTGGTGCCGATTTTGGATGACACCGTGATAACCAAAGCGGCCCATCATGGCGATGCCTGGGACATTGACACGGACCGTTTGATCCAAAATTTCGCACGGCAGGTGCGCGGAAATGGCGATATTTTTCAGAATGTTAGGGTCGACCGGGTCGAAAAGACGGCAAACGGTTGGTCGGTGTCTTGTGGTGACCAAACATGGACGGCCAAGGTGCTGGTGAATGCGGCCGGGGCCTGGGCCGATCACGTGGCAGAACTGGCGGGCGTGGCCCCGATTGGATTGGTGCCC
Organism: Paracoccaceae bacterium; assembly: GCA_006844665.1. GTDB lineage: Bacteria > Pseudomonadota > Alphaproteobacteria > Rhodobacterales > Rhodobacteraceae > Dinoroseobacter. Next base: position 681 of record SPJP01000085.1, read on the forward strand.
TACCGCCGGTCCATGGCGCGGATCCCCGCGCCGGGGGGGCATGATGTGTCGGGCTGGCCGATGATCTTTGGCGCGGGTGAGACGTGGTATGCCAAGCCTGATGCGGGGGCTTTATTGGTGTCGCCAGCTGATGAGGATCCGTCCGAACCGATGGATGCCTGGGCCGATGACATGACGATTGCTGAAGGGCTAGAGCGGTATCAGACCCATATGACCGAGCCTGTGACCCGGCTTTTGGCCACTTGGGCGGGGCTACGAACCTTTGCGCCAGACCGCTGTTTGGTGCTGGGGCGTGACGGCCAAGTGTCTGATTTCATTTGGGTTGCTGGGCAGGGCGGTTACGGGTTTCAATCCTCGCCCGCCGCCAGTCAGTTGGTGGCGGACCTTGTGGCGGGGCGGACACCTGAAATTGGGCCCGAGCATGTGGCCGCAATGGATCCGGGGCGGTTTTAATGACGGGTTTGGTATCTGCACCATCGGCTGAACGTAATCAGGCGGCCTTGTTGGCAGCCCTTGGGCCCGCCTTGCCGGAAACGGGTCAAGCCCTTGAAATTGCGAGCGGAACTGGCCAGCATATCGCGGCATTGGCGCAGGCGTTCCCCGGGATTTCTTGGCAACCGACTGACATTGCGGCAGACCGTTTCCCGGTGATCGAGGCCTGGCGCAAGAAGGCTGGGGTGGAAAACCTGGCCCCGCCGGTGCAGCTGGATGCATGCTCGGAAGGTTGGGCGGCCAAAACGGCCCCATGGGATGTGGTTTTCTTGGTCAACCTTCTACATCTGGTGTCTGACGGGCAGATGGCCGTTTTGCTGGACGAGATGACCCAAGCGGTGCGACCCGGCGGATTATGCGCGATTTACGGCCCATTCCTGCGGGATGGTAAAACAACCTCGGACGGGGACGCGGCGTTTCACGCGCAGCTGCGCGAACAGGATTCGTCAATTGGTTACAAAGAGATAGAGGTTTTGACCTCGGTCCTGTCGGCCATGGGGTTCGGGGTTGATGTGACCGAAATGCCCGCCAATAACTTGCTTGTGCTGGCCCAACGCCCGAAGGCTGCTTGATCCTTACGGCCTGCTCGGGGCAAGTTTGGTTAACGATTCTTTAATCAAGGTTTTATCATGCGATTTCTGTCTGTTTCCGCTGTCATTCTTGCGACCTCTGTTCTGGCTGTGCCGGCCGTTGCCCAAGACGCGCTTGGTCGTTACGAGGCCGCGTCCGAAGCCATCGGCGAGAAGATGAACGCCCTGTTGGCGGCGGAATTACCTACGATTGCCAACAACTTACCCGAAACGGATTGGGATGATGCCCACCGGGAAGCCGGCACCTGCGTGCTGCAAACCTTGGTGGACGAGGCTGGCATTGACTATGTCGCCAACATGCTGGCCGCCTTGGAAGTTGCTGCGAAGACCGATTATGCATCGACTGCTGAGCTAAGTACCGCGACCAGTCTGCCAGGGTCCGACAAGATTGGGGCGAACCGGGTTCAGTTGATCACCGAAGAATGCGGTTTGACCGCGCTTTCCATGCAGCGAATGATGGATGCGGGTACGTTTGAGGCGATGCAATAAGCGCGCCCAACCCGCAATTTGGACTAAAAAAGGCGCGCCGGGTGTCCCGAGCGCGCCTTTTCGATATGCACAACTAATCAAAAATATGCCCGATTCGACATCTAGCCGTTGATGCGGATCGTTGCGTTGGTTGGGTCGTAGGGGCTGTCTTCGGTCACTTCGCAGTCCCACAACTGATCAAACATTCTGACCTTTAGCTTGGTGCCCGGCGCGGCCAGATCGGGGCGCACGTAGCCCATGCCGATCTGCTTGCCAAAGGCCACCGAATAGCCGCCCGAGGTCAGACGACCGATCCGGGTGTCGCCATCAAAGAGTGCCTCGCGCCCCCATGGGTCTGCATCTGTGGGGCCGTCGATCAGAAGGGTGACGCATTTGGAGCGGATGCCTTTGGCTTCCATCGCGGCTTTGCCGTGGAAATCTTTGGACAGGTCAACGAAACGGTCCAGACCTGCCTCGAGCGGGGTGGCGTCGCGGCCCAGTTCGGTTCCGAAGGCGCGGTAGGATTTTTCCTGACGCAGCCAGTTTTGCGCCCGTGCGCCGACCAGTTTCATCCCGTGGGGTTCGCCTGCGGCCAGAAGTTGATCCCACAGATAGGCCTGCATTTCGATCGGGTGGTGCAGTTCCCAGCCGAGTTCGCCCGTATAGGCGACGCGGATGGCGTTGACGGGGCACATGCCCAGTTCGATCTGGCGGGCAGAAAGCCAGGGGAAGCGTTTGTTGGTTAGGGCGGTGTCCGGGTCCGCGTCGCGGATCAGGCTGGCCAGCACGTCGCGGGTTTTTGGCCCGGCGATGGCGAAGACACCCCATTGGCTAGTGACGTCCTGCACCTCGATCCGGCCAAACTCGGGTTCTTTGTCTTCAATCGCTTTGCGCAGGAAGTCGCTGTCATAGGCCTGCCATGCGCCTGCGCTGACAAGGTAATATTCGTCCTCGGCCAGACGCACGATTGTGTATTCGGTGCGGGTCGTGCCTGCGGCGGTCAGGGCGTAGGTCAGGTTGATGCGGCCGACCTTGGGCAGTTTGTTCGAAGTGAACCAATCCAGAAAGGCGGTGGCGCCGGGGCCTTTGACGATGTGCTTGGTAAAGGCGGTGGCGTCGATCAGGCCGACCCCTTCGCGGATCGCTGTTGCCTCGGCCTTGGCGTAGTCCCACCAGCCGCCGCGACGGAAGGATCGCGCGTCGAGGTCAAAGCTGTCTGGTGCATCCAGTGGCCCGTAATAGTTGGGGCGTTCCCAGCCATTGACGCAGCCGAACTGCGCGCCGAGCGCCTTTTGCCGGTCATAGGCGGGGGCGGTTTTCAGGGGCCGGGCGGCGGGGCGTTCTTCATCGGGGTGGTGCAGAACGTAGACGTGGTCATAGGCTTCTTCGTTCTTGGTCGAGGTGTATTCGGTGGTGACCCAGTTGCCAAAGCGTTTGGGATCCAGCGAGGCCATGTCGATTTCGGCTTCGCCTTCGACCATCAGCTGCGCCAGGTAGTGGCCGGTGCCGCCTGCGGCCGTGATGCCAAAGCTAAAGCCTTCGGCCATCCACATGTTGCGCAGGCCCGGGGCGGGGCCGACCAGGGGGTTGCCGTCTGGTGTGTAGCAGATCGGGCCGTTGAAATCGTCTTTCAGACCCACGGTTTCCGAGGATGGGATCCGGTGGATAAAGGACATGTATTCTTCTTCGATCCGGTCCAGATCCAGCGGGAACAGGTCGGCGCGGAAGCTGTCGGGCACGCCGTATTTGAAGCGGGCAGGGGCGTTGCGTTCGTATGGGCCCAGGATCCAGCCGCCGCGCTCTTCGCGGACATACCATTTGGCGTCGGCGTCGCGCAGAACCGGGTGTTCGCCGTTTTCTTTGCGCCATTCCACCAGCATGGGGTCGGGCTCGGTCACAATGAACTGGTGTTCCACCGGGATCGCGGTGGATCGGATGCCCAGCAGCTTTGCGGTGCGTTGGGCGTGGTTGCCGGTGGCGGTGACAACATGTTCAGCAGTGACAACGAATTGTTCGTCGGACGGAACCAGGTTGCCGCCCTTTTCGACCATCTTGGTCAAGGTGACGCGCCATTCGGACCCGGTCCATTCATAAGCATCGGCCTGCCATTTACGTTCGATCGTGACGCCGCGCTGGCGCGCACCTTTGGCCAGAGCCATAGTCATGTCAGCAGGGTTAATATAGCCGTCGGTTGGGTGGTAGATCGCGCCGACCAGGTCTTCGGTCTTTACCAATGGATAGCGTTCCGCGATCTGCTGAGGTGAGAGCCATTCGAACGGCACGTCCACGGTTTCGGCCGTTGTGGCGTAGACCATGTATTCGTCCATACGCTCTTGCGTTTGGGCCATGCGCAGGTTGCCGACAACGGAAAAGCCCGCGTTCAGGCCTGTTTCGGCTTCGAGCGTTTTGTACAGCTTGATCGAGTGGTCGTGGATATGGGTGGTGGCGTAGCTCATGTTGAAATAGGGCAGCAGGCCTGCGGCGTGCCAGGTGGAGCCGGACGTCAGCTCGTCGCGTTCCAGAAGCACGACGTCTTCCCAACCCGCTTTGGCCAGATGATACGCGATCGAGGTGCCGACAGCGCCGCCCCCGACAACCAGTGCTTTTACATGAGTTTTCATACCGCGACTCCTTAACCGTGTTGCCGCCAATCTGGCGATTTTCGGGACAGACGTGCAAGCGGGTTCGACGGTTAGAGGGGGTTTTGCGACATAGGGCCAAAGATGGGGCGCGTTCGGGCCTGTAGGATCAGCCGCGCAGGTCCTGTAGCCTTTGTTTTTGCGTGCATGTGGCGTCTAAACTGGTCGGGTGGGCAAACAAAAAGCCCCCGCGAAGGGCGGGGGCTTTTCGTTTTCTATGGCCGTAAGGCCGGTGTCAAAGCTTACTGGGGGATTTCCGCAGTGATGCCCTGAACGTAGAAGTCCATCTGAACCAGCTGCAGGTCTGTGGCGACCTCGCCCTCGGCCAAGAAGACAGAGCCGTCTTGCTTGAAGATCGGGCCGGTGAACGGGTGGTATTCGCCGGATGTGATCGCCGCGACCATGGCTTCTGCTTCGGCTTTGACGTCCGCGGGAACAGGTGCTGTGATTTCGCCAATGACGACTTCGCCTTCAGCCATACCGCCCCAGCTGTGGCCGTTTTCCCAAGTGCCGTCCATGACTTCGCCAACGCGCTTGACGTAGTAAGGGGACCATTCGTCGATGATCGACGCAACACGGGGGCTTGGCTTGTACTCGGCCATGTCGGACGCCTGGCCAAAGCCGATGACGCCAGGTGTTTTGGCGGCTTCAGCCAAAGGTGCGGTGGAGTCTGTGTGCTGAAGGATCACGTCAACGCCTTGTTCGATCATCGCTTTCGCGGCGTCGGCTTCTTTGGCCGGATCGAACCATGTGTAGGCCCAGATGACGACCATTTCGACGTCAGGGTTTACTTTTTGCGCGTGCAGGAACGAGCTGTTGATGCCCTGGATCACTTCGGGAATTGGGAAGGACGCGATGTAGCCGATTTTGTTGGACTGGGTCATGTGACCCGCGATTGTGCCCAATATGGCGCGGCCTTCGTAGAAGCGCGCGTCATAAGTAGAGACGTTGTCATGCTCGCGCTTATAGCCTGTTGCGTGCTCGAACTTCACATCAGGGAACTTGGCTGCAACGTTGTTGGTTGGGTCCATGTAACCGAAAGAGGTGGTGAAGATGATGTCTGCACCGGACAGGGCCATCTGGGTCAGAACACGCTCGGCGTCGGCGCCTTCTGGAACGTTTTCCTGATAGACGGTTTCAACCTTGTCGCCATACGCGGCTTCAACGGCGAGACGGCCTTGGTCGTGCTGGTATGTCCAGCCGCCATCACCGATTGGGCCAACATAGACGAAACCAACTTTGGTTGGATCTTCGGCCACAGCGGCCGTGGCAAGACCCGAGACCAAAGTGGCCGCGGCAAGAATTTTGGTTAGTTTCATTGCAAACATATCCCTGTTGTGGGTGAGTTTATGGGCCTCAGAGAGAGGCGTGGAAAGATTTGCCCAAGTCGGCAGGTGCGCTGAGTGCCGCGCGCCGCCGGTCGGACGAGATAATCACAAGCACAAGGATCGTGATTAAATAGGGTGACATAGACAAGAGCTCGACCGGAATTTTGGCCCCTGCTGCCTGCAAATTAAGCTGTAACACGGTAATGCCGCCAAATAAATAGGCGCCGATCATAACGCGCCAAGGCTTCCAGCTGGCAAAAACCACGATGGCCAGGGCGATCCAGCCCGCGCCGGCGGTCATGCCTTCGGTCCATTGGGGGACGCGGACAAGGCTAAGATACGCCCCGCCCAGCCCGGCACAGGCACCGCCGAAGCCAATCGCCAGCAAGCGAATGCGGATGACCTTGTAGCCAAGCGCGTGGGCGGCATCGTGGCTTTCGCCGACGGCCCGCAGCACCAGACCGGTGCGGGTGTAGCGCAGCATGTACCAAACCCCGGCGATGATCGCGATGGACACGTAAACCATCAGATCATGGGAAAACAGGATCTTGCCCACCACGGGCAGGTCCGACAGCGGCCCAAGGTTCAAGGACGGCGTGCTGGGGGCTTTGATGCCGACATAGCTTTGGCCCATCAGGGATGACAGCCCTAGGCCAAACAGCGTTAGGGCCAGACCGGTGGCGACTTGGTTAGACAGCAATACTTGGGTCATAAAGCCAAACAGCATCGACAGCACGGCACCGCCTAGGGCTGCCGCAATAAAGCCCAGCAGGGGCGATTGGGTTTCGACCGCGATGGCAAAGCCGCAAATCGCGCCGATGATCATCATGCCTTCGACACCAAGGTTTAAAACCCCAGCCTTTTCAACGACAAGCTCGCCAATGGCGGCCAAAAGGATGGGCGTTGCCGCGACCATAAGAGAGGCCGTCAGAACGACCGGATTGATAGCGCTCAGATCCATTATGCTGCCTTTCCTGTGCCAATTCGAATGCGGTAGTTGCTAAGGACATCGACCCCCAGCAAGAAGAACAAAAGCATGCCCTGGAACGCCTGAATGGCGGCGGCGGGCAGGCCCAGCATGAATTGCGCCAGCTCTCCTCCGATATAGGTCAGGGCCATCAGCAGACCCGCCAGCAAGATGCCGATCGGGTTCAGGCGGCCCAGAAAGGCCACGATGATCGCGGTGAAGCCGTAGCCAGAGTTGAAGTCGATGCTGATTTGGCCGGCGGGGCCGGTGACTTCGAACAATCCAGCCATACCTGCCAGCATGCCCGAGATGCCAAGGCACAAGACCACAAGGCGCGACGGGTTCACCCCGGCAAAGCGCGCGGCCCGTGGGGCCTGGCCTGCCAGCTGGATCTGAAAGCCCAGCAGATGGCGCGACATGACCACATAGGCCAGAATGACGGCGATAAAGGCGGCGACGACGCCCCAATGCATACCAGTGCCAGAGATCAGTTCCGGGTTGGCCGAGCTGGCCCATTTGGACAGGTTCCGGCTGCCGGGAAATCCGCCGCCTTCTGGGTTGCGCAGCCAGCCCACAGCGGCCGAGGCGAGGATGTTTTCGGCGACATAGACCAAAAGCAAGGACACCAAAATCTCGTTCGTTCGGAATTTGGTGCGCAGGATTGCAGGGATCATGGCCCAGGCCCAGCCGCCTAACGCGCCTGCGATGACCATGGCGGGATAGATTAGGAACGATTCTGCGGGGTAGAGTGCCAGCCCTACAGCGGCGCCGGCCAGCGCGCCGATGATATATTGACCTTCGGCCCCGATGTTCCAGATGCCCGCTTTGAAGCCCATGGACAGACCGATGGCGATCAGGATCAGGGGGCCGGCCTTGACCAGCAGCTGAGGCCGGGAGAACGCAGCGAAATCAGGGTGGAACAGCGGATCGTAGAAGATGGTCTTGATCGCGGCGAAGGGGTCTTTGCCCAGGATCATGAATAAAATACTGCCCGCGACCATGGTCAGGGCCACGGCGACGAGGGGGGTGGCGATGGTCCAGGCCCGGCTTGGCGAGGGACGCTTTTCCAATCGGATCATAGGGACGCTCCGGTCTGGGGATTTGGGATTGCGGCGGGGCGGTTTGGGTTATTCGGCATGGGTCGGCTCCGCTTCTGGGGCAGCTTCTTGTTCAGCATCATGAGCGCCGCCCAGCATCAGGCCGATTTCGTCCACCGTTAGCCCTTGGGTCGGACGAGAGGAGCTTAGGCGGCCGCCTGCAAGGGCGCAGAAGCGGTCGGCGACCTCCATCAGCTCGTCCAGATCCTGGCTGATCACGATGACGCCTGCGCCTTTGGCGGCCAGATCCATCAGCGCCTGGCGGATGTCGGCGGCAGCAGCAGCGTCAACGCCCCAGGTGGGTTGGTTGACGACCAGCACATCGGGGTTTTGCAACACCTCGCGTCCGATCACGAATTTCTGCAAGTTGCCGCCCGATAGCGAGCGCGCAGCATTGCCGGGGCCGGGGGTGCGCACATCGAAGGCTTTGATGATTTCCTTGGCATAGTCGCGGGACTTGCCCCAGTTCACAAAGCTGTTCTGGGCCAGTTCCTTGCGTTGCACCGCTGTCAGAACGGCGTTTTCGGTCAGGCTCATATCCGGGGCGGCGGCGTGGCCCAGGCGTTCTTCGGGGGCGCAGAGCACGCCAATCTCGCGCCGCTCGTTCGGGCCCAAATTGCCGATGGGCTGGCCTTCGAACTGCACAGCGTCGGGGGCGGTTTTGGTTTCGCCGGACAAAGCGTTCAGGAATTCATCCTGCCCGTTGCCCGCGACCCCGCCAATGCCCAAGATCTCGCCCCGTTTCAGATCGAGCGAGATGTCGGTGAGCGTGGTGCCAAAGGGCGTGGCCGAGGGCAGGGACAGGTTCGAGACTTGCAAAACCGTGTCGCCGGGCTCTGCGCCGCTGGCTTTGGGGGTGTGCAGGGCCTGGCCGACCATCATTTCTGCCATTTCCCGGGCCGATTGTTCGCGCGGAATGCAGGTGGCCACGACCTTGCCAAGGCGCAGGATGGTGGCGGCATCGCAGAGCGCGCGGATTTCTTCCAGCTTGTGGCTGATATAAAGGATCGCGGTGCCTTCAGCGCTAAGCTTGCGCAGGGTTTCGAACAGGACGTCGACCTCCTGCGGGGTCAGAACGCTGGTAGGTTCGTCCATGATCAGCAACTTGGGGTCTTGCAACAGGCAACGGATAATCTCGACCCTTTGGCGCTCGCCCGCCGACAGTTCGCCAATCAGGCGGTCGGGGTCCAGAGGCAGGCCGTAGGTTTCGCTGACATCGCGGATACGCTGGGACAGCTCGTGCATCTTGGGCGGATTTTCCATGCCGAGGGCGATGTTTTCGGCGACAGACAGGGCCTCGAACAAGGAAAAATGCTGGAACACCATTGCGACGCCGGAGGCGCGGGCGGCCCGGGGTTCGGACGGGGTGTAGGGGGCGGCGTGCAGATCCATCGTGCCGCTGTCGGGCTTGACCAGACCGTAGATCATTTTGACCAAGGTGGATTTGCCCGCGCCGTTTTCACCCAGAAGGGCGTGGACCTCGCCCTCGGCCACGGTGAAGGACACGTCGTCATTGGCGACAACGCCGGGATAGGCTTTGGTCAGCCCAGAGATTTTCAGAAGTTCCGTCATCCGAGTGCGGCCTTTCTTGGGTCGTCTGTTTCGGGAGGAGCGACATGCGTGACGCTCCCTATGGCGTTGCGGGACAGTAAGCTGGAAGCGACCCCGACGGCAATGGCTTGGGGGTGTTTGCCAAGGGCCGGGTTGCCAATGGGGCAGGTGATCTGGTCGATTGTGTTGTCGCTATGCCCCAGATTTCGCAGGCGTTTGCGAAAGCGCGCCCATTTGGTGGCGCTGCCGATCAGCCCGGCGCTGGCAAATCCGTGGGACAACAAGGCGTGGCACAGGGCCAGATCCAGGGTGTGGGAATAGGTCAGGATCAGGTGCTGGGCGACTTGCGGGGCAAGAGCCACGGCGCGCGCTGGATCTGGGGTGGGCAGGGCGCGCACTGTGTCTGGAATCGTTTCTGGAAACCGGTCCATATCAGTGTCGACCCAAGTGATCGCGAAATCGGGCAGGGGGTGCAGGACCTGCACCAAAGCTCGGCCCACATGGCCTGCGCCGTAGATCCACAAGGGGGATTGGGGGTGGGTTGCGGGCTCTATCACCCAGCCGTCTTGGACCAGGGGGGCAGAGGGGGCGGTGCCGTTGCGGTGCCCGGCCAGAATGCGGGCGACGGATAAGGGCTGGGCGCTGTCGGTGCCGGGCAGGGGGCGGGCGATGATTGGGCCCAGATGGGCC
>SPJP01000130.1 GCA_006844665.1 Paracoccaceae bacterium
AAATGCCCGCGTTGTGGCACTTTCAAAACCAACAGAGCGTGAAGCCACTGAATGGTACTTTCAGCGCTATATCAAACAGTTGCCAGCCGGAGGTGAAGTAACTTTCTTTGACCGGTCTTGGTATAATCGCGCTGTCGTGGAACATGTTTTTGGGTTCTGCACCCCAACCCAACGCGAGAGCTTCTTTGCGCAATTGCCTGATTTCGAAAAGATGTTGGTGTCCGAGGGCATCCATTTGGTCAAAATCTGGCTTAATGTTGGACGCGCCGAACAGTTGCGACGTTTTTTGGATCGGGAAAGCGATCCCTTGAAGCAATGGAAGTTGTCTTGGATCGATGTCGAGGGGTTGCAACGCTGGGACGCGTATAGTGACGCAATTGGCGAAACGTTTCACCGGTCTCACTCGGAAATAGCCCCTTGGACCGTCATCCGGTCGGACGATAAGCGCCGCGCGCGCATTTCCGCAATCGCGACGGTTCTTAATGGAATTGAATATCAAAACAAGGACTTGTCGGCGATACCTAAGATCGACACTCAGATATGCTCGGATCCTTCGATCTGGGCGGCGGACGAATAGACCCATATGTCAAAACGCGGATATCACCACGGGAACCTGCGCCAGGGTTTGGTCGACGCAGCGCTTGTCCTAATCGAACAAAAGGGCCCCACAGGCTTTACCCTGTCCGAGGCAGCCAAACGTGCCGGTGTCACACCGGCAGCGGTCTATCGCCATTTCGCCGGCCGGGAAGAACTGATCGCCGAAGCCGCATTGCAAGGGCACCGGATATTCTCGGATCTGATTGCCAGGGCCTTTGGTGGATCTCAGAAATCAGATTTGCTCGCCTTTGAAGAAACTGGCCGCGCCTACCTGGATTTCGCGCGTAAGTATCCGGGCCATTACATGGCAATGTTCGAAAGCGGCATTTCTGTTAACACAAATCCGGACTTGGCCCTAGCCGCCCGTAAGTCTAGCGATGTTTTAGAGCAAGCCGCGATTGCACTTTCCAAACATATTCCCGAAGACAAGCGCCCGCCCGCGGCAATGTTCTCGGCCCACATTTGGGCGCTGTGTCACGGCGTTGTAGAGCTGTTTGCACGTGGCACGCCCGGCGCGAAAACTCAGTTTCAGCCCGAAGAATTGTTAGAATCCGGCATTGGGATCTACTTGCGCGGGTTGGGCCTGCTTCCGCCAGACCAATGAACACAACCATAGATTGCGTGGATAAAACGGTGGGTTAAAAGATCCCGTTCGTGCGGGACTTAAAGCTACTTGTGCCTCGCTCACCCGCCCATTTGTATGGATGTTTTACGTTCAAGGCTTAGCTCTAGTCATTGATAATAAGCCGATAAATGGCCAAGCTCATGTTGATTGTAAGCACAGTACAGCATTGTGCGGCGTGGCAAGAGCTGCCTTAGCACATTAACTTCAAACGGCTGTGGATAATTCAGTAGAAGAATTTCAACTCTCCGAAAAGGAAAGAGAACACAACCTAAGGCTGTGATCGCTTGTCTATGATTCAATTTCGAATAAGGGAGATTCCGCGCAGATTTTCTGCGGTCCGCGCATTCCGCCTTTCAGCAAACTTTATCATACCCTGATCTGCAGTGGCCAATGATTCGTAGCGAGGCTCCACAAAAAAAACGCCCCGCAATTGCAGGGCGTTTTCTTTGAATTTTGGCAAATATTAACGCTTCGAGAACTGGAAGCTCTTACGCGCTTTCGCTTTACCGAATTTCTTACGTTCAACAACACGGCTGTCACGGGTCAGGAAGCCCGCGGCTTTCAATGCGCCACGCAGCGAGGGTTCGTACAACTGCAATGCTTTCGAGATGCCGTGACGCACAGCGCCCGCCTGCCCCGAAAGACCGCCACCTTTAACAGTGGCCATTACGTCAAACTCGCCTTCAACGCCGGCAACCTGAAACGGCTGGCGCAGAATCATCTGCAGCACGGGACGCGCAAAGTATGACGCGTATTCCTTGCCGTTCACGACCATTTTGCCGGAACCTGGCTTGATCCAAACACGGGCGACCGCGTCTTTCCGTTTGCCAGTTGCATAAGAACGGCCCAGCTCGTCACGAACAGGTTCGCGAGGGGCAGCCAAGTTGACAGTGTCTGCGACAGTACCGGAAACGGCGTCCTGCAGATCGTCCAAGCTTTTGATTTCTTCAGACATTCACTCAGCTCCGCGTGTTCTTGGAGTTCATCGACTTAACGTCGAGGACTTCGGGCGACTGTGCCTCATGGGGATGTTCGGCCCCGGCATAGATGCGCAAATTGGTCATCTGGCGACGGGACAAAGGACCGCCGGGCAGCATGCGCTGAACAGCTTTTGTCAAAACGCGCTCTGGGAATTTACCTTCCAGGATCTGACGCGCGGTGCGCTGTTTGATCCCGCCCGGGTGACCGGTGTGGTGGTAATAGATCTTGTCGTCACGTTTTTTGCCCGTCATCTGCACCTTGTCGGCGTTGATCACGATAACATTGTCGCCCATATCCATATGCGGAGTGAACGTTGCCTTGTGTTTGCCACGCAGGCGCATGGCGACGATCGTTGCAAGACGGCCCAGCACGACGCCTTCAGCGTCAATGATGATCCATTTCTTGTCGATATCCGCCGGTTTTGCGGTAAAGGTTTTCATCGAACTTCCTTGAAATTCCTGCGGGACGCCAAAACGTCCCGTTGTAAGATGGATGTCTTTTAAGGGTTTCATGCGTCGCGTCAACACGCTCCCTTACATTTTAACACCGTAAAATCAACGCTTTATAAATTAGGTATTATAATACCCCATAATTTGGCCCGATGAATGCGTTTTTTTTGCGCGGATTTGCAGAAATGACTTGATCCAAACCCCACTCCCCATTACCCGCCCTCTGATAGAGGGGACGATCCCAACCTAGGGAAACTTGGGGGGCGCTAAGGAACCTCTGGATTCTATCTACTGGATTGGAGGGGCGCGTCATGGAAAACGCCAACCGCTTCCAACTGGGGACAGGTCTGGAGACAGCCGCCCAAACGGAAGGTTTCTGCCGCGGAGCCAACGACTCTGCGCATTCGTTCGAAATTATCGCTGGCACCGATGTGCTTAGCGAAGACCGTGACGATCATTTCATCCGCGAGGATGGGATCATTTACGCGGGCAATCACCTGATTATCGAGGTTGAAAACGGCACCGGCCTGGATGATGAGGCGCTTATTCAGCAGGCTTTTCGCGACTGTGTCGAGGTTTGCGGCGCTACTTTGCTGCATATTCACACCCATAAATTCTCGCCCCAGGGCGTTTCAGGGGTCGCCGTTTTGGCCGAAAGCCATATTTCTTGCCACACATGGCCGGAAATCGGCTACGGCGCGTTTGACGTGTTCATGTGCGGTGACGCTCAGCCTTCTAAGGCCGTTAGCGTTCTGAAAAATGCCTTCAAAACCAGCACTGTACACGTAAAGTCCTTGCGTCGAGGCGAGGGGTTGGTTGCAGAGGCTCTGGCATGAGCGACTGGTTCCGAGAGACCCTGCATGGGGATTATGCCCAATCTATGATGGTGAGTTCGGTTTTGTACGACAGCAAAACTGACCATCAGCGGCTGGTAGTGCTGGAAAATCCCCGGTTTGGTCGCGTTTTGACCCTAGACGGCGTCGTGCAGACCACCGAAGGCGACAATGCCATCTACCACGAGATGCTGACCCATGTGCCCCTGTTCGCCCATGGTGCGGCCAAGCGCGTGTTGATCATTGGCGGCGGCGATGGCGGTATGGCCCGCGAAGTGCTGCGCCACAGCGCGGTCGAACATGTCACTATGGTTGAAATTGATGCCGGAGTGGTCGATTTTTCAAAGACTTACCTGCCCAGCCTAAGCAATGGGGCCTTTGACGACCCTCGGCTTGAATTAGTGATCGCCGATGGCGCGGCTTTTGTCCGCGAAACGGATCAAAAATACGATGTGATGATCGTCGACAGCACCGATCCAATTGGCCCGGGCGAGGTTTTGTTCACCGACACTTTCTATGGACATGCTCGGAATTGCCTGAACGAAGACGGTATTTTGGTTACTCAAAACGGCGTTCCCTTCATGCAAGGGGACGAGCTGACCAACACTTTACGCGCCTTCAAAGCCCTGTTTTCAGACTGGGGCTGCTATACGGCCACGGTTCCAACCTATGCGGGCGGCCCAATGGCTTTTGGCTGGGCCACGAACGGCAATGCGAGAAATGTACAAGTGGATAAGCTCGAATCTAGGTTCGCGAGTGCAGGTTTCGACTGCTTTTATTATACCCCCGAGGTCCACAAAGGCGCCTTCGCCCTGCCCGGCTATTTTAAACACCTTCTGCCTTAGACGGTGGAATCGCGTAGGTCATATTTGCCCTCGCTACCGGCTCTGGCTTGCCTTCGGAAAAGATCAAACAATCCATAACGGCCAACGCGCGTCCCAGTTTCAGGACGCGTGTCTCGCATGTTAGATCAGCCCCTGCAGCGGGCTTTCTCATAAAATCCATCCCGCAACTGGTTGTAACGCAAAGGGGTTTGTTCCCGACCATGGACAGAACCGCGATGTAGGCAGACACATCGGCCAACGTGAACATTGTCGGGCCCGACACCGTGCCGCCTGGCCTCAAATTGCTTTCAGTGATCGCCAATCTTGTACGAACAAACATGGGTTCAAGCGAAACAACCTGAATCTGCCCCGCTATTTGGGGAAAAACGACCTCCAACAGGTCGTGCAACGCATCGATATTCAGCTTTATCTCTGCCATGGATTGCCTCTTTCTATTTGATCCCTAAACTCACCTCAAACATTGAGGATCGACAAGATGCCAGAGCCCCTTTTACTGCGTGACACCGACAAATCCATCGCGATTTTGACGTTGAACCGGCCAAACCGGCTGAATCCGCTGTCCACTGACATGTTGCTGGCTTTGCTGACGGAACTGGAACGCATCTCCACCGACCCAGGCCTCCGCGTCGTCATTTTGCGTGGCGCAGGCAAGGCGTTTTGCGCCGGGCACGACCTGAAAGAAATGCAGGCCATGCGTCAGTCGAACCAACCAGATCAGGCGCTGACGGAGCTTTTCAAGCTCTGCACCCGGGTAATGCTGGCCATCCGCGCCCTGCCCCAACCCGTTATTGCCGAAGTCCAAGGCCTGGCCACCGCTGCAGGCTGCCAGCTGGTTGCGACCTGCGATCTGGCTATAGCTGCGGACCACGTGAAATTCGGGGTAAACGGGGTGAATATCGGCCTGTTCTGCTCGACCCCTATGGTCGCGCTGTCCCGAAATATCGCGCGAAAACAAGCGTTTGAGATGTTGACCACTGGTGAGTTCATATCTGCCCCACGCGCGGCCGAGCTTGGGCTTATCAACCGCGCAGTTCCTATGTCAGAGCTTCAAGCCGACGTCTTAAACTTGGCCAAGACGATCGCATCAAAGCTAACCGCAGCCGTCGCGATCGGGAAAGAGGCCTTCTACCAGCAGGTCGAGATGCCGGTCGAGCAAGCCTATGACTTCACAGGCCAGGTCATGGTGCAAAATATGATGCGCGACGACACCACCGAGGGCGTCGCCGCATTCCTAGAAAAACGGCCTCCAAACTGGGACCAAGATTTGTGATCACAAATCGTAGAGCTTGGTGAACTTGGCTTCCAAGTAACTTAGCAAGGGCTCTTCTGTCGGTGCAGAGCCAGTGGCGCGCTCAATGACCTCCTTAGGGCCGTACAAGCCACCATGAACCTGAACTTTGTCGCGCAACCAATCAGTTACAGCGGAAAGTTCACCCTTGCGTACGGCTTCTTCATGACCAGGAATATCTGCTTTCAACGCCTCGAACAAACAGCCTGCATAGACGTTGCCCAAGCTGTAGGTCGGGAAATAGCCAAACAGACCCACTGACCAATGCACATCTTGCAGCACACCATTGGACGGTTTGTCGACCGCGACACCAAAATCAGCCTCAAACTGAGTGTTCCAAGCCTCCTCCAAATCGGCCACATCCAACTGGCCCGAGATCAATTTCTGTTCAATATCAAAGCGCATCATGACATGCAGGTTGTACTGAACCTCATCAGACTCGGTCCGAATATGGGACGGCGATACGCGATTCACCGCGCGGTAGAACGCCCAAGGATCCGGGGTACTTAGGGTACCGAACTGAGCTGTCATCTTTTCAAACAAGAACTGAGTGAAAGCTTCGCTGCGCCCAAACTGGTTTTCATATATTCGCGACTGGCTTTCATGCACGCCCATCGACACGCCGCCACCCAGTGGTGTCAGAAGAAAGGCCTGATCGACGTTTTGCTCATAAGTCGCGTGCCCTACTTCGTGAATTGTCGAATAAAAACAATTAAATGGATCGCTTTCTGAAACCCTTGTGGTGATCCGCACATCCAGGCCAGAGCCAGAGCTGAAAGGATGCACAGACCGGTCAATACGGCCCCGGTCGGTGTTGTACCCAAAGGTCAGCGCCAGGGTTTCCGCAAGCTTGGCTTGCCCGTCCGCATCGAACTGTCCAACCAGCTTGTCCGGCTGATTGCTAGCCCCCATGATCTTGTCACGCAGGGCGACCAAACGTGGCCGCATCCGGCCAAACAACTCGGAAATCTCGACCCCAGTCGCACCGGGCTCGTAATCATTCAGCAGGGCGTCGTACAGATTGCCGTCACTGGCCAGCGCAGCGGCCTCCTGACGGCGTAGGTCCACGACCTGGCCCAGGATCGGCAGAAAGGCGGCGACGTCCTCATTGCCGCGCGCCTCGGCCCAAACGCCCTGCGCCCGGGACGTCACACGCGCCAGTTCTGCGGCCAGATCGGCTGGAACTTTCGTGTTCCGCTCGTAAGTCCGGCGAATTTTGCGCAGTTGCGCCTTTTGGTCCTCTGACGCCGGTTTTGCGGCCGCCAACCAATCACCAATACGTGGATCTGTGCGCCTTGCGTGCAGGATCTCCTCCATCGCGCCCATTTCCTCCGATCGTTGCTCGGCTGCACCCCGGGGCATGATGGTTTCCTGGTCCCAACCCAGACGCCCGGCCACTTGGGACAAGGCTTCGGTTGTGCGTTGATACGCCATCAGATCATCATAGGCTGCCATAGCTCAGGCCCCTTTTATGGATTGAGAAATTGGGAAAAGTGATAAAAAACGCGCCCTTAGCACCACAACGACAAGGGCGACTGCACCCAGCTGGTGGGCAATGGCCCAGTTCAACGGGGCCCCGTATAGCACCGTCATGATGCCCAAGGTCACCTGCACCAAAAGCACAGCCACAATCACATTGTAGCTACGTTTTGTTGCCGCATTGGGGCTGCGCCGGCTTTGCCACCATAGATAAAGACCAAAGCCGAACACCAGATAACCGACCATGCGGTGGTTAAACTGAACCAGCCCGGCATTTTCGAAAAAGTTGCGCCAACCGGGCACCAGATCATAGGGCATCGGCGGCAAAAAGCCCCCGGCCATCAAGGGCCAATCACCAAAGCCGCGCCCCGCATCGATTCCGGCGACCAAAGCGCCCAGCAACACCTGAATGCCTGTCAGAACCAACAGAACCGTGGTCAACCGGGCCAAGCGCGGCTCTGCCAAGCGCCTGGCTTGCATCAAATCCCGCTCGGACCGTCCCATCGCGAATGAAAACCACGCGATCAGCCCCAAAATCACGAAGGCCAGCCCCAAATGGGTCGCCAACCGGTAGGACGCCACATCCAACATGGTGCCCGTCAGGCCTGATGACACCATCCACCAGCCAATCGCCCCCTGTAGCCCGCCCAACGCGCCAAGCAGCAACAAACGCCCGGTCCAGCCAGTGGGGATCTTGCGCGCGGCCAAAAAGCCGAAGAACCCAAGCGCCCAAACCACGCCGATAAAGCGGCCCAATTGCCTGTGGCTCCATTCCCACCAATATATGAACTGAAACTCAGACAGGCTCATGCCTTTGTTTTGCAACTGATATTCGGGTATTTGTCGGTATTTATCGAACTCTGCCTGCCAGGCCGTTTCGGACATCGGCGGCAAGGCGCCCATCAAGGGTTTCCATTCGGTGATCGACAGGCCGGAATCCGTCAGCCGGGTCATCCCACCTACGGCGATCATCAAAACAAGCATGGCGAACAATATATAAAGCCACAGCCGGATCGCCTTGCGCGCCCCACTCGGGCGGTTATCGATCCCGCCGGTTTGCACAGGCGTGTCGGGCTTTGTGCCGCCGACCTCTTCAAAGATTGCGCGTGATTTGCTCATGCCGGATCCCTTTCTATTTGGGTTCATCTGTGCGGTTGCTGCCCTCTTTCCATCGGGCAAACTGACGCAGCATTCCGTGCATGATCTGCACATCCGCCAAAGTCAGGGGCAAACGTCCCCACATATTGCGCAGGGACTGCTTCATATGTGGGCCTTTATCGACCGGATAGAAGAACCCGGCCTCTTGCAAACGCTGTTCAAAATGATCGCCCAGCTTTTCACGCTCTAGCCCATTGGCAAAACGCGTCTTCACCATTTCCATGGTTTCTGGTTCGATATCAGCGGTTTGGCGCTGCCATTCATAGGACGTTAACAGCACACATTGGGCCAGGTTCAGCGATGGAAATTCCGGGTTCACCGGGACCGAGATAATCGCATTGGCCCGGGCAATATCCACATTTTCCAAGCCAGCCCGTTCTGCGCCAAACAAAATCCCCACCTTTTGTCCCGATGCGATAAGGGCGCGGGCCTGTTCCATTGCGCGCTCTGGCGACACGATGGGTTTGGTCAGGCCCCGCTGCCGCGCGGTGGTGGCAAAAACATAGTCCAGATCGGCCACAGCTTCGCCGGCACCGTCATACAATTGCGCATCATCCAATAACCGGCCCGCCCCGCTGGCCAGGGCCACGGCACGTTCATTCGGCCAACCATCGCGCGGGGCGACGACCCGCATCCGGTCCAGGCCAAAATTCCACATCGCACGGGCGGCCGCGCCAATATTCTCGCCCATTTGCGGGGCGACCAACACCATTACCGGGGCGTCTGAAGACATGCCAAGCATCCAATCGTTCAAGTCACACACCTTTAGAAAGCCTGCAGCAAAGGTGCAATCCCCGTTGCCAATCGGCCCGTCCCCGGGCTACCACAGGAAAATTCAACCGCCGGAGCACCCATGGCCGAGATTGACCAGCCGCAGCTTTATCTGATCACCCCGCCAGAGATTGATTTAGATATTTTTCCCAATCAGTTACAAGCCGTTCTTGATGCGGTGGATTTCGCTTGCCTGCGCCTGACACTCAGCACCCAGGACGAGGCCGCGATTTGCAAGGCCGGTGACAGGGTGCGTGAAATCGCCCATGCCCGCGATATCCCCGTGGTTTTGGACACCCATGTTCTGCTGGCCGAACGCCTGGGCATGGACGGAGTCCATCTGCGCGACAGCGGCCGGGGTTTGCGGAAACTGCGCGCTGATATGGGCGAAGACGCGATCATCGGCACCCATTGCGGGGCCTCTCGCCACGAAGGTCTGACCGCGGGCGAAGCTGGTGCCGATTACGTTGCCTTTGGTCCGGTTCGCCCCAGCGCTATTGGCGACGGTGAATTTGCCGACACCGATCTGTTTGCCTGGTGGTCCGAAATGATCGAAGTGCCCGTAGTGGCCGAAGGCGCATTGAACGCCGACGACATCGCCCGACTGGCCCCTGTTGTCGATTTCTTCGCCATAGGGTCCGAGATTTGGGCCCAGGACGACCCTGTCGCCGCCCTGAAAGCCTTGATTGCGCCCTTAGGCTAAGGGTTCGGTCAGGATAACCTCGTCCCCGGTGATCACGCTGGTATAAAAGCAGTTTTCGCGATTTGTGTGGCAGGCAGGCCCGGTTTGGTCGACCAAAACCAAGATACAGTCACGATCGCAATCAATCCGCAGATCCACCAGTTTTTGGGTGTGGCCAGAACTTTCGCCCTTGATCCAATAGCTTTGACGCGATCTGCTCCAATAGGTCACGCGCCCAGCATCTAACGTCTTTGCGACCGCATCCGCGTTCATCCAGGCCAGCATCAAGACCTCTTTCGTGCGATGATCCTGGGCGATCACCGGCAGCAGACCGTCTGCGTTGAACTTCAAGCTTGTAGGATCGAACGACATAGGGACTTTTCCTTGATCATCTGTCATGAAATAGAGATGTGCACACCCTTTGAAAGGCGAGGCCTGACATGACGGCTGAAACGGATCTGATCAAGCTTTATTCCCAGCAGATTCTGGCGCTGGCCGCAGATATGCCCCATGCGGATCGTTTGCAGACCCCGGATGCCACTGTTTCAAAGCGCGCGCCATTATGTGGCTCGACTGTCACGGTGGATGTTGTGGTGGCGGACGGCGTGCTGACAGGCTTTGGCCAGGATGTGAAAGCCTGCGCTTTGGGTCAGGCCGCAGCCTCGGTCCTGGGGCGCCAGGCGATTGGCCAGGACTTGGCGACACTCACCAAAGCCCGCGATCAGTTGGCTGCCATGCTTACCCAAGACGGCCCGGT
>SPJP01000137.1 GCA_006844665.1 Paracoccaceae bacterium
CATTTTGCGCACTAAAATGTTGCAAAGTGAGTGCGGTTTTCGACGTTCGTTGCAAAATGCGAAGAAATTTTCGCACTCACCTTAAGGGCGAGTTGTGAATGTGCTGGTGTATGTTCAAATATCGCGCAAACATGCTTTATGTCCAATATTTTCAAGAAAACTAACTACTTTTGGCCGATCTTATCGCATATAGTCACTAAGAGTTTCCCGTTGAAGCTGAATAGGCGGCCTGCATTTTTGGCCTTCTGCTGGGCGGGAAATATGTAGATAAGAGGATCTTTAGTATGAAGCACCCCGTAGACGTGCATGTCGGCAAACGCGTTCGCCACCGTCGTTGGATGGTTGGCATGACGCAGCAGCAACTGGCGGAAAAAGTCGGAATTAAGTTTCAGCAAATTCAAAAATACGAAACCGGCATGAACCGGGTCAGCGCGTCTCGCCTTTGGGAAATTGCCACGGCCTTGGGTGTTACTGTCAGCTTCTTTTTCGAAGGTTTGGGTGCGAAAACCGAACAGTCGAATGCTGAAAGTGCGCATCCGGTTGATTTGCTGGCCGACAAAGAAGCGTTGGAGCTTGTGCGCTCTTACTACGCGATCCCTGAGACCCAGCGCCGCCGTTTGTTCGATCTTGCCCGTGTTCTAAGCGACGCGGCCTAGTCGCATCGTTCTTGACCTGAATGCGCCAGACGCGCAGATAGCGCGTAGCTACAGGGGACAGGTCGATGAATGAAGACACAGTTGCTGAACTATGGACGGTTGCTCATAAACTAGCGGAAGCCGCGCGGGTGGAAACACTGGCGCGGTTTCGCACATCTGGGCTATCCATCGACAACAAACGCCCCCAAGATTTCGACCCGGTGACCGAGGCCGACCGGGCCTCGGAACGCGCTATGCGAGAGGTTCTGCGCGAGCTTCGCCCTGATGATGGGATTTTGGGCGAGGAAGAGGCAGAGCATTTCGGAACCAGTGGTTTGACCTGGGTGTTGGATCCGATTGACGGGACAAGGGGTTATATGTCCGGAACGCCGACATGGGGGGTTCTGATCGCCTTGTCTGATGCGGCCGGGGTAAAGTTGGGTATCATCGACCAACCCTATATTGGCGAGCGTTTCTTTGGTGGCTTGGGCCAAGCTGGGTTTACCGGGCCCCACGGAGCGCGGGATCTGGCGGTGCGGGGCACCAAGACCTTGGCTGATGCGGTCGTGTTTTCCACCTTCCCCGAAGTGGGCACCAAGGCCGAGGCTGAAGGGTTCCACGCTGTGGCCGGCAAATGCAAGCTGACCCGCTACGGTACCGACTGCTATGCATACGGTTTGCTGGCCCTGGGCCAGATTGATCTGGTGATCGAGGCTGGCCTGGAGCCTTACGATATTTGCGGCCCGATTGGGGTTGTGGAGGCCGGCGGGGGCATCCTGACCGACTGGCAGGGGCGCCCGGCCCATGGCGGCGGGCGCTGCATTGCAGCAGCGACGCCTGAAATTCACGCTCAAGCACTGGAAATCCTGTCGCAGATACCCGAAGCTTAGCCCAAGGCGATGTGAAAGGGCTGTCTATGGAGTATCTGATCAAAGGCGCGGACGTGGTCGTGACCATGGACGACACAAGGGCCGAGCTGACACACACAGATATCTTGGTGCAAGACGGTGTCATCGCGCAGATCGGTGCGGATTTGACTGCCCCGGATGCCGCGGTGATCATGGCTAAGGGCTGCGTCGTGACCCCAGGTCTGGTGAACACCCATCACCATTTGTACCAAAGTCTGACACGCGCCGTGCCCGGCGGCCAGGACGCGCTGTTATTCGGTTGGTTGCAAACGCTCTACCCGATCTGGTCGCGCTTTACCCCAGATCACATGCGGGTGTCGGCCCTGACCGGGCTGGCCGAGCTGGCAATGACCGGCTGCACCACGTCCTCGGACCATCTATACCTGTACCCCAATGGAAGCAGGTTGGAAGACACGATCCATGCAGCCCGCGAAATTGGCTTGCGGTTTCATCCGACACGGGGGGCCATGTCGATTGGCGAAAGCGACGGGGGCTTGCCGCCGGACAGCTTGGTCGAACAGGAAGCCGACATATTGAACGACATGATCCGGGTTGTGGACGGGTTTCATGACCCAAATCCCGGCGCGATGGTGCGGGTGGGGCTGGCCCCATGCTCGCCCTTTTCGGTGTCGCGGGAATTGATGCGGGACGCGGCCATTCTGGCGCGGGACAAGGGCGTGATGCTCCACACCCATCTGGCCGAAAACGACGAAGACATCGCCTATAGCTTGGAAAAGTTCGGCTGCCGCCCCGGCCAGTATGCCGAGGATCTGGGCTGGGTCGGCGATGACGTGTGGCATGCTCATTGCGTCAAGCTGGACGGGTCCGAGATTGATTTGTTTGCCCGCTCGGGCACCGGGGTGGCCCATTGTCCATGCTCGAACTGCCGCCTTGGGTCCGGGATCGCACCCGTGCGTCAGATGCGCGACCGGGGCGTGAAGGTCGGGCTGGGGGTCGATGGATCGGCCAGCAATGACGCAGGCTCTTTGATCGGCGAGGCGCGCCAAACCATGTTGCTGCAACGGGTCCAGAACGGGGCCGACGCCATGAGCGCGCGCGAGGCGTTGGAAATCGCCACTTTGGGCGGCGCAAAGGTGCTGGGGCGCGAGGATATCGGGGCCCTGACCGTGGGCCGCCGGGCCGACATCGCGATCTGGGACATGTCGGGGCTAGAGGCAGCAGGCGCTTGGGATCCGGTGGCCGCCTTGGTGCTGGCGGGGCCCATGCGGGTGCGGGACCTGATGGTCGAAGGGCGGCCTGTGGTGCGCGACGGCCAGTTCCAAACCATTGATCTGGACAGCGTGATCGCGCAGCAGACCAAATTGGCGGCGGGGCTGGCGGGTTAGACCCAGATAGGTTCCGGCAACAGCCCTGGCCCGCCGTGTTCGATCAGACCCAGCCACACGGCGACCCATTCGAAAATCTGCAAATAGGTTTGGCCGATCAACGGGTTGTGTTGCCAGATCACGATGGCCACGCCGCCGATAATCAGGACGGGGCCCAGCAGGGTGATGGTCCAAAACGTGGCGATCCCGTCGTGGTAGAAAAACGTTGCGGGCAGCGAGTCCTCTATCTGGTCCATTTGCGTGACCAGCCAGGACCGAACGCTGCGGGGCATCAGGGCCGGGGCCGCTAAAGCGGCGATGCACAGATGGCCAGTATCATATGGCTTTTCCGTTCACCCAGACCCCGCTGATCGCGCGGTCGTCGCCCATCATGATGGTTGGAAAGACCTGTTCCCAGATGGTTTCGGCCCGGGCCGCCCGTTGGGCGATGGCGGGGGTCGAGGCGAGGTCGAGGGCGATGATGTCGGCCTCGTACCCTGGGGCGAGGGTGCCGATTTTATCGCCCAGATGAAGCGCCTTGGCCGATCCGGCGGTGGCCAGCCACAACAGCTGAGCGGGGTGGAGCGAATGGCCGCGCAGCTGGCCGACCTCGTAGCTTGCTGCCATCGTGCGTAGCATGGAAAAGTTCGATCCGCCGCCCGTGTCGGTGGCAAGACCCACCGGCAAATGCTGGGCATGGCCGATGTCAAACAGCCCCGACCCGATGAACATGTTCGAGGTGGGGCAGTGGACCAGACTGGATTGATGCTCGCTCAGCTGAGCGATTTCCCGGGGCGTCAGGTGAATGGCGTGGCCAAACAGGGCCTTTTCGCCCATCAGGCCGAACTGTTCATAGGTGTCCAGATAGTCCTTTGCGGCGGGGAACAGGGATTTGACCCATTCGATCTCGTCCAACTGCTCGCTTAGATGGGTTTGCATCAGGCAGTCGGGATGCTCGGCCCACAACGCGCCCAAGGCTTGCAGTTGATCGGGGCTCGAGGTGGGCGAAAAGCGCGGCGTGATCACGTAGGACAGGCGGTCGACCCCGTGCCATGTGTTCAGCAGCGCCTTGCTGTCGTTATAGGCCGATTGGGCTGTGTCGCGCAGCCCGTCGGGCGCGTTGCGGTCCATGCAGGTTTTTCCCGTAAGGGCACGCAGGCCGCGGCTTTGGGCTTGCTCGAAAAACGCGGTCACGCTTTCGGGGTGGATGGTGGCGTAGGAACAGACCGTGGTGGTGCCGCAAGATAGGGTCAGGTCGAAATAGCGGCTTGCGATCTCAGATGCGTATTCAGGGTCGCCGAACCGGGTTTCTTCTGGGAAGGTATAGGTGTTCAGCCATTCGATCAGCCGTTTGCCCCAGCTGGCGATGATCGCGGTTTGGGGGTAGTGCACATGGGCATCGACAAAGCCGGGCAGCAGCAGTTTGTCGCCCAGATCGGTCACATTTGCCGTGGGATGGGCCGGGCGGATTGTGTCTGCGGGGCCCACGTCCAGGATCTTGCCGCCTTCGATCACAATGGCGCCGTGGGTGTGGTGAACAGCGGCCTCTAACCCTTGGCGAAACGGGTCGCCGGAAAAGCTTAGAACTTGGCCAAGAAGCAGGTTTTTTGTCATTCTTTATTGCTAGCGGGCGGTTGCTGAAAGGTAAATCTTTCAAATTCGCAAAGCCCCCCTGTTGTACCGCGCGAAAGGTCGATAAACGAAGTTTAAGCAGACAGGAGCATGGATATGTCAGAAAATATCCACGAAATGGATGAGGCGCAGGAAGAAGACTTTGCGCTGGCGCCTGAAACCGTCAACGAAGTGCTTGATGCCGTAGAGGCGGGCGAAGCGGGCAAGGTTGAGGCTTTGCTTGACCCACTGCACGCGGCTGATATCGCCGATCTGTTGGAACAGATCAGCGGCACGCAACGCCGGGCGCTGTTGTCCTTGTGGTCGACTGAGATCGACGGCGACACCCTGTCCGAGCTGGATGAAAGCCTGCGAGCCAAAGTGGTTAGCGAACTGCCCGCCGGAGTTCTGGCCGAAGCGGTGCGCGATCTGTACACCGATGACGTTGTGGACCTTGTCGAGGACTTAGACGCAGCCGGACAGGAAACGGTTCTGGCCGCGCTCGATTCCACAGACCGGGTCGCGGTTGAACGGGCCCTAAGCTATCCAGAATTCTCAGCCGGTCGTTTGATGCAGCGAGAGCTGGTCAAAGCGCCAGAGCATTGGACCGTGGGCCAAGCGATTGACTATCTGCGCGGGGAAGATGGCCTGCCAGAGCAGTTCTACCACATCATTCTGACCGATCCGCGCATGCGGCCTGTGGGCTATGTGACGCTGGGCCGGTTGCTGGGCAGCCCCCGCGACACGGCGCTGTCTGACATTGTTGAAGACAGCTTTCGGATTATCAAGGTGACCCAGCCCGAAGATGACGTGGCCTATGCGTTCAACCAGTACCACTTGATCAGTACGCCCGTGGTGGATGAAGACGACCGGCTTGTCGGTGTGATTACCATCGACGACGCCATGGCGGTACTGGACGAAGAGCATGACGAAGATATCAAGCGTCTGGCCGGTGTGGGCGACGAAAGCCTGTCGGACAACGCCTATTCGATTATGTGGCGTCGCTTTCCCTGGTTGGCGGTGAACCTGGTGACGGCAATCGCAGCCTCGATGGTCATCGCGCAATTCGAAGCAGTCTTGATTCAGATCGTGGCGCTGGCGGTCTTGATGCCGATTGTGGCCTCGATGGGCGGGAACGCGGGCACCCAGACTTTGACCGTTGCGGTGCGCGCGATTGCGACCCGCGACTTGACCGGTGCCAATGCATGGCGGGTTTTGCGCCGGGAAATCGCTGCCGCCGTCATGAGCGGGATCGTCTTTGCGGTGATCATCGGTGTGATCGGTGTGATCTGGTTTGGCGACATTCGGTTGGGCTATGTGATTGCGGCGGCCATGGTGATCAACCTTGCGGTGGCAGGGTTTGCTGGCCTGTTGATCCCACTGGCGCTGGACAAGCTGGGGATTGATCCCGCGCTTGCTTCGGGCGCGTTTGTGACCACGGTGACGGATGTGGTGGGCTTTTTTGCGTTCCTTGGCTTGGCCGCAATGGTATTGCTATGAGCCTGGAAGACCGAAAAGCTGCTGCCCGCAAAGCGGCCTTTGCCCGGCGTAAAACCGCGTTTGCTGTTGGAGATTCTCAGGTCGCGGTACAGCGATTATTGGCGCTGTTGGCACCGCATCTAGGACGGCCCGTTGCTGGGTACAGCCCGATGCGGACCGAAATTGACCCGCTGGGTGCAATGGCGGATCTGGGTCTGTCGGGCAAGGTGGGCGTGCCCGTGATCCAAGGGGCGGGCCTGCCCCTGGTGTTCCATGAATGGACATTGGGCGGCACGATGGTGGACGGACCGTTCGGGGCCAGTGTGCCTGCCGAAGGCATCCCCATGGTGCCCGAAGTGGTGATCGTGCCGCTGGTGGCGTTTGACCGAAAAGGCAACCGATTGGGCTATGGCGGTGGTTTTTATGATCGAACGTTAGAAGGCCTGCGCGCCCGGGGGGCGGTCTACGCCGTGGGCTATGCATGGGCCGCACAAGAGGCAGACGATCTGCCACTAGAACCCACAGACCAACCCCTGGATGCCATCG
The DNA here is from genome assembly GCA_006844665.1 of Paracoccaceae bacterium. Lineage (GTDB taxonomy): Bacteria > Pseudomonadota > Alphaproteobacteria > Rhodobacterales > Rhodobacteraceae > Dinoroseobacter. The sequence continues at coordinate 6,505 of SPJP01000137.1, forward strand.
TGACCGAGGCTGAAACCCTGTTGTTTTAACCCGCCCTCTTGCAAGCCTTGGGCGCAAGGCATAAGCCCGGTTTTATGAAGATACTCTTTTTAGGCGACGTCATGGGACGCGCCGGTCGAACTGCAATTTCCGAAGGTCTGCCAAAGCTACGCGAGGCATGGAACCTGGATTTTGTCGTGGTTAATGGTGAAAACGCCTCTTCCGGGATGGGGTTAACGGGGGCTCATGCCAAGTTGATTTTGGACGCGGGAGCGGATGTTGTCACCTTGGGTGACCATGCGTTTGACCAGAAGGACATGCTGCAAGCCATTGAACGCGAAGCAAGAATTGTTCGCCCCGTTAACTACGCCAAAAGTGCTCCGGGTGTTGGATACCGAATGTATACTGCGCGACGTGGGCAGAAGGTGCTTGTCGCGCAGATCTTGGGTCAGGTGTTTATGAAGCGCCCCTTTGACGACCCGTTTTCTGCACTGGAGCCGATTTTGAAAACCCACCCATTGGGCGGCATGGCCAACGCAATTCTGGTCGATGTCCATTGCGAAGCCACGTCCGAGAAAATGGCCATGGGGCATTTCTGCGACGGGCGGGCCAGTGTTGTTGTTGGTACCCATACCCATGTGCCGACGGCGGACGCGCAGATATTGCCCGGCGGCACGGCGTTTCAATCGGATGCCGGGATGTGTGGCGATTACAATTCGGTGATCGGCATGGACAAGGCTGAACCGATGCGCCGCTTTATCACCGGCATGCCAAAGGCGCGTTTCACGCCCGCCGAAGGACCCGCCACCCTAAGCGGGCTTTATGTCGAAACCGACGACCGGACTGGCAAGGCGACCCGCGTTTGCATGGTTCGCTACGGGGGGCGGCTTGCCCCTGCGGGACCTGCGCCGGTTCTATAGTGACCTCGAAGACCCGGGCCATTTTCTTTCTGTTGGCCCTTGGAATGGCCTGGGGGCTGACCCAGCCTTTGTCCAAGATTGCTGTATCCGGCGGCTATCGCGGGCCGGGGCTGGTGTTCTGGCAATTGGCGATCAGCGTGGTTCTGCTGGGCGCGATCCTTTTGATCCGCAAGCGTCCTTTGCCCCTGACTCGAGACGCTCTGTTTTGGTATGTGGTGATGGCCTTAATCGGCACAATCCTACCCGCTTCTATCAGTTACGAGGCCGCGCGGCATTTGCCATCGGGGATCTTGTCTATTATGCTGTCTTCGGTCCCGATGATGTCGTTCCCGGTTGCTTTGGCTATGGGGCTTGATCGCTTTTCCGCCTTGCGTCTAACCGGCCTTGGGTTTGGCTTGGCTGGTATTCTGCTGATCGTGGGGCCCGAGGCCAGCCTGCCCGATCCTGGAATGGCGATTTGGTTGCCTTTCGCAATGATCGCCCCGCTGTTCTATGCGTTTGAAGGCCCGCTTGTAGCCAAGTTCGGGGCGGCTGGCTTGGATCCGGTGCAGATGTTGTTTGGGGCCTCGGCCATTGGACTGGTATTGATTGGCCCGGTGGCTTGGGCAACGGGGACGTTCATTTCGCCTTTGCCGCCCTACGGGATTGATGATTTCGCTATGGTGTCTTCAGGTGTTGTGCATGCCTTGACCTATACCGGCTTCTTTTTCTTGCTGTCCTGGGCGGGCCCGGTGTTCGCGGCGCAAATTGGCTATTTGGTCACGGGGTTCGGGGTGATCTGGGCTAAGCTTCTGCTGGCCGAAAGCTATTCGCCTTGGGTCTGGGCAGCGATGGCCTTGATGTTAATCGGTGTTTTCCTGGTGCAGCCGCGCGCTCGTGTCGCTTGATAAACCTGTTTCCCATGGACATGATCAGGGCGCTACAACCTCCGAGGCCCCATGACCCCGTTTGACCTAAGCCCCGACCTGCAAGCCGTGCTGGCGCTGGCTGTCGTGGCAGGAATGTTCGCGCTGTTCTTGCGAGAGAGCTATCCGACCGAGGTCGTCGCCTTGGGCGGGGCCACATTGATGTTTGTTCTGGGCCTGTTGCCCTATCAGGCGGCACTGAACGTTCTGTCGAACCCCGCCCCCTGGACGATTGCGGCGATGTTTATCGTGATGGGGGCCTTGGTGCGAACCGGGGCGCTGGATTGGTTCACTCACTACGCGCAATCCATGACTAAAGGGCGCCCATACACGGCGTTGGGGCTGATGATAGGGTTTGTCATTCTGGCGTCTGCCTTCGTGTCAAACACCCCCGTTGTGGTTGTGATGATCCCGGTCTTTGTGCAGCTGGCCCAGACGTTACATCTGGCCCCGTCGCGCTTGCTGATCCCTTTGTCTTATGCCGCCATCTTGGGGGGCAGCCTGACCTTGATCGGGACCTCGACGAACCTGTTGGTGGACGGCGTTGCGCGGGCAGGTGGGATGCAACCCTTTGGCCTGTTCGAGATCACGCCCCTGGCCATCATCCTTGTCGCCTATGGCATGCTCTATTTGTTTTTTCTGGGCCCTAAACTGCTGCCAAATCGCGATTCTATGTCCAGCCTGCTGGGTAACCGCGCCAAGATGAAATTTTTTACCGAAGTGGCGATCCCGGAAGACAGTGCCTTGATTGGCCGCGTCGCCCGCGAGGTGGATCAATTTCGCCGCGACGGCGTTCGGTTGATCGACGTTTTGCGGGGGGACGCATCCTTGCGTCGGAACTTGGCCCAAGTGGTCTTGGAACCCGGCGACCGCGTGGTATTGCGGTCTGAGATGTCCGAGTTGCTAAGCCTTCAGGCCTCGAAAGAGGTGCGGATGGTTGACAAGCTAAGCTCTACCCAGACGGCCACAGTCGAGGTTTTGATCACGCCGGGCTGTACTATGATTGGGCGAACTTTGGGGCAGCTGCGTCTTCGCAGGCGCTACGGCGTCTACCCGCTTGCGGCCCACCGACGGAACCAGAACATCACCGGGCAGCTGGATGATCTGGGGGTGCGTGTTGGGGATACCTTGTTGCTGGAAGGCGCGCCCGAGGATATTCGCCGCTTGGCCATAGATGTGGGGTTGGTGGACGTATCCCAACCGACCGAGCGTGCCTTTCGCCGGGGCCATGCGCCGATTGCTTTGGCGGCCATGGCGGGCATTGTGATCTTGGCTGCCTTTGGAATTGCACCGATTTTCGCCCTGTCCATGGTGGCGGTTGCGGTCGTATTGCTAAGCCGTTGCATCGACGCGGAAGAAGCGTTTTCCTTTGTCGACGGACGCTTGCTCGCGTTGATTTTTGCGATGTTGGCTGTAGGGGCGGCCTTGGAACATACCGGCGCTGTGGCCTTGATTGCCGATGCAATCGCGCCGGGGCTGGCCGTTTTGCCGCCTTTCGTAATTGTCTGGGCGATCTATCTGCTGACTTCGGTCTTGACCGAGTTGGTCAGCAACAATGCGGTTGCGGTGGTCGTGGCCCCAATTGCCATCGGAATTGCCAACGCTTTGGGGATAGACGCGCGGCCCTTGGTGATTGCGGTGATGGTTGCGGCGTCGGCCAGTTTTGCGACCCCGATTGGATATCAAACCAATATGATGGTTTACGGGCCGGGCGGGTACAGATTTACTGACTTTATGAAAATCGGCATTCCGTTAAACTTGTCGGTAGGTCTAATCGCCAGTGCTTTAATCCCGGTCTTTTGGCCGTTGTAGGAAAATGAAATGATCCGATTTGTTATTGCTGCTAGTATCCTTTCACTCGTCTCGGGCTGCACTGCCATTGGATCAGCTTCAAAGCCGCAGGACGTGCGTTTGACTAAGAACAGCTTGGTCGTGACGCTGACAGATGCCTCGCCATGCACCGCTGATTGGCCAGCAGGTAGCGTATCTTGGTCTGGGCAACTGGAAAGCTGCGCTATCGCGTGGCCCTACCAAGTGACACTGGACGACCGGTCCAACATTCTGCGTGAAATTGTCGAAGCGATCTTTGTAAATGCAGAAGACAGCGGCGTTTTGGAGGCCTTTGGCACGGTTGAGTTGACGGATCCTGAGACAGGTGACGTCATGCGCTTTGTATCCCCGCGCCCGGCGGGATAAGGACTACAGCGGCCAGACCACCAATAGGGTTGGGATGGACACGGCGATGATGATGACCTCTAAGGGCAGGCCCATGCGCCAGTAGTCGCCAAATCTGTAGCCGCCGGGCCCTAGGATCAGGGTGTTGTTCTTGTGCCCAATCGGCGTCAGGAACGCGGCCGAGGCTGCCACGGCGACAGCCATCAAGAACGGGTCAGGGTTTACCCCAAGGGTTTGTGCCATCTGGATTGCCACCGGTGCGGCGACAATTGTGGTGGCCGTGTTGTTCAACACATCCGACAGCGACATCGTTACAACCATCAAAACGGTCAGGATCATCCAGGCAGGCAAGCCATCTGTAAATGCCAACAGCGCCCCCGCAATCAGCTCGGTCCCGCCCGAGGTTTCCAATGCCGCGCCCAGCGGGATCATCGAGCCCAGCAGCACAACCACCGGCCATTCGATATGGTCGTAGATTTCCTTGATCGGCAGAATGCCTGCCAGAACAAAGGCCACGACGACCAAGCCAAGGGCCACGGGCAGGTAGATCAACCCGAGGGAGGCCGCAAGAACTGCCGCGCCAAACAGGCCAATGGCGGTCCATGTTTTGCTGTCTTTGGTCACATTTAAGCCGCGGGCCGCAAGGGGCAACCCGCCCAGCCAATCGATCACCTCGTCCTTTTCGGAGGAAGGGGTTTGCAGCAGCAGGACATCGCCAGGTTTTACGATGGTTTTGATGATCTTGCTGGTGATCCGGCGGCCTTGGCGGGCGATGCCCATTAACACTGAGCGTTTGCGCCAGCCCAGACCGATAGATTGCGCGGTCTTGCCAGCGATGCGAGCGTCTTGGGTGACGACCATTTCCACCAAGGCTGTGTCACCCGACTTGTTCAACAAGCCAAGGCGCATTTCATCACTGGCGGCCAGTTTCTGGGATACGCGGAATTCGTCCAGCGCGTCTGGCGCGGCCTCTAGCACCAAAGCATCGCCTTCGCGTAAGGTTGCTTGCGTGGCACGGCCGCGCAGTTTTTTGCCGTCTCGGATCAGACCCAAAAGGCCGATATCTGCAGCTTCGGCCGCTTTGGTCAAATCGCCATACATTGTTCCGATCAAGGGGTTTTCGGCGGGCACCACCAGCTCAGCTATATATCCCGACAAAGCCTCCATCGGGTCTAAAGCTGCGTCTTTGTCGCCAACGCTTGGGATCAAACGCCATCCAATCAAAGCGACGAAAGCCATGCCCGCAATGGCTGCGACCCCACCAACCGGGGCAAAGTCGAACATGGCGAACGGCGCGCCCAGGCTTTCTTCGCGGATGCTGGCGATGATGATGTTGGGCGGTGTGCCGATCAGGGTGACCATGCCCCCCAGAATGGTGGCAAAGCTAAGGGGCATCAATGTCAGCCCAGCCGCGCGTTTGGCTTTGCGGGCGGTGGCAATATCTACAGGCATCAACAGCGCAAGGGCCGCGACATTGTTCATAAAGGCCGACAAGACCCCCGCCACGCCGCCCATGATCGCGATATGGGCGCCCAAGGTTCGGGTGGAATCGACCAATGTTCGGGTGATCAGCAAAACGGCACCTGACCGCACCAGCCCCGCCGAGACGATAAGGACCAAAGCGACTACCAACGTTGCAGGGTGCCCGAAGCCTGAGAATGCGTCTTTTGTTGGCACAACACCCAGTACGACCCCCAGCATAAGGGCGGTGAACGCCACTAGATCATAGCGAAACCGACCCCATAGCAGCATGCCGAACACTGCGCCAAATAGCGAAAACAGGATGATCTGGTCAGGTGTCATGGCTGCGCCTTGCGAATTTCGTGACTTGCCCGCCCAGATGACGGCCCCAACAGGGCCGGCGCAAGGGGAAATCTGCAGGGGGACGGGTCCAGCCCTTGCCGATCCTGTCTTTGCCCTTGTATAGAGACGCAATCCCAACGTCTGACGAAAGAGGCACCGATGGCCGGCCATTCAAAATGGGCAAATATCCAGCACCGCAAGGGGCGCCAAGACAAGCTGCGTGCAAAGCTGTTTTCCAAGCTCTCGAAAGAGATCACCGTGGCTGCCAAAATGGGCGACCCCGATCCCGATAAAAACCCGCGTCTGCGTTTGGCTGTAAAAGAAGCCAAATCAAACTCGGTCCCAAAAGACGTGATCGAACGCGCGATCAGCAAGGCAGTTGGCGGCGACGCGGAAAACTATGACGAGATCCGGTACGAAGGCTACGGCCCGGGCGGTGTTGCCGTGATCGTCGAAGCGATGACCGACAACCGCAACCGGACAGCGTCCACCGTGCGGTCTACCTTTACCAAGAACGGCGGAAACCTGGGCGAAACCGGTTCGGTTTCCTTTATGTTTGATCGCAAGGGCGAAGTGACCTATGGGGCCTCGGTTGGGGATGCGGACACAGTTATGATGGCCGCGATCGAGGCCGGGGCCGAGGATTGCGAAAGCTCCGAGGACGGCCATGTCATCACCTGCGAAGACACCGATTTGAACGAGGTGTCGACCGCGCTAGAGGCCGAGCTGGGCGAATCTGAAAGCACCAAGCTGGTGTGGCGTCCGACCACAACCACGGCGCTGGATCTGGAAGGCATGCAAAAGCTGATGAAGCTGATGGATGCTTTGGAAGACGATGATGACATCCAACGTGTCACGGCGAATTTCGAAGCCGATGACGACGTGCTGGCCCAATTGTAACAGCGCAAAGCTGCGCGGTTTGAAACGGGGTGCCATCGGGTGCCCCGTTTTTTTGTGGCAAAGCCTTGCAGCACAGAGGCGGGCGTGATCTGACTGGTCTATGGACCCCCACTCCTCTAACACAAACCGGCCTGTGATTGGCGTTCTTTGGATGCTGACAACCGGCCTTTGCTTTGTCGGGGTTACAGCGCTGGTCAAGGTGTTGGATGGGCAGGTGCCCGCGGCCGAAGCAGCATTCTTGCGTTACTTGATGGGTTTAGTTTTCTTGATCCCGGTGGTCGGAGCATTAAAGAGAACCCGTTTGAGCCGTGATGCTTTGGTTTGGTTCAGCGTGCGGGGGGTGGCCCATACGTTGGGCGTGGTGCTTTGGTTCTATTCCATGAGCCGTATTTCCATCGCCGAGGTGACGGCCATGAACTATCTAAACCCTGTATACGTGACCATCGGTGCTGCGTTGTTTCTGGGGGAAAAGATGGCAGCGCGGCGCATATTTGCGGTCGTTCTGGCGCTGGTCGGGGCCTTCGTTATCCTGCGCCCCGGTTTCCGGGAATTGGGCCCGGGCCATTTCGCGATGTTGCTTACCGCTGTTTTGTTTGCCGTGTCTTATCTACTGGCCAAGAAGTTTTCTACCGAGGTGCCAGCGACCGTGGTCGTGGCGATGCTGTCGATTACAGTGACCATTGGCCTTGCTCCCTTGGCCTATTTGGTCTGGGTGCCGCCGACCTTGCCGCAATTGTTGATCCTGTTTGGCATCGCTTGCTTGGCTACGGGTGGACATTTGACAATGACAATGGCCTTTGCTGCCGCGCCCCTGGCCGTCACGCAACCGGTGTCGTTCCTACAGCTGGTTTGGGCGACTATCCTGGGGGCCGTGGTTTTTGGCGAGGCCGCCGACATCTGGGTGATTTTGGGCGGCGCGATCATTATCGGGTCGGTCAGCTTTATCACCTGGCGTGAAGCGCAGCTAAAACGTGCAGGGCGAAAAGCCGCTGGACTGACCCCTGCTGTGAACGCGCCCAAGACCTAAATCAGCGCTTGCGCAGGAACCTCCATAGCGCAGCCTGAGCCGGGACGGTCCAAACATTCCCGTGGCCAATCCCATCCAGTTGAAGCAATGTTTTGTCTGGGCTGGCTGCTGCTTGATAGACCTGCTGCCCATGGGCAAATGGGATCACTTGGTCCTCGGTTCCGTGCAGGATCAACAAAGGGGCGGTGACGTCTGCGATATGGTCGATCGTTCTGAATTGGTTCTTGAACAACACGGCCAAGCTGGCAGGCGCTGTGCCAAAAACCGCAGCATCGGGGATCGAGGTATAGGGCGCCTCTAGCACCAATTTTGCCGGAGGATGTGTCGTGGCCAATTGGGTTACAATCCCGGTGCCCAAGCTTTCGCCGTAATAGATCAAAGGTCTGTCGGGATCGCGATCCTGTAGCAAAGCGATCAGCTGGGCCGCATCGGCCATCAAAGGGGCCTCGGACGGGGTGCCCGTTGATCCGTTCGATCCGCGGTAAGCTAGGGCGGCCCAACCAAAACCTTGGCGCGTAAAGCGTTTGAACCGTTCGGCCCGGTTGCCCAGATTGCCCGCATTGCCCTGGAAATACACCACCATTGGCGCGTCCGGTGGTCCCGCGTGCAGCCAAACCACGACCGAATTGCCGTCTTCCGTGGTCAATGTCACGACTTCGACCCCGGTCAGGCCGACCTGTTCGGGCTGAACCACGGTCGGATCCAGTGGGAAGGTCATCGAGGTTTCGAAGAATTTTAGCAGTCCAAGCAGGCTAAAGACGACAATCAAGAGTTTCACGGCGATGCCCTTCATTTCTGATCGACATCATAGGGCAGGGTGCCGCGCCGCGTATGGTCGACGCTAAGCCTGCGTTCCAAGGGCGGGACCGAGCGTTGGTGGCAGTTGCGGCGGTCGCAGATCCGGCAGCTGATGCCGATAGGTTCGAAACGGCCTTGCTTTAGGTCCAGATCGTCGGCGTAGACTAGGGCGCTGGCGTGGCGCAGCTCGCACCCCAAACCGATGGCAAAGCGCCGAGTGGCTGCGCCGAAATGGCCGCCTGATTTCGACACGTCCCGTGCCAGACAGAAATAGCGCACGCCGTCCGGGGTTTCTGCCAGTTGGCGCAGGAAACGCCCCGGTGTTTCAAACGCGGAATGAACGTTCCACAAAGGGCAGGCCCCGCCAAAGCGGGCGAACTGTAGGCGGGTGGCAGAATGGCGCTTGGTGATCGTGCCCGCCTGATCAACCCGAACGAAAAAGAAAGGAATGCCCTTTGCACCCGGACGCTGCAGGGTCGACAGCCGGTGGCTGACTTGTTCGATCGATGCGCCGAACCTATCGGCTAACCGCTCTAGATCGTGGCGCGTATCTTGGGCGGCTTGCAGAAACGCGCCGTAGGGCATGACCAGCGCGCCCGCGAAATAGTTGGCAAGGCCGATCTTGGCGATGTCCCGCGCTGCTTGGGTTTTGAACCGGGCCAAATCCAGGGTCGCATCCAGCAGATCGGGATGGCACAAAAGGGCAATCTGATGGGCCAGCTGAAACCGCCGGGTGGTTAGCGGCGTGCGCGTGGACAGAAACAGCGTTCGCGATTCCTGGTCAAACAAACGCAGTTCTGGGACATCGCGGAAGACCAAGGTGACGCCAAGGCGTTCAAGTAAATCCTCTGCGCCAGTTTCGAAATCAGGGGTCAGCTTTGCTGCGATCCCTTCGGCAGCACGGTCCACCGGATCAATATAATTGTCGCAATAATGGAAAAAGTCGCGGACTTCTTCCCAGGGGCTGGAATCCAATGTGCTGGCGTCGTTGCCCAAGGCCTCGCCTAAACTTGCCAAACGTTCTTGCGTGTCGCGGTAGGCGCGGTGCAGCGACAGGAAGGCGCGCGCCAGACTGGGGGCGTTGGATGCGGTCAAACGAAGGTCGGCCGTTGACGGTTCGCTTTCGATGAACACCGGATCCGCGAAAGCTTCGCGCATGTCAGATACCATCCGGTCGGCATCTCCCTCGCTCAGCTCGGTCACGTCAAAGCCGAACTCTCGGGCCAAGGCCAGGACCACGCCAGTGGAAACAGGCCGGTGGTTGTTTTCCATCTGGTTCAGATAGGGCAAGGACACACCCAGCTTTTCGGCAAAAGCACGCTGGGTCAGGCCAAGGCCTGTCCGGGTTTCGCGCAGTTTTGCGCCTGCATATAGCTTTTGCGTTGCCATTGGTCCCCCATTTGCAAACCCGATCTTAAGGTTTGCAAATGTTTGCGGCAAGCTATCCTTGCAAGGCCAACTGGCGTTCGCGCCGGATCACGATCAACATCGCGCAAATGGCTGCCAAAGAACTGGCCAACATGATGAACTGCAAGGGGTACGGCCCCGATCCCAGCGTAAGAGCCCAGGCCGCAGCTACGGACAACAATGCACCGCCACCAATCATGATCGCCCCACCCAACCCGCTGGCGGTGCCCGCAAGTTTAGGACGCACAGAAAGCATGCCCGCATTGGCGTTGGGCAAGACCATGCCGTTGCCCAGGCCCACTGTCGTGACGCACAGAAAGAACAGCGCCGGATAGGTAAGGCCGATCCAATACAGGATGGGCGAGATGATCAGCCCAACTGCTTGAGCAAAACAGCCCGTTAGGATCATTTTGTTGATGCCAACACGCTCGGAATACCGGCCCGACACAAAGTTGCCGACAGCGTAGCCCACGGCCGGTGCGCCTAGGTAAAAGCCCAACGTGGCCGCATCCATGTGAAAAACCGTGGTCGCTAGATAAGGAGCGCCGCCCAGATACGCGAAAAAAGAGCCGGAGCAAAACGCCGCCGTCATCGCATAGCCCCAGAACCGACGAGAGGTCAGAAGCTCAGGGTATTGCGCGAACTGAGCACCAAAAGTCGCTGGTCTGGTGGCGGTTGTTTCACCAACGTCTCTCCAAGTCATCCAAAGCATCAATATTCCTGCTGCAAACATCAGCCAGAAAGACCCTTGCCACCCGGTGTAAGTCGCCAGAATGCCGCCGATAGCCGGTGCGAACATGGGCACCAACGACATGCCCATGGTGACATAGCCGATCATTGAGGCCGCTTTTTCAGGCCCGACAATGTCGCGAACGATCGCACGGCTAAGAACGATCCCCGAGGCAGACACCGCTTGCCCCATTCGAAAGGCTAGAAAAATAGCGACATTCGGGGCGAAAATTGTCCCCAAAGTCATTAGGCAAAACAAAGCGATCGACACCAACAGAACGCGCCGCCGGCCATATCTGTCTGACAAAGGCCCAATTGCGATCTGCATCACAGCAGTAGAAAGCAAATACAGGGACACCGACAGTTGCATCACGCTGTAGTCCGTGCCGAAATGCTCTGCCATTTTGGGCAGCGAAGGCAGGAATACATTTATTGTCAAAGCAGACATTCCGGCCAAGAGAACCAGAGTCAAAATGTGCGGGGGCGTCGTCGGATCTAGGAACCGAGCCTGTATTTTTTGGGACATATAAGAAGTGTTAGTCCTGTGACCGTGGCAGGTAAACCTGCGCTGGTGCACAGACGGGGGCCAAATTTTCATTGGTTTGCAGACTCAGAAGACGGCGTCGGGCTCATTGGCAGGTTTGCAGTTTCGCAAATATGCAGCTTTACGTGTGGATGTATTTGCAACTATCCCGAAAAGGGCTGGGAAGATCCGGGTGGGGCCTATAGTGTGCCCCAGCGGTGCCAAAGTGGTGCTGAACGGATCGTATGCCAAAGGACAAGCCATGAAAGATATCATTGACCAGCTTGAAGATCGCCGCGCGGATGCGCGCTTGGGCGGTGGGCAAAAACGGATCGACGCTCAGCATAGCAAGGGTAAACTGACAGCACGGGAACGGATCGAGCTGCTGCTGGATGAGGGCAGCTTCGAAGAATACGACATGTTCGTCACCCACCGCTGCACAGATTTCGGCATGGAAAACAGCAGGCCTCGGGGGGACGGGGTTGTCACCGGCTGGGGCACTGTGAACGGGCGACAAGTTTATGTCTATGCGCAGGATTTCACAGTCCTCGGCGGATCCGTTTCCGAAACTCATGGGCGCAAGATTTGTAAGATTATGGATATGGCAGTGCAAAATGGCGCGCCAATCATTGGGATCAACGATTCCGGGGGCGCGCGCATTCAGGAAGGCGTGTCGGCCCTGGCTGCTTATGGCGAGATTTTCAAACGCAATACTCTGGCCAGTGGTGTCGTGCCGCAGATCAGCTTGATAATGGGCCCCTGCGCGGGCGGTGCGGTGTATTCGCCCGCGATGACGGACTTTATCTTTATGGTAAAGGATTCCAGCTACATGTTCGTCACTGGCCCGGATGTGGTTAAGACGGTGACCAACGAACAGGTCACAGCCGAAGAATTGGGCGGTGCGGGCACCCATACCAAGAAAAGCTCTGTCGCGGATGGGGCCTATGACAATGACGTCAAATTGCTGGCCGAGACCCGGCGCTTGATAGATTTTCTGCCCGCATCGAACCGTGAAAAACCGCCTGTCCGTCCGTTCTTTGATGATCCAGCTCGGATCGAAGAAAGCCTGGATACGTTGGTTCCTGAGAACCCGAATACGCCCTATGACATGAAAGAGCTGATCCACAAGCTGGCGGATGAGGGCGACTTTTTTGAGATTCAGGAAGAATTCGCAAAGAACATCATAACCGGCTTTATCCGTTTGGAAGGCTCGACCGTCGGGGTCGTGGCGAACCAGCCGATGGTGCTGGCTGGATGTTTGGATATCGATTCCAGCCGCAAAGCCGCCCGGTTTGTGCGGTTCTGCGATGCGTTTGAAATTCCATTGCTGACGCTTGTCGACGTGCCCGGCTTCCTGCCCGGCGTGACCCAGGAATATGGCGGCGTGATTAAACATGGTGCCAAGCTGCTGTTTGCCTACGGCGAAGCGACCGTTCCAAAGGTCACTCTGATCACCCGCAAAGCCTATGGCGGGGCCTATGTTGTGATGGCTTCGAAGCACCTTCAAGGCGACATTAACTATGCGTGGCCAACCTCTGAAGTGGCCGTAATGGGGGCAAAAGGAGCCGTTGAAATCCTGTACCGGTCAGAGCTGGACGATCCTGAGAAAATTGCCGGTCGGGTCCAAGATTATGAGGAAAGCTTCGCGAACCCTTTCGTCGCTGCCGAACGCGGATTTATCGATGAAGTTATTTTGCCTCGGTCAACGCGCAGGCGCGTAGCCCGAGCCTTTGCTGGTTTAAGGTCAAAGAAGCTGCAGAACCCATGGAAAAAGCACGATAATCTGCCCCTGTAGGCTGCCCACTTATTAGGGCCCAGCTACGGCATTGCGTCACATGGAGGCATTTGGTTAATATATGACACCGGCGAATCAGACACGGCGCGGTCACAGAACCGAGGGAGGAGCGTACATTTCGATGTGCGGCTTGGGGGGTGACAGGGCGCTGGTTGCGAGTCCAACGCGATTTAGCATCGGCGTTGGACTCGCCATTTCCAAGATCAAGGCACTTTCGGCTGTTCTGGTGTTCGGATTTGGGGCAGGCGCAGCGAGTGCACAGCAAACGTCGCCTTCGGATGTATCCTTTACGCCCTTAGACATTCTATGGGAAACCGAAGGCACCCGCGCCAGCTTGGTTGTCCGTTATCTTGTGCCCGAAATTGCGCGGGATACCGGTACCGTTGGCTATGATGCTGTGGCTCAGGAAATGGACCATCTTTGCGAGCAGGTAGCCGTTACTACAATCTTGAACACTGAGTCTAAGATTGACCAGATTCTGGTTGTTTTACTGGATCGTCCGATTCCTCGGGGCGAGCCCGTGCCCGAGGCGACACAGTTTATTAACGTCTATAGTCTTCAAGACAACCGCTGTATTTGGGAGGATTTTTGATGCCTCCACAATATATTGCGGCCTCAACTAGCGTTGATGCGAGGACGACACAGGAATGTGGACAAGTCGAATTTTCGTTTATTTTCTGTCTATTGTCAGGTAAACTTAACTCAGGCCCTAAAGCATTGGGCTGTATCTCGTTAAGAAGTGCGCCGCGAACTTTAGCTTCTAAGGCGTGCCTGAATTTAGGTAGGACTATCACATGTCGAACACCCTTAAATTGGTTGCTGCACTTGGGTGTGCAGCTATGCTGTCTGGCTGCTTCTCAAGTCTTTCGGCTCCAGGTGCAGAAGAAGAAATCATCTTCGTCGATCCAGCACCGGTCGCTCCAGAGCCTGTTTTCCACAGCAAGTACCGCTAAGACCTTTGGGGCGCGCTTAACGGGTCACACCGAGCGCGCCCCTTCTTCTACTGATCGCTTTTTGACGGAGGCGGTCCCATGCTAAAGCACCGCGGTTTTCCAGGGCGGTTGCCCGGCACTGATTTTCAATTCACATTGCGCCGAGCGAACCCACGCGGGGTTACACAGCTTCAAGCGCGAGAACGTCGCTCTGACCGCAAACCTGCGGATCGTCGTGCGGACGAAGGTTTTCTGGTCGCGTTGATCGAACATTTCGGGGACCAGCCCTTTGAGCGCGGCAATCTGGATGCAGGTAGACTGGCTTGGTTTTTCGGTCGCGAGGTTATCCCTGCCGAAGATCCGTTTGATCCCGAAAGCTATGAAGCCCTACTGAAACTGGATGAAAAAGTCATTCTGGCGAACTTCCCACATCTTGTGGATGTAGTATGACTTTTGTCATGTTCCTGCCATCCGATACGGGCTACTCTGCGCGCAGTGCGCGGGCAGTTTCGCTTGTATCGGAGGTCAACACGATAAATTCGGTTGATTTTACGGCGAAACTGCTTCGATATTTCGAGAACAAAAAAAGTCGAGGAGTTTTAATATGTCCAGAATTTCAATGCTCTTGGTTGTTGCTGCGGTTGCTGGCTTGTCGGCCTGTACCCCTGATCAAGAACGCGCTGCAGTTGGCGCGGGCGCAGGCGCGGTCGGCGCTGCAATCTTGGATGGAAACATCCTTACCGGTGCTGCCATTGGCGCAGCAGCAGGCGCGCTGTGCGACGACGTCAGCATCTGCCGCTAATTTAGAAAATACCTCTGCCGCAAGGCAGGCGGAAAAATTGTCAAACGACCTCGTGCCAGCATTGGGGCGGGGTCTTTTTTGTTTGCTTGACGGTCATGTTCCGCGCAGCAACGGCCGAAAGGACGCCTAAGATGTTCAAAAAAATTCTGATCGCCAACCGAGGAGAGATCGCCTGCCGGGTGATCAAGACAGCCCGGAAAATGGGCATTCAAACGGTTGCCATTTATTCCGATGCAGACCGCGATGCGTTGCATGTAAAAATGGCGGACGAGGCTGTCCATATCGGCCCGTCGCCAGCAAACCAAAGTTACATCGTGATTGACAAAGTTCTGGACGCCATTCGCCAGACCGGGGCAGAGGCCGTGCATCCAGGTTATGGGTTCTTGTCCGAAAACTCAAAATTTGCGGAAGCTTTAGCCAATCTGGGCGTGGCCTTTATCGGCCCACCCACCGGCGCGATCGAGGCGATGGGCGACAAGATCACTTCCAAGAAACTTGCCGCTGAAGCGGGTGTCAGTACTGTACCCGGTTACATGGGCCTGATTTCCGATGCGGACGAGGCCGCCAAAATCTCGGCCGAGATTGGCTATCCGGTGATGATCAAGGCCAGCGCGGGCGGCGGCGGTAAAGGCATGCGTGTGGCTTGGAATGATGCCGAGGCGCGCGAAGGGTTTCAGTCGTCTAAAAACGAAGCAGCAAGCAGTTTCGGTGATGACCGGATTTTCATTGAAAAATTCGTGACCCAGCCGCGTCACATTGAAATTCAGGTTCTGGCCGACAGCCACGGCAATACTTTGTATTTGAACGAGCGTGAATGCTCGATCCAGCGGCGGAACCAAAAGGTGATCGAGGAAGCGCCAAGCCCGTTCCTGGATGAAGAAACCCGCAAAGCAATGGGCGAACAGGCCTGCGCTTTGGCCGCGGCCGTGGATTATACCAGTGCCGGCACGGTTGAATTTATCGTCGATGGGGACCGCAATTTCTACTTTCTGGAAATGAACACCCGTCTGCAGGTGGAACATCCGGTGACCGAGCTGATCACCGGTATTGATCTAGTGGAACAAATGATCCGTGTGGCCGCTGGCGAAAAGCTGGCGTTGACCCAAGATGACATCAAGATTGACGGCTGGGCGATTGAAAGCCGTCTGTACGCCGAAGATCCTTATCGGAACTTTCTGCCCTCGATCGGGCGGTTGGTGAAATATCGTCCCCCCATGGAAGAGGCGACAGACACCTATGCCGTGCGCAACGACACCGGTGTGTTCGAAGGCGGCGAGATCAGCATGTTCTACGATCCCATGATTGCCAAGCTGTGCACATGGGCCCCCTCGCGCGACGCTGCCATCGACCAGATGCGCCACGCGCTGGACGGATTCGAACTGGAAGGCATTGGCCACAACCTGCCGTTCCTAAGTGCTGTGATGGACCATCCCCGCTTTGCATCGGGCAATATCACAACGGCCTTTATCGAAGAAGAATACCCCGAGGGTTTCGAAGGCGCGACCTTGTTGGACAGTGACCTGCGCAAACTGGCTGCCGCTGCGGCTGCTATGTACCGTGTCGCCGAAATTCGGCGGACGCGTATTTCCGGCAGGATGGGCAATCACGAACGAGTTGTGGGCACTGATTGGGTTGTGGGCCTGCAAAAGCAAGCCTTCCCTGTGGTGGTCGACGCGGATCACGAAGGTTCTACCATTTCGTTTGAAGACGGCACAAAATTGCGCGTGGCCAGCGATTGGACGCCGGGCGATAGCCTGGCCCGCTTTACCATCGACGGTGTGGCTGCAGCCTTGAAGGTTAGCAAAATCACTTCGGGGTTTCGGATTCGCTATCGCGGGGCTGATTTGAACGTGTCGGTGCAAACGCCCCGTCAGGCTGAGCTTAGCCAACTGATGCCAGAAAAATTGCCGCCTGACACGTCCAAGCTGTTGTTGTGCCCTATGCCGGGATTGATGGTAAAGTTGGATGTGGCGGTGGGCGATACTGTTCAGGACGGCCAAGCTTTGTGCACGGTTGAAGCCATGAAAATGGAAAACATCCTGCGGGCCGAACGGACCGGTGTAGTAAGCAAGATTAACGCCGGTGCCGGTGACAGCCTAGCTGTTGACGATGTCATTATGGAATTTGAATAATTCTGCGTGCGGGCCTGATAACCCGGCCTTGTGAAGGGCCAGTGGCCGGGCTTGCCCCGGCCCTAGGTCAGTGGCCCGCGCGTATTTCTTGTTGCCGCAAAGGCATCTTGTCGATTGTGCGTGAAATCTCGCGCACGTCCCAAGGGGCGGGCTTTCGCAGCTCGATCTCGC
This sequence comes from Paracoccaceae bacterium, assembly GCA_006844665.1. Classification (GTDB taxonomy): domain Bacteria; phylum Pseudomonadota; class Alphaproteobacteria; order Rhodobacterales; family Rhodobacteraceae; genus Dinoroseobacter. The sequence goes on from SPJP01000137.1 coordinate 23,503, forward strand.
CGTCTTTGCCCATGACAACGAGCATGAATCCCCGGGGGCGCAATTGTTCGCGCAAGGGGCTCGACGCATCCGGGTCAGTGTCGACGATGATCACGACGTCTCGTTCCAACAGCGGGTCTGGCCGGTCGTTCAGCAGATCCAGCTGTTCAACCACGCGTGGGTCGGCTGGGCTGTTTGCAAAGACAAGAACCGGGCGTTTTAGCCAAAGAAAATCGTTCAAATCCACGCTAGTTGCGTCAAGGATTTCCAAGGTTTCCACTGGATCTTGGGCGTTGTCCTGGGCGACTGCAACGCCGTTTCCCAATATTAATGCCGTAAAAACAAGTGCTAAAATCTGTTTCATGGTTCCTCCGGTTCCTTGGGACATAAGCCCCAACCTGCCGATTGCGAAGGGGGGAGACGGAATTTTTCGTCCATCCTTTGTTAATCGGGCTCAAACCTCGTCAAAGTTAGACTTTGCCTTTGTGAACCCAGATCCCGACACCCGGGATCTTCGGGGCTTTGTGAGGCATGGTATGGACGTAATTTTACATTTGGGGGCCCACCGCACCGGGTCAACGACACTTCAGCGATTTCTAAGTAGCAACCGGGGGGAACTGACGGCCGAAAAGGTCGGTTATTGGGGGCCCACGAAAACGCGGGGCGGGTTGTTTACGGGCCTCTATAAAGCGCCGAACCGGATCACGAATGATGATTTGAAGCGCGGGGACCGGGCCAGCGGCCTGATCCGGATCGAGTTGCAGCGCGCCGCCGAGGATGGGCTGAAGGCGCTGATCGTCAGTGAAGAAAACATGATCGGGTCGATGGAAAACAACATCAACGCCCGTCGACTGTATCCTGATACCCGCCCAAGATTGGAACGGTTCCGCGATGGGTTCGCCGACACCTGTACCCGGGTTCTGCTGACCACCCGAAGCTATGACCGGTACTGGGCCTCGGCCCTTGGGTTCTATATCAAGACAGGCCACGGGATGCCTGGCCCGGATGTCACCCGGGCTTTGGCCGAACAACCTGTGCGCTGGTCCCGTATCATTCGTGAAACCGCAGCTGCTTTTTCCGAGGCCGAAATCATCGTTTCCCCCTTTGAGGCTATGGTCGGCCTTCCAGAGCATCAATTGCATAGCTTGCTGGGGTATTCGGTGCCAGGGCCGTTCCGGTCGGGTCGCGAATGGCACAATGCAGGTCCGGACCGGGCGCAACTGTCGGCAATGTTGAAAGACCAATGTGCAGATGACAGCACGCTGGCCCGTTTGGGCGGCGGCGCGGGCCCTTGGCAACCCTTTACACAAGGCCAAGTCGCCGTGATGCGATCGGCCTATGCCCAAGATCTGGCCTGGCTGCGTGCTGGGGCGGATGGCTTGGCCACTTACATTGACAGCCCCGAAGCGCTGGTTGCGTCCAAAGGGCTGCGAAGCAAACGAAGAGGACGTTCAAATGAGCAAGAGCATCGACGATTGGGCTGAACTGGCCGCAAAAGAACTGCGCGGCAAGCCGTTGGACGCCCTGAACTGGACCACTTTAGAAGGGATCACGGTAAAGCCGCTTTACACTGCCGAAGACCTGAAAGGTCTTTCGCATCTGGACAGCCTGCCGGGGTTTGGCCCGTTCACTCGGGGCGTCAAGGCCACCATGTATGCCGGGCGTCCCTGGACCATCCGCCAATACGCTGGGTTTTCCACAGCCGAGGCATCGAACGCGTTTTACCGCAAGGCACTGGCGGCGGGCCAGCAGGGGGTATCGGTGGCCTTCGATCTGGCGACGCATCGGGGATATGACAGCGATCACCCTCGGGTAGAAGGCGATGTGGGCAAGGCCGGGGTAGCTATCGATTCCGTCGAAGACATGAAGATCCTGTTTGGCGGAATTCCACTAGACAAGGTCAGCGTTTCCATGACCATGAACGGCGCAGTGATCCCGATCCTGGCCAGCTTCATCGTTACGGGGCAAGAACAGGGCCATGACAAATCGGTCCTGTCGGGAACTATTCAGAACGACATCCTAAAGGAATTCATGGTCCGCAACACTTATGTCTATCCACCCGAACCTTCCATGCGGATCATCGCGGATATCATCGAATATACCTCGAACGAGATGCCGAAATTCAACTCGATCTCGATCTCGGGCTATCACATGCAAGAAGCTGGTGCGAACCTGGTGCAAGAGCTGGCCTTTACCTTGGCGGACGGTCGCGAATATGTCCGCACGGCGATTGAACGGGGCATGGACGTGGATGCCTTTGCGGGGCGTTTGTCGTTCTTCTTTGCCATCGGCACTAACTTCTTTATGGAGGCCGCCAAACTGCGGGCGGCGCGTCTGCTATGGCACCGGATTATGGCGGAATTTGACCCCCAGAATCCAAAATCAAGCATGCTACGCACCCATTGCCAGACCTCTGGCGTGTCTTTGGCCGAACAAGACCCCTACAACAACGTGGTCCGCACAGCCTATGAGGCTATGAGCGCGGTTCTGGGCGGTACCCAATCGCTACACACCAATGCGCTGGACGAAGCGATTGCCCTGCCCACGGAATTTGCCGCCCGGATCGCGCGCAATACGCAGTTGATTTTGCAGGAAGAGACCGGCGTGACCAATGTGGTCGATCCGTTGGCGGGATCTTACTATGTGGAAAAACTCACCTCGGATCTGGCCGAAGAAGCGTGGAAGCTGATTGAGGAGGTCGAGGCCATGGGCGGCATGACCCAGGCTGTAAACTCTGGCATGCCCAAGCTACGGATCGAGGAATCTGCCGCCAAGCGTCAGGCCGCAATTGACCGGGCCGAGGACGTGATCGTTGGGGTCAATAAGTACCGCTTGGACAAAGAAGACCCGATCGACATTCTGGATATCGACAACGCGATGGTGCGGGATGGCCAGATCGCGCGGCTTGCCACATTGCGGGCCGAACGCAACGCAGATGACGTGGCAGGTACCTTGGCCGAACTGGAACGCCGCGCCTTGGAAGGTGGGAATTTGTTGGAAGCAGCGGTTGAAGCTGCACGCGCCCGCGCAACAGTCGGAGAAATCAGCATGGCTATGGAAAAAGCATTCGGACGCCACCGGGCCGAGGTCAAAACCTTAGCCGGTGTCTATGGGGCGGCCTATGAAGGCGACGAAGGCTTTGCCCAGATCCAGAAAGATGTGGAAGCCTTCGCAGAAGAAGAGGGCCGCCGCCCCCGAATGTTGGTGGTCAAAATGGGCCAAGACGGCCATGATCGCGGTGCCAAAGTCATTGCCACGGCCTTTGCCGATATCGGCTTTGACGTCGATGTTGGGCCCTTGTTCCAAACCCCGGAAGAAGCGGCGCAAGATGCCATCGACAATGACGTGCATGTGGTTGGCATCAGCTCTCAGGCCGCGGGGCACAAGACGCTTGCGCCCAAGCTGATCCAAGCACTGCGGGATGCTGGCGCGGGTGAGATCTTGGTGATCTGCGGCGGTGTCATCCCACAGCAGGATTATCAATTTCTACAAGACGCAGGGGTGAACGCGATCTTTGGTCCGGGGACGAATATTCCATCGGCCGCCAAGGACATTCTGGAGCTGATCCGCGCTGCAAACAGCTAGGCTGCGCGTCCTAGCGTTCTAGGGTCAGGACCCATTAATCCTGCGCTGCTGGCGCAAAATCCTCTAAATCTCAGGGGTTTGATCTGCGCAGAGCAGTGTGGTTCACTTTTCAAGCGGATCGAGCCGCTGAGATGACGAGGATTTCGCGTCCTTACGGATTTGACGGATTTTCCGCCTGGCAGCGTCACAGAGCCTTGAAATAGAACCACTATTCCTGCGTCTCTGTTCCTTGCCAGACAAAAAATCTGTCAAACCAGCAGGGCAGGATTAATGGGTCCTGACCCTAACAACCTTCGACAATCAGGTCCGGGAAACGTGTGCGCACGACGTCCCGGATCACTTGCCCGATCTGTTGGTACCCGGTGCTGCGTCCGGCTTTCCGGCGCCATACCAGCCCGACGGACCGAAAGATCTTGTGGTCCTTCAAAGGGCGCACAACAACTTCGGCCGCGCGTCCGGTGATTTCGGAACGAACGTAAAGGGCGGGCAGAAACGTAACCCCCATCCCCATGCCTACCATCTGACGCAGGGCGTCCAGCGATGTGCCTTCATAGTCCCGCAGTACCGTCGCACCGATTTCTCTGGTCAGTGCAGTGATTTGGTCATGTAAGTGGTATTCATGGCTAAGAGACAACACGTGCTGTCCTGCCAGATCAGCAGTGAAGATATGGGTCTTTTGGGCAAGCGGGTGGTCTGCTGACAAAGTTAACAACAAAGGTTCGCGGAACAACCGTACGACTTCAAAGTCGGCACCCGCAACCGGCAATTGCGCAAGGATGACATCCTGAGTGCCGTGGGCCAAGTCCTGTTCCAACACTCGCGGTGTGGATTCCCGGATATACAGCCGCAGATCCGGGTGTGCGGCATGCAGTGCGCCGACGACTTGGGGCATAAGATAGGGGCCCAAAGTGGCCTTCGCCCCAAGTCGGATCGTACCGATCAGGCCATCCCTCGCGCTGCCAGCCAGATCGACAATGCCTTGGACGTCTTCCAAAACGGACCGCGCGCGGGCGACGATATCGCGTCCTATGGGCGTCAATCGCACCGCGCCGCGCCCTCGTTCGACCAAGGTCAGGTTCAAGGCTTCCTCTAACGCTTGGATCTGGGCAGACATTGAAGGTTGGGTCACACCCACACGCTCGGCTGCCAGGCGGAAATGCGCTGTATCGGCCAAGGCGGACAAATAGCGCAGTTGGCGTAAGGTGACTTCTGCCATGGGTTGCTCCTTCGCTTGCCAACGTAAGTAAGCCGATAGGTTTTTTCTATCAAAAAATCTTGTTTGATTGTATTTTCTTTCGTTCACTTTTCCCCACTTATTGAAGCAAGCGGATAGCCAACCTTTTTCAAAGGGAAGGCCTCGTCTGTTTCTATGAGCCTAACGTCGTGTTTTTGAATTCCCTCATGGTGCGCGACGCGGGCAATTGGTGCGGGCATCCGCTAAGTGATTGTCCTTTGGACAAAAAATGCGACTGACCGGGCTGTGTGCTCATGGTCTCGCAACTCTTCCCGGCCTCTACTGGGAAGAAGGACCGCGCTGCAACCGGGGCCGTGGCGCGGTCCAACCTTTCCGCCCCGACTCCCTGGCCAATGTACGGCTTTCACAATTCCGGAAAGGCGCTTTGCTAAGCGCCGCAAAAAAGATGAGTAGCCAATGCCCCGGCTTTTAACGTTTCTTCCAGCGGTTGTGATGGCCGCAGTGTTTCTATGGTTTGCCCAGGTCCTTGGCCCAGTGGCCGCGGGTAACATCCCCGAATGGTCCTGGATGTGGGTAGAAGGCCTAGGGATCGAGCTGGCCTTTCGCCTGGACGGGTTGTCGCTGATCTTTGCCCTGATGGTGTCTGGGATCGGGGCGATCATTTTTCTATACACGTCCGTATATTTCAAAGGGCACGAAAAGCTGACCCGCTTGCTAACCCTGCTGGCTTTGTTCGCAATTTCGATGCTGGGGTTGGTCACGGCCGACGATGCGATCACATTGTTTGTCTTCTGGGAAGGCACGACGGTGACCTCGTTCCTGTTGGTTGGGTTTGATCATGAAAAGCAAAAGGCCCGGGATGCCGCCTTGCAGGCTCTGATCGTCACAGGTGTTGGCGGGCTGGCACTGATGGCAGGACTGATCTTGATCGGGTTCGAGGCAGGAACCTTCCGCCTGTCTGAAATCGCTTTGCTGGGCGACACGCTGGCCACAAGCGCGCTTTACATACCGATCGTTATTTTGGTTCTACTGGGCGCCTTTACGAAATCGGCGCAGTTCCCGTTTCATTTCTGGTTGCCAGGCGCCATGGCAGCACCTACCCCTGTCAGCGCTTATCTGCACTCGGCCACCATGGTCAAAGCCGGTGTCTATCTGGTCGCCCGGATGAGCCCCGCGCTGGGCGGGACCGAGCTGTGGATCTGGGGCCTGACTTTGTTTGGGGCCGTGACAATGGTTTGGGCAAGCGTTTTGGCGTTGAAGCAAACCGATCTGAAACTGATGCTGGCCTATACCACCGTGATGGCCTTGGGCGCATTGATGATGTTCCTGGGCGGCGACAGCAAATACGCGACCGTGGGCGTGGCGACCTTCTTGGTGGTTCACGCGATGTACAAGGCAGCTTTGTTCCTGACTGTTGGCTTGTTGGACAAAGGCGCTGGCACCCGAGAGGTCACCAATTTGGGCGGTCTGGCCCGGTCCATGCCAATCACCATGATGATTGCGCTGCTTGCGGGGCTGTCCATGGCGGGCTTTCCCCCGTTTCTGGGTTTCATCGGGAAAGAGCTGAAATACGAAGGCGCTTTGGCCGTAATGTCCGAACCCTTGTTTGTGGCCACAGCCGCATTGCTGGCCAATGCGATGATGGTGGCGGCGGCTGGGTTGGTCGCCATATCGCCCTTCTGGGGCAAGACACCCAAGTCGCCAAAACCTGCTAAAGACCCGTCGATTGGTTTGTGGATCGGGCCTATGATGTTGGCCCTAATGGGGCTGGGCTTTGGCTTGTTCCCGGATCTTTTGGCCAAGTATATCGTGAACCCCACCGTGACATCCATCGCGCCAGGGACCGCCTATGTGAAGCTAAAACTGTGGCACGGCATCAACGTGCCGTTGGTCCTGTCGCTGATCACTTTTGGCTTGGGCTTCGTGTTGTACCAAGGGCGCTTTGTGATCCGGGCAGCCCTTAACCGCCCGACCTTTGGGGGCATCCCTGCTGCTGTGGTGTTTGACGCAGGCCTTGCTTCGTTCAAACGGTTCGCCAGCTGGAGCGCCCGCACGGTTCAAGGCGGCAAGATGACGGTGTATCTGCGGATCTCTTTCGCGGTGCTGACGATCTTGATCTGGGGCGTGCATTTAATCAGCACAGACAGTCTGGTGCCCCAGCCCGAAGCGATTGCCTTGATCCCGCTGGTCGTGGTTCTGCTGATTGCTGCCAGTGCCTTTGTCGTGCTGATCACGAACTCGCGTCTGTTCGGGCTGTGCGCCTTGGGGGTCGTCGGGGCAGGGATCGCTTTGATCTTTACCTTCTACTCGGCCATCGACGTGGCCATCACCCAGATCCTGGTCGAGATGCTGGTCGTGATCATTTTGGCAGTCGCCTTGGTGAAATTGCCCGCCATGCCGGTTGAACGAAACTTCCGCGCTGGGGATGCGTTGATCGCAACCGCGTTCGGTGTTGGGGTGGCCTTCGTTGTTGTGGCGGTTCTGGCCCATCCTTTTGATCCGCGGATCACCGAGTTTTACGAGGCTGCATCCTTGCCAGATGCCTTTGGGCGCAATGTCGTGAACGTCATTTTGGTGGACTTCCGCGCGCTGGATACGTTGGGCGAGGTCGCGGTGGTTCTGATCGCAGCCATTGCCGCCGTCGCCGCGCTGACCGCAGGCAAGATACGAAAAAGCGGGGAAAAACCATGAACTCTGTCATTCTACGAACCGCGACCCGCGTGCTGGTGCCGCTGCTGCTGATCGTGTCTTTGCTTATCTTGTGGCGAGGTCATAACGAACCTGGGGGCGGCTTTATCGGCGGTCTGATGGCGGTGATCGCTGTGGCGCTTTATGCCATTGCGGCGGGGCCCAATGCCGCGCGCCGGGCGCTGCGCGTTGATCCGCTGACCATTGCCGGGATTGGGCTGCTGGCAGCCACGGCCGCTGGGCTGTGGGGGGTGGTCGTTGACGGCGCGTTCCTAAAGGGGATGTGGCCCTTGCTGACCACCGCGCCCGACGGGTCAAAGGCGGGCCTGCCCGTCGGATCGGTTCTGCTGTTCGATACAGGCGTGTTCTTGACAGTCCTCGGATCGGTCAGCGCGATCTTGTTTGCTTTGGAAGATGCGGTCTATGCTCACTCGCACCGAGAGGCTGAATAATGGAACTTGTCCTTGCAGCCCTATCTGGCTTTCTGGTCGCTGCCGGCGCTTACCTGATGATGAGCGGCCAATTGGTCCGGTTTCTGTTTGGTTTGGTGCTGCTATCTAACGCGGCAAACGTCGTGATCTTTGCCGCAGGCCGCTTGACGTACGCCAATCCGCCCTTCGTGCCTGACGGGGCCAAGATCCCAGATCCATCCGTCGCCAACGCTTTGCCCCAAGCGCTGATCCTGACGGCGATTGTCATCGGCTTTGGCCTGTTGGCCTTTGCACTGGCCCTGGCCTTCCGCGCCTATCAATCCTTGGGCACAGTTGTGATGGACGACATGCGCGCTTGCGACCCCCCCGAAATCCCCACATCTACCGAAAAGCCGAGCGCTTGATATGCTATTGATCCTACCCATCGTGATACCGTTTTTGACGGCGGTGCTCACCTTGATCTTACGCCGGACCCGAGCGGATTTTGCCGTGTCACTGCTGGGGGCATTGACGCTGTTGATCACCGGTGGCGCGCTGCTTTCCCAGGTTTTGACAGATGGACCGGTTGCCGTACAGATGGGCGGCTGGGGCGCGCCGTTCGGCATTACGATGTTTGCGGACATCCTTGCCGCCGCAATGGTGTTTATCACCGGCATCGTGGCCGTCGCCACGGTAGTTTTTTCGCTGAAAGATGTCACCATGGATGAACGCCATTTGGGCTTTCATCCCTTGGCCCATGCCTTGCTGGCAGGTGTCTGCGGCGCGTTTCTGACCGGCGATATTTTCAACCTCTATGTCTGGTTCGAGGTCATGCTTATCGCCAGCTTTGGCCTGCTTGTCCTGGGTGGCCGCAAAGATCAGATCGACGCATCCGTCAAATATGTCGGCCTGAACCTGATCGCGACCTTGGCGTTTCTGTCGGGCATCGGCATTCTGTACGGCGTGGCCGGAACCCTGAACATGGCCGACCTTCATCAGGCCCTGCAAGGCCGACAGTCCGAGGCGGCCGTCCTCGCTTCGGCCGCGCTGCTGTTTTTTGCGTTCGGGGCCAAGGCCGCGATGTTCCCCGTCTTTGCCTGGTTGCCTGCCAGCTATCACACGCCGTCGTTTTCCACCTCGGCCCTGTTTGCGGGCTTGCTGACCAAGGTGGGCGTCTATGCCTTGCTGCGTGTGTTCACGGTTGTCTTTGATGGCCAGGCGCCTGCTATCCAAAACGTTCTGTTGGTTGGGGCCGTGTTGACCATGGCGGTGGGTGTTTTGGGGGCGGCGGCGCAGAACTCGATCCGCAAGATCCTTAG
>SPJP01000225.1 GCA_006844665.1 Paracoccaceae bacterium
CCCCAGTTGGAACTGTTTGGTGGCCACTTCCACGCACATCACCTGATGGGCACGTTTGCCCGCCTTCTATGGTGACAGCGCTTTTTGATTTTCTCTTTACTGACAGGGCAGTAACAGGATCTCGTGTTTTTCGGGCGCATCTCATTGATACTATGCAGCAGACAATACCAGAAGCTTCTTTTTTGTATCGTTGAGAAACCAAAAGAACTTATTGTGTCGCCAGCCTGCCGGTTATGCCTGCGACGCGGGCAGTGACCATGCGGGTGCATTTTTTTGCGCCACTTAGAAAATTTCGCTGGTTGTTTAGGAGGTTGCGGGTGGCATAGGTCCGCGCTGCTTGGATGACTCGCTGCCCTGCAACGATCCGCAGATCGATAGCGCCCCTGCGCTGGGGCGCAGGGGGAATTTCGGTTTGGAAGTGGGGCTGGACGACATCAGCGGCGGGTTTTCAACCCACCAGATCGCGACACACAAAATTCGCTTGGGTGCGTATGAAAAACCGGAAATCCGGTCCCTACATACAGGACAGCAAAAGCGCTTTTGTGTTCGCTTCTGTCATTTCAACCGGGTTGCCCCCGGTGCTGGGGTCCGCCAAAGCACCGGCGACCACGCGATCAACGTCTAGGTTTTCGATGCCAAGCTTGGTAAGAGTTTTCGGAATGCCGAGTGATGTGTTGAGGTCATCGACAAAGGCACAGAACCCGTCAAAACCATCGTCGATGCCAAGGTACTTGGCCGCTTGTCCGATGACGCCAGTGATGGCCGGCTTGTTGAACTGTAGAACGGCGGGCATGCAGACTGCGTTGGTTGTGCCGTGGTGCGTATGGTAGATCGCCCCGATTGGATGAGACAACGCATGAATAGCGCCAAGGCCTTTTTGAAACGCAGTTGCCCCCATGGCGGCGGCTGACATCATTTGGGCCCGTGCTTCTAAATCCGTGCCGTCTGCGTAGGCGCGTGGAAGGTAGTCTTTGACCAAACGCATCCCTTCCAGCGCCATGCCCTGAGACATCGGATGGTAGTGAGGCGAGCAAAACGCCTCTACACAATGGGCGAAGGCATCAAGGCCTGTGCCTGCGGTGATGAATTTGGGCATACCGACCGTTAGCTCGGGGTCGCAGATCACAACGGCGGGCAGGAATTTTGGATGAAAGATGATCTTCTTTTCTTCTGTCTCGGAATTGGTGATGACCGAGGCGCGGCCAACTTCGGAGCCGGTGCCAGCTGTGGTCGGCACAGCTACAATGGGTGCGATGGCGTCAGAATCAGCGCGGGTCCACCAATCACCTATATCCTCGAAATCCCAAAGCGGGCGTGTTTGGCCAGCCTGAAAGGCCACCAATTTTCCAAGATCAAGGCCAGAGCCGCCGCCAAAGGCAACCACACCGTCATGCCCGCCTTCTATAAAGGCCTGAACACCCGCGGCGGCGTTCTTTTCGTTGGGGTTCGGGTCGACATCTGCAAAAATCGCCCTGCCCAGGCCTGCTGCCTCTAGCAGATCAAGCGTGCGGGTCGTGATCTCCATTTCTGCCAGGCCCCGGTCTGTGATGAGCAGAGGGTTCTTGATCCCTGCTGCGGCACAGGCGTCGGCGATTTCGGAAATGCGCCCTGCGCCGAAACGAATGGCTGTGGGGTAAGACCAATTTGCGGTCAGGGTCATGGCTTAGGCCTTTTTCAGATGATAAGATTTAGGTCGGGTCAGGTTGTGGTAGCCGATAATCGACAGGCCGCCGCCGCGCCCGGTGTCTTTGCAGCCGGTCCAGCACAGGCCGGGATCCAGGTAGTCCGCGCGGTTCATAAAGACAGTGCCCGTTTCGATTTGATCAGCAATCGCTTCGGCCCGGGTTATGTCGTTCGTCCAGACCGACGCGGTCAGACCAAAATTGCTGTCATTCATCAGGCGGACCGCTTCTGCATCGTCCTTTACGGACATGATGCCTACGACGGGGCCAAAGCTTTCGTCGCGCATAACGCACATGTCATGGGTCACATTGGTCAGGATCTGCGGCGTCAGATAAGCGCCGCCGTCATCTGCGGCGAATGGTGCGATATGGGCTTTGGCGCCAGCTTCAATCGCTTGGGCTGTTTGGGTGCGCACCACTTCGGCAAAGCGTTTATGCGCCATGGGACCGATGGTTGTTTCGGGGTCCAGCGGATTGCCCAGCTTGTACCCGTTGACAATCGCCACTGCCTTTTCGACGAAGGCGTCAAAGTGCTGTTCGGCGACATAAATGCGTTCGATCCCGCAGCAACATTGGCCCGAATTGAACATGGCCCCATCAATCAACGTATCCGCCGCAGCATCTATATCCGCGTCATCACAGACATAGCCGGGATCTTTGCCGCCAAGTTCCAATCCGACGCCGGTAAAGGTGCCTGCAGCGGCCTTTTCCATGGCCCGCCCGCCACCGACAGAGCCCGTGAAGTTCACGAAGCCAAAGGATTTCGCGGCGATCAGGTCTGATGTGGTTTGGTGATCGAGGAACAGGTTTTGAAAGACATCCTGTGGGATGCCTGCGTCATGAAAGGCTTGCGCCATACGCTCGCCCACCAGCGGCGTTTGGCTGGCGTGTTTCAACATCACCGAATTTCCTGCGATCAAAGCCGGGGCCACCGTGTTGATTGCGGTCATATAGGGATAGTTCCACGGGGCGACGACCAGAACCACGCCGTGGGGCACCCGCTTGATCACGCGGCGAAAATTGGCGCTGTCTTCAACCTCGATATCTGCCAGGGCGTCTTGCGCGATCTCGGCCATATAGCTTGCACGTTCGTTAAAGCCGCCAAATTCGCCGCCATATCGGATCGGACGGCCCATTTGATGGGCCAGCTCGGGAATAATCTGTTCGTTCATTGCGCCAACATTGGCGACCCCTTGTTGCACCAAGGCAATGCGGTCTTCCAGCGGACGGGCCGCCCAATCTTTTTGCGCCGATTGTGCGCGGGCCACGGCGCCTTGAGCCAGTTGTGCGGGCAACACAGCGCGTTCGGCATAGACGGATCCATCAATCGGAGAGATACAGCGGATCATCTTCAAGCCCTTTCAAAGCCGCGGGCTACTTCCCAATCGGTCACCACACGGTCAAATTCTTCCTGTTCCCATTCGGCGCAACGGGTGTAATGCGCCACCACATCCGCGCCCAGTGCGTCTTTCAGAAATTCGGAATTGCGCAGCGTTTCGGTTGCGGCCCGCAAGGTTTGCGGGATGTCTTGTGCGTCGGCTGCGTCGTAGACATCGCCGGTGGTTGGTGGGGCGAGGTCCATCTGATCTGTGATGCCTTTGATCCCGGCTGCCAGCATCGCGGCAAGCGCCAGATACGGGTTCAGGTCAGAGCCTCCAATCCGGCATTCGACGCGCACCCCTTTGGTCCCGTCGCCACACAAGCGGAACCCAGCGGTACGGTTGTCGACCGACCAAACGGTTTTGGTCGGCGCAAAGGTTCCCTTGGCAAAGCGTTTGTAGCTGTTGACATAGGGCGCCAGAAAATACGTGTAATCCGGAGCGTAAGCGATCAACCCGGCCATGTAGTGATCCATCAACTTGGATTTCCCAAGCGGCGCATCGGGGTCATAGAAGGCAGGCTTGCCGTCCTGCCACAGCGATTGATGCACATGGGAAGAGCTGCCGACCTTAGTATGGTCCCATTTCGACAGAAACGTCACGGCATGGCCTTCTTGCCAGGCAATCTCTTTTATCGCGTTTTTTGCAATCGTGTGGTGATCTGCACAGGGTAGAGCATCTGCGTAGCGGATGTTCAATTCTTCTTGGCCGGCCTCGGCCTCGCCCTTGGAATTCTCAATTGGCAGACCTGCGGCAAACAGATGATTGCGGATCGGTCGCATCACGTGTTCCTCTTTGGTGGTCTGCAAAATGTGGTAATCTTCGTTGTAGCCACTGATTGGGGTCAGGTCGCTGAAACCGCCTTTGCGGATGTCATCAATTGACTTTTCGAACAGGAAAAATTCCAGCTCTGTCGCCATCATCGCGTCATAGCCAAGCGCCTTTAGCTGGTCGATTTGCCGCTTGAGCACCTGACGTGGGGCATGCGGCACGGGCGCATGGGTGTGATGGTCCAGGATATCGCAAAGCACCATTGCGGTGCCTTCTAGCCAGGGCAACAGCCGGACCGTTGTTAGATCCGGGGCCATAATGTAGTCGCCATATCCACCTTCCCAACTGGATGCGGCATAGCCATCTGGCGTGGCCATTTCCAGATCGGTGGCCAGCAGATAGTTGCAGCAATGGGTTTCCTTGAAAGAGGTTTCCACGAAGTTCACCGCGTGGAAGCGCTTGCCCATCAGGCGGCCCTGCATATCCGGGAAACAGGTCAATACCGTGTCGATTGAACCGTCTTTTACTTGGGCCTTTAGGTCATCAAAACTCAGCATTCCCGTTTCTTTCCTTGAGTGTCGAGGAGGAGGCAGTAAACCGACCCCAATTCAGTGTTAACTGTAGCGGCTAGGTCGCCCGATGTTACGCGTCTGCAGGGTTTCGACGACGCGGCATTGGGTTTTGCTTTCCGAAACGATCTGATCCCAGATCTATTTGCGGACATTTTCAACCGCTGCGCAGTCCCGGTCAGCCCAAAATTGCCCTGCATTAGACCAAGCATTCTGAACCCTCCGGCCTAATTCCAAGGTCAGCCAAGGCGCTCCGGGTCCATGCCGCCATCATGGCAGCCATCGCGGTCTGCTGCTGTTCGGTTTGGATCAGATCATTCCGGATCTCGATCATAACATTAAGATGTCCGTTTGGGATTGCATGGGTTTTGAGCGTATGGGTTACGCCATGTTCAGGCCCGTAAGGTTCGTTTCGCTGGACGTTGGCGTCACAGTGCTGTGGCGCTGTTTTAAGAAAGGCGTTCGCCAATTTGGGGTCGCTGTCGTGGAGAATCCCGATCTCTACATCGCGGGGGATGCCGTTGTAGACTGGCGTAAAGCTGTGGATCGTCATCAGAACAGGTGCGTTCCGGCGCGCTATAGACGAAGCTAACGCAGCTTCGAAAGGGGCGTAATAGAGCGCCGCGCGTCGCGCCCGCTCGGCTTCGCTCAGGCCCCTATTTCCTGGAATTTCAAAAGCTTCGCTTCTGTCAGGCATCGCATCTGTCGCGTTTGTTGGGCGATTGCAATCGTATACCAATCGCGACACGGTGGCTTCCACCAAAACTGTTTCCAGCAAGGAAGACATCTTTGCCGCGACAGCGCTTGCCCCTGGATCCCAGGCCGCGTGGCTGCAGCGAGCCTGCTCGGACAGGCCCAAGTTGCCGAATTCTTCGGGGATAAAAAAGCTCGCATGTTCGCAAGCCAGCACGATTGAGGAGCTGGCTGCGCTACGCGTGATCTTTGCGTTTGATATGGTTGGCTCAAAGTCTTGCATGGTACCCTTTGAAACAAAAGGATTGCCAAAGGCCGTGACTGTCAACACAATTGTGAAAAATTTATCACAATGCGACTGGGTTTGATAAATTTTGAACAAATGGAGAGCAGATGCACCGCGAAACTGAAACGATTGCCGAGCAAATCCAATCCAGGATGGACGGCCTAACCCGGGCCGAGCGCCAGCTGGCTATGTCGATTCTACAGACCTATCCAGCGTCTGGTTTGGGGACACTTACCGCGTTGGCATCTGGTGCAGGTGTTTCTGTTCCGACCGTTGCGCGTATGGTTCAAAAACTTGGCTACAAAACGTTTCCGGAGTTTCAGGCGAGCTTGCGCGAAGAGCTGAAGGCATCGGTCAAAACCCCAATTGCCAAGCACGAAACCTGGGCCGAGGCGGCCCCGCAAGAGCATATTCTGAACCGCTTTACCGATGCCGTGATTGAAAATATTCGCCTGACACTTGGCCAAATTGATCCCAACGCCTTTGATCGGGCCTGCGCCCTGATCGGGGATGTTGACCGGCCGCTTTATATTGTCGGGGGGCGGATCACCCATACACTTGCAGAGTACCTGTATCTGCATATGCAGGTGATCCGCCCAAACCTTACACATGTCAGGTCCACGTCAAACACGTGGCCCCATGATCTGCTGAATGCCAAAGAAGGGGACGTTTTCGTTGTTTTTGACGTCAGACGCTATGAAAACAACACCCTGAAACTTGCAGAAATCGCCCATGGTCGGGGGGCCAAGATCATTTTGGTCACAGACCAGTGGCGCTCGCCAGTGCATCAACTTGCAGATATTTGCCTGACCAATCGGATCGTCGTGCCGTCCGCGTGGGACTCGTCGGCCACCATCATGTTGTTGATCGAGACCATGATCTCGGCCATCCAAACGCAAAACTGGGACCGAACCAAGCGCCGTATTGAAGACCTAGAGGATATGTTCGACCAGACAAAATTGTTTCGAAAATTTACCTAAGGCCTGTCAGTCCAACGCAGCGATCAGCTGTTGGGAAAATTTTGCCGATGCAACCGGAAGCGCGCGCCCCTTTTTTTGGCCCAAAAGCAGCTGGCCGCACGGCACATCCTTTTCCGAGATTGGGCGATGTTCCACGCCGGACTGTTCGGCCGAATTCAAACCGACCGGGATTTGAAAGCCTACGGCGTTCTCGTGTTTCACAAAATGCCTAATTAATTCAAAGGATTCCGTTTCAACGACCGGGGAGAGCGTGTGCCCTTTTCGGGTTGCTGCAAGCTCTAACAGATGCCGCACACCATATTGAGCCGAAGGCAGGACGAGCTTTTGAGTGATGCAATCGCGCAGTCTGAGTTCTGATTTTCTGGTTAAGCTATTGTCGCTGCGAAACACCGCGTGAACTGCTTGGGGCAACACGTGGAGCACCTGGAAATCGACCAGGTGAACGGGTTCGAACACCAAGGCGAGATCACATCGAAACGCGGCCAGATCGCTTTCGGCTTGCTCTCGGTCACGCACATTGATTGCGAATGTGACGCCTGGATGTTTGGCGCGGTAGGCGGCGATTTGTTGGGGCAGGAAATAGGGCAGCAAGGCTTGCGAACAGGCGATGGAAACGTGGCCGCTGCGTTGTCCGCTTAGGTCTGCGACCTGGGATTGAACGCGGGCCAAGTCCGTTCGCTGCGACAGGATATGCTGCATCAAAAGCTCTCCGGCTGGGTTCAGCCGCATCCCCCTCGGCAGGCGTTCGAAAATGGGCGATCCGAACTCTTGTTCGAATCCCTGAATGCGCCGGTTCAACGCCGAAGCCGTGATGTACATGTCTTCAGAAGCTTTGCGTACAGATCCCGCCCGAACAACGGCTTCGATCAGCTCAAAGGTCTTTAAGTGTCTCATTTTATTGCACATCATTCATAGCGATGCACAAAATGCACCAGTCCTGTGTTTATATAGCACTGGAGGTATCGGTTAATCCAGCGCAACCTCGGCTTAGGTTTGCAATTGGATTTCCCAGGTCACCAAGGATTGGACACAACATGACGACATCACATTCACGACGTAACTTTCTGAAAATGGGCATGGCCGGGGCGTCTGTTCTGCCGTTCTTGCGGGCAATGCCTGCCGCGGCCCAGGGGTCGGACACATTGGTTATTGTGACGGGCCAAACGATCAACAGTCTTGATCTGCACCGCACCGGGACGAACCGTCCGTCCTATCAGGTCGCCGTTAACTGCTATGACCGGCTGGTGTCTTTTGGCACGAAAGAGGCCCCCGGCGGCGGGCTGTCCTATGATTATGACACCATCGTTCCCGAGCTGGCCGAGAGCTGGACCGTATCCGACGACGGCATGACCCTGACGTTCAAGTTGAAGTCGAACGCTACCTTCTGGGACGGCAGCAAGGTTACAGCCGAGGATGTCAAATGGTCCTTTGAGCGTGCTGTGTCGGTGGGTGGCTTCCCATCAGTTCAAATGCGTGCAGGTGGGTTCCTGCGGCCCGATCAGTTCGCTGCGATTGACGAAGAAACGTTCCAGATCACCCTGGACAAGCCGTCGAAACTGTCGATCCCGGATCTGGCCGTGCCGGTTCCGTTCATCATCAACTCGACTGTGGCCAAAGCCAATGCGACCGAAGATGACCCTTGGGCGATGGAGTATTTGCACACCACGCCGGCAGGCTCTGGCGCGTTCAAAGTGCTGCGCTGGTCCCCGGGCGAGCAGCTTGTGTACGAACGCAACGATGACTGGGTTGGCGGTCCATTGCCTGCCGCGCAACGGGTTGTTGTGCGCGAAGTCCCAAGCCCCGCGACGCGCCGGGCGTTGATCGAACGCGGCGACGTGCAGATGTCATTCGGCATTCCCGACAAAGACGCCGCCGAACTGGCAGAACTGGACGATGTCGATGTGTTCTCAACCCCGATTGAAAACTGCATGCACTGCCTGTGCACCAACACTCAGTTTGAACCTTTCCAGGACGCCGATGTGCGCAAGGCCGTCGCCTATGCCGTGCCCTATGACGACATTTTCCAGGCGGCGGCTTACGGACGTGGCGCGCCCCTTTGGGGCGGCGAGGCGGAAATCACCGACACCGCATGGCCGCGCAAAACCCAGTACAGCACCGACTTGGACAAAGCAAAAGAACATATGGCGAAATCGGGATACCCAGACGGATTCGATGTGCCCTTGTCGATCAACCTGGGCCTTGCATCCTGGATGGAACCGACAGCGCTGCTAATTCAGGAAAACCTGGCCAAGATTGGCATCAACGCCACAATCGAAAAAATCCCCGGTG
Source organism: Paracoccaceae bacterium (assembly GCA_006844665.1). GTDB lineage: Bacteria > Pseudomonadota > Alphaproteobacteria > Rhodobacterales > Rhodobacteraceae > Dinoroseobacter. Next base: position 8,650 of record SPJP01000225.1, read on the forward strand.
CCAATTGGCGCACAGCGGCTTTGGTCGAAAAACGCCTGGCCTTGCATCTGGAAAACTTCGGCGGATGGCTGAACACGCCCGATTACTATTTCTTCTGGGCCTATGTCGAAGGCAACCTGTTCAACTCTTCCAACTACCGCAATGACGAGGTCGAAGCGCTGGTCGAGGCGACGTTGCATATGCCCGTCGAAGATCCGGCCTACGCGCCAAATGTCATCCGCATGATGGAAATCGCGCTGGAAGACCTGCCGCGGATCCCACTGTACCAGCCTGCGCTGAACGTGGCGGCGAACGGATCGGAAGGGTATGAGTTTTGGTTCCACCGCCAGCTGGACGCCCGTCCGTTGGCCAAGGTCTGAACCATGGCATCGCCATCATATCCAAGGCTGCGCGCGGTATTGCTGCGCGTGGCCCAATCTATCCCGGTTGTCATTGGGGTTGTGATCATCAGCTTTTTGCTGACGCGGGCTTTGCCGGGGGATCCGGCGGTCTATTTTGCAGGGGCGGCTGCTGACGAGGCCTCGATCCAAGAGGTTCGCGTGGCCCTTGGTCTGGATAAGCCGTTGATCCAGCAATTCTTTATCTATGTCGGCGATCTGCTAAGGGGCGATCTGGGGCAGTCGATTTCCAGCGGCCAGTCTGTGGCAAGCGATCTGGCCAACCGGTTGCCTGCATCGTTAGAGCTGACCCTGACAGCGCTTATCCTGTCCTGCGGCATTGCCATTCCGCTGGGAATTCTGGCGGCAACGCGGCCCGGGTCCTGGGTGGATCATCTGTGCCGGGTGCTGGTGACGGCGGGGGTGTCTTTGCCCACGTTCTTTACCGGGATCGTGCTGATCTATGTGTTTTACTACCTGCTTGGGATCGCGCCTTCGCCGATCGGACGGCTGGATTTCATCTATCTGGACCCTGATCGCGTGACAGGCTTTTACCTGATCGACGCGGCCCTGATGGGGGACTGGGAAACATGGGGAGGCGCGGCCAAACAGCTTGTCTTGCCTGCGATCACCTTGGCCCTGTTCACCCTGGCCCCAATCGCGCGGATGACGCGGGCAGCGATGCTGACGGCGCTGTCGTCGGACTTTATCCGCACCGCGCGGGCGGCGGGTCTGTCCAACCGTAAGGTTCTGTATGGCTACGCCTTCCGCAATGCCATGTTGCCGGTGATTACCACCCTTGGCATGGTATTTTCCTTTGCTCTGGGCGCGAATGTGCTGGTCGAAAAGGTCTTTGCCTGGCCGGGCATCGGATCCTACGCGGTCGAGGCCTTGGTCGTGTCTGACTACGCCGCCGTTCAGGGCTTTGTCCTGGCTATGGCGCTGCTGTTTGTGGCGCTCAATCTGGTGATTGACCTGCTGTACACCGTCATCGACCCCCGGATCGGATTCACATCAAAATGACCGAGATTTCCCCCACTCCAACCGCGCCGCGTCAGGGCAAGTTTGATCACCTGATCTATGTCCTGCGCGAAAACCCGGTCACACTGCTGGCTTTTGTGATGTTCGCGCTGATCATCCTGTCGGCGATCTTCGGCCCGGCCTTGGTGCCCTATGATCCGCTGCAAACCAACGCCGCAAGGGTGCTTGATCCGCCTTCATGGCAGCACTGGTTTGGCACCGACAATGTCGGGCGCGACGTGTTCAGCCGGGTGATCGTGGCGACACGGCTGGATCTGTCCATTTCCCTGGCGGCGGTCGCCTTATCCTTTGTGATCGGGTCCGTGTTGGGCAGTATCGCAGGCTATTGGGGCGGGTTGCTGGACACCGTTTTGAACCGTTTTCTGGACACGATCATGGCCTTTCCGCTGTTTGT
>SPJP01000224.1 GCA_006844665.1 Paracoccaceae bacterium
GGCATCTTTCTGGGCTTCGGACACCAGTTCAACCACAGTACGGTCGGCCTGAGCACGAACCCTTTGGGCGGCCTCGTTACCACGGGCGATTTCGTCTGTGGCTTCGCGAACCCGTTCTGCCCGCATCCGTGCAAAGGTGGCTTCCAGGTTGCCTTCAGGCAGGTTGGTTTGCTTTAGGCGAACGTCCAGAACCTCTAGCCCCAAGGGCAAGGCCCGCTGGCGCGCTTGCAGTGTGATCCGCTGCATCAGCTCGGCCCGATCTTGAGACAAGATGGTGTTCGAGGTCACCCCTTCGGCACCCAGTACGGCCCGGATTTGCGGGTTCAGAATGCCTTCAAGGCGATCCTGCGCCGCGCGCATCCCGCCCGCACCGACCGCCCGGCGGAACTGTTCCACATCGGAAATACGGTAACGCGCGAACGCATCGACGACCAAACGACGGTCATCCGATGGCGTAACTTCGATCGCCTGAGTGTCCAAAGACAAGATCCGGTCGTCATAACGCACGACTTCTTGGATCAGCGGAATTTTGAACGCCAAGCCAGGTTCCTCTTGGACCGACTTGATCTGACCAAACTGCAGAACCAACGCCTTTTCACGTTCGTCCACAATAAAGATAGAGCTTAGCAGCAGCACCAGAACTACGACAACGCCCGGTAAAATAAACATAGACTTATTCATTAGTTAGACCCTCCGGTCGCAGGTCGGCGCAGCTCGTTCAGGGGCAGATAAGGCACAACACCCTGCCCGCCTTCGCCAGCTGTATTGTCCAGAATAACCTTGTCTACATCGCCCAGAACACGTTCCATCGTTTCCAGATACAGACGCTTGCGTGTCACCTCTGGGGCCAGTTCGTATTCAGCCAAAACCGCCAAGAAGCGCGAGGCTTCACCTTCAGCTTCGTTCACAACCTGTGCCCGGTAGCCTTCAGCTTCTTCCAACAATTGCGCACTTTCACCACGCGCCCCGGCCAGAACCCGGTTTGCATAGGCGTCCGCTGTCCGTTCCAAACGGTCGCGTTCTTGTTCTGCAGCTTGAACGTCGCGGAAGGCGTCGATCACTTCTTGGGGCGGGTCAGCGCGGTCAAGGTTCAAACGCACGATGTTCACGCCAGAATCGTAGCTGTCCAACGTATCCTGGATCAGTGCCGACACAGTTTCGGTGATCAAAGCACGATCCCGGTTCAGGATCGGCGCCAGTTCCGATGCGGCAATCACTTCGCGCATCGCGGCCTCGGACACGGCTTTGATCGTGTTTTCAGCATCAGCCAGGTTAAACAGGAATTTCGCTGGGTCATTGATGTTCCAGACGACCTCAAAGTCGATATCGACGATGTTTTCATCTGTGGTCAGCATCAATCCGTTGCCGCCGCTGCCCAGACCGATTTGTTCGGTGTTCTCGGACGTGACCGAGATCACTTCTGCAGTGACCAAGGGCCAAGGGGCAAAGTTCAGGCCCGGCTGACCGGTGGCCGAATATTCGCCCAGAAACAATTCAACCGACTGCTGTTCAGGCCGCACGGTGTAAAAGCTGGAAAACGCCCAGACAGCAACCACAGCAACGGCGCCAAGGCCCCACATGCCGGGGGTCATCTGAAAACCGCCATCGCCAGAGCCGCCACCGTTTCCGGTGCCACCCCCGCGACCGCCCATCAGGACGCGCAGTTGTTCTTGGCCTTTTTTCATCAGCTCGTCGATCTCGGGGATCTGCGGGCCTTCGCCATTTCCATTGCCGTTGGTCGGAGGCCTGCGCCCCCCATTGCCACGGTTATCCCCTCCGTTGCGGTTTCCACCGCCCCCCCAGGGTCCTCCGTTGTTGCCAGCCATTCGTTTTCCCTATTCTTTATCAGTTACGTGGCAAATGGGCCTGAAACACATAATTTCAAGCCACTTGCCTCGTGGTGAGTGTACCTATGTCGTGCGAACCGGTGCTTTCATCGTCACCAGTTCTTCTGACATGGTTGGGTGAACCGCGCAAACGCGGTCGAAATCTTCTTTGGTCGCGCCCATCTTGATCGCGACGCCCGCCAGCTGGATCATTTCGCCTGCTCCAGGCGCAACAATGTGACAGCCCAGAACGACACGAGTGGCTTTGGACACGACCAGCTTCATCAGCACCTTATCATCCCTGCCCGCAAAGGCGGTGTTCATCGGTTTAAAGCTGGTTGCATAAACCTCGATCGGTTCTTGGGCGGCGGCGTCTTCTTCACTTAGGCCAACGGTGCCCATTTCCGGCTGGGTAAAGATGGCAGAAGGGATAAGGTCGTGATCCACCGGGGTTGGGTTGCCTTTGAACACGGTTTCAACAAAGGCCATGCCTTCGCGGATCGCAACAGGGGTTAGCTGCACGCGGTCGGTGACATCGCCAATGGCATAAACGCTGGGAATATTGGTTTGGCTATATTCATCCACCAAAACCTCGCCCTTGAGCCCCATCTCAATGCCCGCATCTTCTAGCCCCAGATCATAGGTGTTGGGGCTGCGGCCGGTGGCAAATAGCACCTTGTCAAAGGTTGTTTCCGACCCGTCCGTGGCCACCACATGCACAGCGCCGCCGTCTGCGGCCGTCATAGTGGCAATGTTATTGCCCAGTTGCAGATCCACGCCCGAGGCTTTGATCATGTCAGACACCAGATTGCGCGCCTCAAGGTCAAAGCCGCGCAGGATCTGTTCGCCGCGATAGTACTGGGTGACCTTCACACCCAGCCCGTTCAGGATGCAGGCAAATTCACTGGCGATATAGCCGCCCCCCACGATCAGGATCGTTTCAGGCAAGGTTTCCAGATCAAAGATATCGTCAGACACCATCCCCAATTCCGCGCCGTCCATAGGGGGCCGAACTGGCCGTCCACCGGTCGCGATCAGAATATGCTTGGCTGTCTTTTCCTCGCCCGTGCTCAGTACAACGGTATGGGGGTCTTTTAGCTTAGCCCGGGCGTCAAATATCTGAACGCTCGAATTGTCCAACAGACGGCGGTAGACGCCTTCCAGACGGTTCAGCTCTGCATGCAGCTTGGTCTGAAAGCGCGACCAACTGAAATCGCCTTCTTGCACATCCCAGCCATACGCCCGCGCGTCTTCAAACGCACCGCTATATTCCGACGCGAACACCATCAGCTTTTTCGGCACGCAGCCCCGAATGACGCAAGTGCCCCCCAAACGGCTGTCTTCGGCCAGCGCGACCTTCGCGCCCTCGGCTGCTGCCACCCGCGCCGCACGAACGCCGCCAGAGCCGCCCCCGATCACAAACAGATCATAGTCAAAACTCATCGCGTCACTTTCTTCAAAAGGCCAATCCCCGTCCAAGTTCGTTTCGATTAGCCGGGACAGACGTCAGATCAGAATTCCGAAAACAGGTTGTCCCCGTCTACGATTTCGACCTTGTCATGGGTCACGGTGCCATTGTTGATATCGCGCAGCTCCACGGTGCCATCGCCGTGGCCAATCACGATCACGTCGCAGATATCAATGAATAACCCGTTTTCAACCACGCCCGGAATTTGGTTCAGCACCAGACTGACCTGCCGAGCGTTGCCGATCCGGCGCAGATGCAGGTCCAGTATATAGTTGCCCTCATCGGTGATGAACGGCTTGTCCCGGTCCAGACGCAATGCGCTAGAACGGCCCATAACATCCAGATTTATCAGGGTTTCTTCAACCAGAGTTTTCGTGGTCTGCCAGCCGAAGGGAATGATCTCGATCGGCAGGGGGAACGCACCCAATGCTTCGACCTGCTTGGACACATCGGCAATAACAACCATTTGATCGCTGGCTGTTGCGACGATCTTTTCTTGCAGCAACGCGCCGCCGCCGCCTTTGATCAGGTTCAGGTTCGCGTCATATTCATCGGCCCCGTCAATGGTCACGTCCAACCATTTGACCTCGTCCAAGGTCGACACGCGAATGCCAACTTCGCGCGCCAGATCTGCCGTGCGTGTCGAGGTCGGAACACCTGTGATCTGCAAACCGTCATTCTTGACCATTTCGCCCAGGCACCGCACCAGCCAAGCCGCTGTGGACCCGGTCCCCAGACCGACACGCATACCGTCTTCTACATATTGGGTTGCGCGTTTGGCGGCGATAAACTTAGCCTGGTCAGCGGGCGACATTTCAATCGTCATGGGGTACTCCATCTTAGGTTGCGCTGAATCTACGTGTAATCTTAACCCGGTGCGACCCTAAAGTTTGATGTCCCTCGTGTTATCCACAGAAGCCGGACGGCCAGCTGGTCTGGCACGCCTTTAGTGAAACAATCAACGGCTCCAGCGCATCTATTGGCAGGATCAGCAACATATGAGGCCTGTCCATGATCAGGCGAATCCCAGACCCATCATTCACATTCGACGTCCCTATCCGTTTGCCCGGCGCGAATTTCAGCCCGTCAATCGGCCAGCGCAGGCCACCGCTTGTGCCGTGGACCTCGGACATCGGAAATAAAGATACCCGGGTCCCAATGGGTAAGTTCAGATCCAGCTGCGGCGGGCACAGTAAAATCACGTCTTCTTCGGCCAACAAGATACATGGTTTATGCGCAAAGGCGATCAGCGCGTGGTACGCCGCCAATTCATGGTCCCGCCGCTTGCCGGTAAACCCGACGCCCAGGATCAACGGCGCATCTACCCGCGTCAAAGCTTTCTCGAAATCGGTGCTGTCTTGTTCGGTGACGATATGCACACGATCTGGCGGCAGGCTGTGGCGCAAGGCCGGGTCCAAACTGTCGAAATCGCCAATTACCGCTTCGGGAACAACACCGTGGGCCAAGGCCACCCCCGCACCCCCATCCGCCGCAACCAGAATCGGAGCGATTTTCAACGCCGCGCCCAGCGTCTCACTCGTGACGAAACCCGCGCCTAAAAGTGTCAGAAATGTGGGGGTCTGAACAATGACTTTTTCCATGCCTCATTAACTAAAGAAGCGGAAACAAAGCGCAAGGAATCTGACGATTTTCCAGGGGTCAAAGTCGCTTTTTGTTTGTGAAATCGCACCCAAGGCTGGTAATGTGTCCTCACACTGGCTCGGGGGAGAAAGTGAGCTGCCAATGGTCGGGTCGAGCAAGATCCTAACCGTATCATACGGAACGTTCTCGTGTACCTTAGAAGGGTTCGACGATCCGTTTGTGACAATGAAGTCGATTGCGGAGTATTTCCGGGATCTTGCTGCTGATGATCGGTTCTTTGGGGCCGAACCACCGCAGCCGGATGTCCAGCATCTGCATTCTTTGGCCCAGAAAAACACGCCAGTGCGCGTGGAAGCCGAGGTTGAAGAAAACGGTTTGCGTTTGCGCCAAGAAGGGCCTGCGGTATCTGCACCGCTGGACACCTCAATTGGCGGCGAAGCGGACCCGTCTGCCACCGTGCAGACTGCTGCCGAACCTTTGCAAGATATCGTTGTGCCAACCGCCGCGCAAAAGCAGCCTGAACCGGTTGTTGTCGCTGACGTCATTGATGCCTCGCCTGAACCCAGCGCGCCCAAAGCAGCTGATGCTGCCAAGCCCGCCAAGGCCGATGAATTTCATTCATTGGTTGAAGGCTTGGATGACGACCACGGCTCTGAAGACGAAGGTGAAAACCTTTTCGAAGATATTTCTGGCGACGAAATCACAGCTGTTGCGGGTAAACTTGCTCGTGCACGCAGCGCTGTTGATGCCGAAACCAAAGCCGCAGAAGCAAAGCCTGAAGAAAAGGCCGAACCCAAAGCAGAGCGTTCCGACCAGCGCCGCCGTGGGATCGCCCTTAGCCTGACAGACGATGATCTAACCGACGCCACAGCCTTGCCCGCCCGCCCACGTCAGCGCCCCGAAGCGTTCACGGAAACCGCCGCCGATTATCAGCCGAAGCCTGAATCAAGCCTGTCTGAGGAAGCCGAAGCGGAACTGATGGCCGAACTGGCCGCCCTGGAAGCCGAAGAAGCCCCAGAATCAGCCCCGGTCGACGCAAAGACTGATGACGCGCTGAAAGCCCAGGCGTCCAAAGCCGGTCGCGCTATCTTAGAAGGCGACATGATCGAACGGGAAGATGCTGCTATCGACCGTTTGATGGCCACCACGAATTCCAAGCTTAGCGACGATTCCGTTCAGCAAAAGCGCAATCAGCTGTCCCATTTGAAAGCCGCCGTTGCGGCAACGATGGCAGACCGCGCCGTTGATACATCCACCGAAAGCTCGGCCGAACCCGACAAGGCTTATCGCAAAGATCTGGCCAAAGTGGTTCGCCCATCTGCCGCCGACGCAACAGCAAATGGTGCTGCCAGCGAAAAGAATGGTTCGGCCAACCGGATCAAAGTTTCGCGTCCGAACAAGGACCAGGACGAACAGAAATCGCCTCTGGTTCTGGTCTCGGGCGATGGCGCGTCCGAGGATTCTGCTCCAAAGCAGACCGCAGATGCTGGGCAAAGGCCAGTCGTGCGCCCATCCCGTCCGGCCCGCCCCGAAGGTCAGGCCGTCGCCCCGCGCAGGATCAACCGCAAAGACCCGAACAAGATATCCGAGTCTTCAGAAAACAAAGCAAAGTTTTCAGAATACGCCAGCAAGGTTGGCGCACAGGAACTTAGCGATCTGCTGGAAGCGGCAGGCGCATATCTAAACAAAGTCGAAGGCAAAGCCGTCTTCACCCGGCCGCAGATCATGCAAATGGTCCTGCGTCAGGACGAAGGCAAGCGCTTTACCCGCGAAGACAGCCTGCGTGGGTTCGACAATCTTGTGCGCAAAGGCGCAATTCAACGTGTTGATCGAGGGCAGTTTGCAATTGCTTCCGAGTCTCGCTTTGTAAACTGATCCCTCTAAGGTCCCTCGGCAAACCCCGGTCCGCGTCAGCGGGCCGGGGTTTGTTTTTTCGGGCCCATGCCCAAAGCCCCAAAAGAAAAAGGCAGCCCGCGATAGGGCTGCCTTTTCTTTTTAAATCCTAGGGTTAAACCCAGCGCTAGTCTGCGTCATCATCCTGTGGCGCGTCCGGATCCGCCTGCCCGATTCCGCGAAACACCATCTTGAACGGCAAGGCCCAGACAATGCCTAAGGCCACATAGACCACCAGCTCCAGCCACAAAGGCGGCCGGCCCAGAAAGTTCAGGATGTTCACGGCCGCGATGATATAGACCGGCAGTCCGACCAGTAAAATGATCAAAGACCACCGACGACGCGCTTTGTAACTTAGTGCCATTTGGGGCCCCTTAATCCGCGAACGGGTCGGTAACCAAAATGGTGTCTTCCCGCTCGGGCGAGGTCGACAGCATGGCAACCGGACATTGGATAAGCTCCTCGATCCTGCGCACATATTTGATCGCAGCCCCAGGCAGATCGGCCCAGCGACGCGCGCCTTCAGTGCTTTCGGACCAGCCCTCCATTTCCTCGTAGATCGGCTTGACCCGCGCCTGTTGGTCAGCTGCGGTTGGCAGGTAATCCAGCGGCTTGCCGTCCAGCTCGTAGCCGACGCAGATTTTCAAGGTTTCAAACCCATCCAGAACATCCAGCTTGGTCAGGGCAATGCCCGACACGCCGCTGGTCGCACAAGTCTGACGCACGAGGCAGGCGTCGAACCACCCGCAGCGCCGCTTCCGCCCGGTCGTGGTGCCAAATTCATGGCCCCGCTCGCCAAGCCGCTGCCCGTCATCATCGTCCAGCTCTGTCGGGAAAGGCCCCTCGCCGACGCGTGTGGTGTAGGCCTTCACAATGCCAAGAACGAAGTCAATCGCGCCTGGTCCCAGGCCAACACCGGTCGCCGCCTGACCTGCGATCACATTGGACGAGGTCACAAAGGGGTAGGTGCCGAAATCGATGTCCAGCAGCGCGCCCTGCGCCCCTTCAAACAAAATCCGCTTACCCGCCCGGCGGTGTTCGTTCATCACTTTCCAAACCGGGGCCGCAAATTCCAAGATCTGCGGCGCGATCCCCGCCAACTTCTCGATCAGCGCGTCGCGGTCGATCCTCTCTAGCCCCAGACCATTGCGCAGCGCGTTATGGTGTACCAGGGCGCGGTCCACCCGCAGCTCTAGCGTCGCGCGGTCGGCAAGATCGGCCACCCGGATCACTCGGCGCCCCACCTTATCCTCATAACATGGGCCGATGCCACGACCGGTTGTGCCGATCTTTGCGACCGAGTTCTGATTCTCTCGCGCCCGGTCCAACTCTCCGTGGAAGGGCAGGATCAGCGGCGTGTTCTCGGCGATCATCAGCGTCTCTGGCGTGATCTCCACCCCTTGGGCTCGAATCGAACTGATCTCCTGCATCAAATGCCAAGGATCCAGCACCACACCGTTACCGATCACCGAAAGCTTACCGCCGCGCACGACGCCAGAGGGAAGGGCGTGCAGCTTGTACACCTCGCCGCCTACAACCAGCGTATGCCCTGCGTTATGGCCGCCCTGGAAACGGGCGATCACATCGGCGCGCTCGGACAGCCAATCCACGATCTTGCCTTTGCCTTCGTCGCCCCATTGTGCGCCAACGACCACTACATTTGCCATTGCAGGGTGCTCCTATTAGGTGAAAATCTCAAACCAGACCCCCTATAGCGGTGCATGAACGCCTCGGAAACCGCCTTTTCGCCGCAAGGGGCCGCTCAGGCTCTGGACTCGAGGCCTTGGCTTTGGCAGTCGGGGTGAACAAGGACATCTAGTTAGGATCTGATCATGGCAGACTTTGCCGCCCGCTGGGCCTTTGCCTTCGTGCTTTTGGTTGCAACATTCAACCCGACACAGTGGAACTATGTTCGCTGGGCTTTGAACGATTACGACACTCAAACCCCGTTGGTCGTGTTCTTTGGCATCATCCTGACCATTGGCTACATCATCTACCTGCGCGCCACATTCCGGTCTATCGGCACCTTCGGCATGTTGCTGATCGCAGCCCTCGTCGGCAGCCTTGTCTGGGTTCTGTATGACCTTGGCTTGCTCAGCCTTGAAAACCGTTCGGTCCAGGTTTGGCTGGGCATCATTTCTCTGTCCTTGATCCTTGGCGTCGGGCTTAGCTGGTCAATCGTGCGCAAGCGCCTGTCCGGTCAGGTCGACATGGACGACGTGGACGAATAATCCACCACAGAAATTCGCCCACCTGTCCCTAGTCATCGCCGTAAGGTGATCAAAGCGGGTTGCACCTGTTAGCGCCAAGCCCTAGATAGCGTCGCAACCATTGAAGGCACCCGTATGGAAAACGTTATCCTCGTCATTCACCTGATCCTCGCACTTGCGTTGATTGCGACCGTTTTGTTGCAGCGCTCTGAAGGGGGCGGTTTGGGCATGGGCGGCGGTGGCGGCGGCGGCGCGTCCTCTGGTCGCCCTGCAGTGTCTGGCGTGGCCAAGCTGACTTGGGGCCTGGCGATTGCCTTTATCCTTACATCGCTGACGCTGACTGTAATTGCTGCACAAAACTCGGCCGGTGGGTCGGTTCTGGACCGCGTAACAGACGTCGCGGTGGAACCGCCAGCGGCTGACACTGTAACCGACAGCCCCTTGGGCGCAGACCTGCTGCCCCCGGTTGATGGCAATGCGCCTGTCACGCCCCCGCGCGCGGACGAGTAACCAAACTTAGCGCCAACAGCACACCATCGCGCAAAATGTTGCGCTGTGGTTGCCAAACCGCGCCGAATCCCTTATCGGTTTAATCCCGTGATCTATCGCGTAGCTCGCCTTTTTTGGCGCCGCTGATTCCGGGTTTTTCACATAAATTTTTATTGATTACAGGGGGCCCACGCCCATGGCACGCTATGTATTTATCACCGGCGGGGTTGTTTCCTCTTTGGGCAAAGGTCTGGCCTCGGCAGCCCTTGGCGCCTTGTTGCAGGCCCGTGGGTTTTCCGTACGTCTGCGCAAGCTTGATCCCTATCTGAACGTCGATCCCGGCACGATGTCCCCGTTCGAGCATGGCGAGGTGTTCGTCACAGATGATGGCGCGGAAACCGATTTGGACCTGGGCCATTACGAACGTTTCACCGGCGTTGCTGCCCGTAAAACCGATTCCGTCAGCTCGGGCCGGATCTATTCCACCGTGCTGGAAAAAGAACGTCGCGGCGACTATTTGGGCAAAACGATCCAGGTCATTCCCCATGTCACCAACGAAATCAAAGAGTTCTTAGCCGTTGGCGAAGACGAGGTCGATTTCATGCTATGTGAAATCGGCGGCACCGTGGGCGATATCGAAGGCCTGCCCTTCTTTGAAGCCATCCGCCAGTTCAGCCAGGACAAGCCACGCGGCGAATGTATCTTCATGCATCTGACCCTGCTGCCCTATATCAAAGCCAGTGGCGAGCTGAAGACAAAGCCCACCCAGCACTCGGTGAAAGAGCTCCGCTCGATCGGCATCGCGCCGGACGTTCTGGTCTGCCGCTCCGAAGGGCCTATTCCGGAAAAAGAACGTGAAAAAC
>SPJP01000226.1 GCA_006844665.1 Paracoccaceae bacterium
CCCGCTGGCCCGGGCAATGGGGCTAGACGCAGATGCCACCTTGGATACGCGCCTGGCCGAGGCCGTACAAACCGTGCTGACGCGGCAATCGTCGAACGGAGCCTTTGGCCTGTGGCGGCCCGGATCGGGCGATCTGTGGCTGGACGCCTATGTCACCGATTTTCTGACCCGCGCTCAGCAAGCCGACATTCCGGTGCCCGTGCTGCAGCTGAACCTTGCGTTGGATAACCTGCGCAACCGGGTGAACTATGCCAGTGATTTCGACAATGGCGGCGAAGGCATTGCTTATGCGCTGATGGTTCTGGCGAGGGCCGGGGCCGCGTCGTTGAATGATCTGCGCTACTATGCAGACGTGAAAGCAGATGCGTTTGCCACCCCACTGGCCTTGGCCCAGCTTGGGGCAGGCCTGGCGTTCTACGGCGACCCGACCCGGGCGGACCATCTGTTCCGTGCCGCTCAAACCAAACTGCTGAACCTGCGCCCGGTTGAAAACCCGTTTATCAGGCCGGATTACGGCACGATCCGGCGCGATGCCTCGGCGGTTCTAACATTGGCGGCCGAGGCCGGGTCAGACGCGCTCTCCAAAGCGCCGCTGATCAATCTTGCGACCTCGCGCCCCAATGATCCCTTTTCCAGCCAGGAGGCCGCATGGGGTGTGATGGCCGCCAATGCCCTGGCCAGTGACCCGGACGCAGGGTTCACCGTCAATGGCACGCCTCTGACGGGCCCGCTTGTCCGTGTGTTGGACCAAGACACGTTCTCGCCCATGCAGATCCAAAGCAACGCGGATCGCGATGAAACCTTGGTGCTGACAACATTCGGCGTACCAGAGGTGCCCCAGCCCGCCGGTGGCAATGGCTACCGCATCGACAGGCTATATTTCACCCTGGACGGCGCGCCGGTTCAGCCGGATCATATTGCCGTTGGCACCCGGCTTGTGACAGTGTTGAAGATCACCCCGCTTGGCGACCGGAACGCCCGTCTGATGGTGTCCGATCCCCTGCCTGCTGGGTTTGAAATCGACAACCCCAACCTTCTGCGCAGTGGCGAGATTGCAGATCTGGACTTCCTGTCCCTGAACACCATTCCCGACAATGCAGAGTTTCTGTCGGATAGGTTCCGGGCGGCGGTAGACTGGCGGTCCGATAACCCGTTCCAGCTGGCCTACATTGTCCGCGCCGTGTCGCCGGGTACCTATACCCATCCTGCCGCCTTGGTCGAGGATATGTACCGCCCGCAATACCGCGCGATCACTGATACAAGCCGCGTGCAGGTCGTGCGGTAATCTGCCATGCGCGCCCTGTTCCTTTTGGCGGCCCTTTTGTACGGGGCGGCTCTGGGCCTCGACCAGCTAAGGGCATGGGTGGATCGCACAGACCTGCCCGTTCTGGTGCCCGAAACCAGTGTGGAAACACGCGGCCATGACAGCACCTTGCTGCGCGCCTACACTGTGGCAGACGGTTTGTGGCGCATGCAGGTGTCTTTGGATCAGGTGGACCCAGATTACATCGCCATGCTGCTGGCGTTCGAAGATAAGCGCTTTCGCACCCATTCCGGCGTTGACCTGTGGGCCGTGACCCGCGCCTTTGGCCAAGCCGCAAGGCATGGCCGGATCGTGTCGGGCGGCTCTACCTTGACAATGCAGGTCGCCCGTTTGCTGGAACAAAGCGGCACAGGTGCATGGTCCGGAAAGCTGCGTCAGGTTCGGGTCGCGATGGCCCTGGAACGCGCGCTGACAAAGGACCAGATCTTAACGCTGTATCTGACCCTTGCGCCCTACGGGGCCAATATCGAAGGCGTGCGTGCAGCCAGTCTTGCGTGGTTCGGCAAAGAACCCAAACGCCTGACGCCGTCCGAGGCAGCCCTGCTGGTCGCGCTTCCCCAATCGCCGTCCCAAAGACGCCCCGACCGTTATCCAAATGCTGCAAAAACAGCGCGCGACCGCGTTCTGCACCGGGCGGTCCAGTCAGGCACAATGCACGTGGAGGCCATGCAGTCGGCATTGCGTGCCACAATTCCCAGCCGGCAGCGACACTTCCCACAGCTTGCACCCCATCTGTCAGACCGTGTCGCCCGCGCAAACCCCGCGCGGCAAAGGCACGACCTGAGCATTAACGCAGATTGGCAAACCAGGTTAGAAGCCTTAGCCGCCCAAACCGCGTCATCGCACGGGGCCCAGCTGTCCGCTGCTTTGATTGTGGTCGAGCATTCGACCGGTTTGATCCGCGCTTCGGTGGGGTCCGCCGGATTAGGTGACGCGCGTCAGGGCTATGTCGATATGACCCAGGCCCTGCGCTCGCCGGGATCCACGCTAAAACCCTTGGTCTACGGGCTGGCATTCGACAGCGGCCGCGCCCATCCCGAAACCCTGATCGAGGATCGCCCGACCGCGTTCGGCACCTATTCCCCCCAGAACTTTGATCGCACATGGCGCGGCACGATATCCCTAAGGGGGGCCTTGCAAGCCTCGCTGAATATTCCGGTCGTGAAGCTCACCCAGGAAATCGGGTCAGCGCGTTTGATGGCGGGGATGCGACAGGCAGGGATGGATGCGCAATTGCCGGGCGGTGCGCCGGGCCTGGCCGTGGCGCTGGGCGGTGTTGGGGTGACATTGGAAGACCTGGTCGCCCTTTACGCAGGGATTGCATCTGGCGGCACTGCCGTTCATCCAGGCTGGTCTGCCGACACGGCCAAGGCGGGGGGCACGAGGTTCTTGTCTGCGGCATCCGCTTGGCAAATCGGCGATATCCTACGGGGTGTTCCACCGCCTGCCCACGCGGCCAAGGGCTTGGCGTATAAAACCGGCACAAGCTATGGCAACCGCGATGCCTGGGCGATCGGGTATGATGGGGAATATGTCGTGGGTGTTTGGCTGGGCCGCCCGGATGGCACCCCAGTGCCCGGGGCATTCGGGGCAGACCTTGCCGCCCCCCTGCTGTTCAGCGCATTCCAAACCATCACAGATCGGTTTGAACCTGCGCCGCCCCCTCCGCCCGAAACGCTGCTGGTCGAAAACGCGAACCTGCCGCGCCCTTTGCAGCGCTTTGTCGGCGACGCGCGGGTTACCAACACCGGCCCCGAAATCGCCTTTCCACCCAACGGCGCCGTCATGCGGCTGGCGGATCAAGGCGTCACCCTAAAATTGCGCGGTGGCAGTCCGCCCTTTGCGATTCTGGCCGATGGCGCACCCATTGGCGGTCTGATCCAAAGGCGAGAGGTCGAGCTGCCTTTGATCCAGCCGGGCTTTGTCACATTGCAGGTCATTGATGCCCAAGGCGGGGTCGCTCAAACAAAAATCGAGCTGCGATAGCGCCGCTCGATCCATTGTTCACAGCTATGATGGCTTGATCAGTTCAAACGCATTGCTTCCGCACAGGCAGGATCTGCGCGGCACGCGTCCTGAAACTCCTCCAACCGCGCTTGGGCCGCGAACCATTTGTTGCGGTATTCGGTCGTGTTGTCGCGTTCTTCAACGATCATGTTGTTCAGCATCGAAACTCTTTGGGTCAATGAATCTCGAACGGATGTGAAGCGCTGCAAAGGGATCGCGTTGCCCTCATCGGCCTGTTCCAGCTGAGCGTTCAAAGAAGCAATCGTTTCCGAAGATTCCTGCAGCTTGGCCAAGAGTTCCGCTGGAACGACTTCCTTTGGGCTTGATGCTTCGGGCAAGGCGGCCTCTGCTTCCCTAAGCTGTAACGAAAGGGCTTCGTTTTCTTCGGCCTTGGCTGCTAACTGCGCTGTGGCGTCGTCCAACTGGCTTTCTACAGTTCGAAACGCCTCGATCTGCTGCTTTTTTTCCAGCAATTCGGCATTCACAAGCGACAGTTGATTTTCCAACTCTTCAGCTAGTTGGGCTTCTTCTGCCTTGGCATCCAAATCCGCGGTCAAAGAGGCGACCATCTCTTCCAGTTCAGAAAGTTTCTCCGCCTCTCTGCTGTCGGAAGCTGCCTCTTCTTCCAACTGGGTGTAGGCCTCAGCGCTGGCGGCCAGTTCTGCCGACTGCGCCGCAAGATCCTGGGTCAGCGTTTCCATCTGCGCAGTCAAATTGGCCACTTGGTTTTCCAACTGCTGGTTGCGCGCCGCCTCTTGTTCGGCCTGCGCTGCCAGCATGTCTTCCAATTCGCTATTGGCGGTTTGGATGGCGGTTAGATTATCTAGGGCACGGTCATAGGCGCTGCTCAGATCCTCTGACACCTTCCTTTGTTCGACGAGCGCCGCTTCAAGGGTTTCAACCTCTGACATGGCTGTCTCGGTCGCGGACGAGCTTTGTTCAATCGAACTGGCCCAAGGCGTTATCAAAGCCGCCTGCGTCGTCAACCCCGCGCCATAAGCTTGTTGCAGCTGACCGATCTGGTCTAGGCTAAGGTAGGACGTTGGCAAAGCCCCTAGATCGCGCTGAAATGCGCGGATCGCTCTTGCGCTTAGGCGACCCCACAGCCCGTCAACTTCTCCATCGTAATAGCCCAAGTTCTTCAGGGCGGGCTGCACAAGCTGGCCAAGATAGCCCAGAGTCAAGTTGCGCGTTTCGACCTCTTTGTCGCTTGCAATAGTCACCATCTGCTTCAGCGGGCCTTCTGCGCGCCGCAGATATTGCTCAATTGCAGTTGCATTCTTTTTCCATTGATTTTCCGCTTGGTCATTTAGGTCGCCTGAGCTTGTTGCTAACTGGATCAACTCGGCAGAGTTCGCAATGATCCAGGCCACAACCGCGCGTTCAGGGGTATTCCAGTTCCCCATCGCCTGGGACAGCGCAGGGCTCAGCCCTTCCGATCCCAGCGTGGCGGCAAGAAACCCGGCATCGTCTTCAGCCGCAGGAAAATCGCTGGCAAGCGTTTGACCGAACTCTGAGTTTTGGATTAGAACTAAACTGGCCTGTAGCAAACCGTCGAAATCAGCTTCCAGTGCAAAAAGCGTTGGGGTTTCTGGCTGATAAGAAACACCGTCCCAGCTGACGTGATTCAAGCTAAAATAAAGCCTGTTGTCCTGCTTTAGGTCTTCATTGTCTACAAAATTTACGGTGCCCACAAACAAGTCTGCTGAGGCAGCCGAGGCCCACCCCAGTGTTGCGGCAACAAGCGCAACCCGTGCGATTAGAGAGAGTTTCAAAGAACTACCTTTCTGGTACCAAAGCCCGTTTTGGACAGACAAAATCGATGATGGCCATTGCTTAAATCATTTTTGCTTATTTGTGGACAGAAAGCACATACTGAAAGCGCTTACCGTGCGGCATGGTGACCCCAAACACGCCAAATTTTCGTGAACAGAAATTGGATTTCACAAGATGCTCGTGCAGGCGTCAAAAATGCTAAAAACGGTGCAGTCAAAGTATCACATGTCCTGTGGACATTGTATGGTTTTCGGGTCTCTATCGATTGACTAGGACCCGGACATGGCCTGAAATCAGGAGACCGAAATGAGCTATTTGGGAATCGACCTTGGAACGTCGGGATTGCGCGCATTGCTTATGGACACATCCGGGCAGCCAATCGGCTCTGCTGAAAGCAGCTATTCGGTTTCCAACCCAGCGCCGGGCTGGTCTGAACAGGACCCTGGCGATTGGATCGTCGCTTTGGATAGCGCGATGGCGGAACTTGGGCAGAAATTCTCCGAATTCAAAGATTTGCGGGGCATTGGGGTCGCAGGTCACATGCACGGCGCGACTTTGCTGGACGATAAAGGCGCAGTCCTGCGCCCGTGTATATTGTGGAACGATACCCGTTCGGAAACACAAGCGGCCCAGCTCGATCAGACAGACGGCGTTCGCGATAAATCCGGCAATATTGTCTTTCCCGGGTTTACCGCTCCTAAACTGGCCTGGGTGAAGGAAAATGAACCGGCAGTGTTTGATCAGGTGGCGACGGTGCTGCTGCCTGCGGCCTACCTGAACTACCATCTAACCGGACAGTTTGTGGCCGACATGTCCGACAGTGCGGGCACGTCTTGGCTGGATGTAGGCCTGCGCGCTTGGTCTGACGATCTGCTGGCAGCCGGGGGAATGGACAAAAGCCAGATGCCCGGCTTGGTAGAAGGGTCCGAGGTCGCGGGAACTTTGCGCTCGGATCTGCGCGAGCGGTGGGGCATTTCTGGCGAAGTCGTCATTTGCGGTGGGGCAGGCGATAACGCTGCAGCGGCTTGCGGCATTGGCGCATTGCATGAAGGCGAAGGCTTCGTGTCCCTTGGCACATCGGGCGTCGTGCTGGCTGCACGCGACACCTATGCACCCGCCCCCGAAACGGCCGTCCACACGTTCTGCCATGCAGTCCCGGGGCGGTGGTACCAGATGGGCGTTATGCTGTCGGCTACTGACAGTCTGAACTGGTTGTCCCGTATCACTGGGACAAGCCCTGCCGATCTGACAAATGCTCTGGGTACCCAACTGCAAGCCCCCGGTGCCGTTCGGTTTCTGCCCTATCTGTCGGGCGAGCGCACGCCCCATAACGACAGTCGGATCCGGGGCGCGTTCACCGGCTTGGCCACCAGTACCGATCACAATGACATGACCCGTGCCGTTCTGGAAGGCGTCAGTTTTGGGCTGAAGGACTCGCTCGAAGCCCTAAGATCCACCGGCGCTCGGGTCGAGGATTTGACGGCAATCGGCGGCGGCAGCGCATCGGACTATTGGTTGAAAATGCTGGCGACCGTTCTGGACGTGCCCTTAAAACTGCCCAAAGGGCGAGAGTTCGGCGCAGCCTTGGGGGCCGCTCGGCTGGCCCAGATCGCGGTCACGGGCTGCGGGCCTGCCGATGTAATCACGGCCCCCGAAACAAGCTCGGTTGTCTACCCGGACAAGGATTTGGTGGATGCGTATCAAGACGCCTACCAGTCATTCCGCGCGGCATATTCCGGGACACGCGAAATCCAGTGACCGCGGCCTCGCGCTACAGGGCAGGCAGATCGTCCTCGGTCAAAAACTGAACGCTTTCTGCAGGGTCGAGATTGCCTTGTTTGTCAATCAATCGCCTGTGGATGACAATGACGGGTTGGAACCCGGTTTGCCGATGCATAACGGCCTGAGTTTCAATGTCTTTTTCTGGAAATCGCTCGTCGACCCCCAGTTGCAGACTATATGAAATCACACCACTGCGCTGCATCCCCAGGAAGCCGTTGATTTCCTCGAACGATTGGCGGGCATGTTCTGTTTTAATAAACTTGGTGCTGCACTGGCCTACAAGATTTTCCGTCCCATGGCCGGTTAGGTTTTGCGGATCATGGGTGTGGATGTACAAGCCCGTCGCCATGTTGATAATCGCAACGGATCCGCCCAAGGTGGCTTGCTGTTTCACCACCGGCAGATCGCTTGGATCGCCTCCCATCAACAGCAGATCATACAGCCGCGCTTTAGACGCCTTGTTGGGTTCCGAAATACCCCGTTCCCAGCGTGATAAGGTGACCACGTCGACGCCCAAATCAAACGCCGCTTGCTTTTGCAGCAGCCGGTTTTGTTTGCGATAAATCTTTAAAACAGTGGCCCAATCGATCACAGCGAGCTCCAACCAACGATATTTGCATCTGATTTTTGGCAGATCAGGCGCAACGGTTTCAAGGGGAATAAATCCATCGTTCGTCCCCTCCGTCCACCTTCGTCAAATGCCTAGCCGACGCCTAGTCAAGTGCGTTGATTCTTACTGCTCGGCGTCAGTAAATTTCCGGAAAATGTTAGATTTTTGCTTCCAGGATAAGTACTTAAGCAACCTTGGGTTGAGGTTGACATGTGCAGTGCCGCACGGCGCGGCAGGGGAAGTTTGGCAGGTCATTCCCGTTTTTTAGCCCTCAGTTGGGCGACTAAGCTGTGGGCATAAACAAAAAAAATAGGCCCGGAAACAGGGCTCGGAATTAGGGAAGTTGGAATGTTGTGTACGAGTATTCTGTCGAAAGGCGCGCTGAAGCGCTGCCTTGGGATTGTTGTTGTAGGTTCTGCCATGGTCTGGGGCGCCGCCGCGCAGGCGTGGGACACAACGGGGTCAACCTCGTACGGGGCTGGAAATAGCACAAGAATCGGTAACAATTGCTACGCAGGCCTTTCAGCTTCCTTTAATCCGAGAGTGACAGAAAAAGTTCGGGCCAGAATGGTCCTTGCAACCTTATCCCCTTCTGCGACACAGAAATATGCAGGGGGTGGGGAAATCCTCGGTGACGGTACCTTTGTTGATCATTCGGCAAACACGATCACCCAAGCAGATATCGAGGCATGCGGCTACACCGACGTGGTCATCGAACGGAACCAGGGCCCAGCCGCAACCTTCGAGTCCACTTCTGAAATGGGTCTGGAATTTACCGGGTACCTTGATGGAATTAAAATGCGTGTCACCGCAACCGCGATTGGCCCGGTTGATGGAGAGCTGGTCTTCACGCTTTCAGAAGAACGGGCTGCAACGACCAATCCTTATGCAATCGTTTCAGACCCTGGCACGTGGAAGTTTGTCCCAAATTTTGGCGCGGAAGGCGATGCGTGGACATTTTCCGTTGGCGTCTACGGTGGACCTGACGGGACTGATACGTTCTGTATAAACGCACACCTGTGTTCGGGTACGTCTGCAGGGGATGATTTTCGACCCTATGACGTAACCGTAACGAACGTGACGACCAGTCCGGCTGGGCGGAAAATATTTTCCTGGGATGGGGCGGTTAGGGGCGGCAGCAGTGTTTCCGCCAGCATTTCTGCTCAATTCATCACCGGTCCAGTTACTATGTCGGTAAACGCTGGCACTTTCAGAGGCGAGAAATCCGGCCAGCTTAATGTGGCCGGAGCAGCGGTGACGTTTTCGCCCCCGTTGACCAAGGCAAATGTCTCGCTTTCTGATTTTGTCCCGGTCTTAGGGTCCGACGGGACCGTTTCTTACCTGACCAGCAACATGACGGTAGACGCAGATTTTCTGTTTGATGATGATAAAGTTTCAATCACGCGCGGAACCTTCAGGGGTGGGGATAGCAGCGGGCTGGATGGATCAGGCAAAGAGATCAACGCCGCTGGAACCTATGAGATTATTGTAACGCCAACTGCAGATGGTGAAATCAGCCTGAATACCGGGACAGCGGTCTACAACGGACGTGGTACGGTTGCGGGCCTCGCAGATCCATCTAACACGATTACCCACGCCTATGCGGATACTTCCCGTCCGGTGATCACATTGGGCGATATTACCAAGCAGAGTTCGATCTACCTCCTTGCCATCACGGCATCGGAAGCCGTGAACATAGACGCCAGCGATATTACGATTACTGGGGGCGGTTCCGCCTCGATCCTTCGGATCAATAACAACGGAACCGACAGGCTGTTCGCCCTAATTACAGGTCCATTCCCTGAAAACACCGAGATCACATTTCAAATCCCAGCCGGCCAAGCCGAGGACTTGCGCGGCAATACAAACGAACTAGCCTCCAACGTGGCGACGTTCGAAATTGACACCATCAAGCCAACCTTGTCCCTAAGCGATTTTGTACTGGACCCTTCGACGGGCATGATCAAATCGATCCTGACCAGTAGCGAGGCAGTTCGGTATGATCCGGGCCTGGGTGACCTGACAGTTCAAAAAGGAACGGCCACAAATATCAGCGGTGTTCGGTCCGACGGCAAAAGCTGGGAGATTACGGTCAACCCAACCACGTCAGGGGACGTCACACTCGAAGTACAGGCAGGCAGGCTGTACGACAGTTCGGGCAATTCAAACACGGCCTCTAACCAGATTTCCTACGCCTTTTCGGATACGACCGCTCCTGTGGTAAGCTTGGACGCCTTCACGCCTTTCGCGTCAGGCGGGGTGGATCGATTCTACACAGACGTTCGCATCCTTAACGGAACAGGTGGCTCGCCAGAAGACGCCGATTTGGCCGCAAGCTCTTTTACCCTGACCGGCGCGACCTACCTGACCATGACCCGGACAGCGCTTGGCGTGTACCGCTTCTATGTCACCCCCGAAGGTGGGCCAATTTCCCTGTTCGCGAAAGCGGGTGGCCTGACCGACAAATCTGGCAATGCCAATGTCGACGCGTCAAACACAATTACAACGACCTATACCGACACCACACCGCCGACGATCACTCTGGGCGCATTGGCGCTGCAGGGCGACGGAACCTACACCAGTGCGGTCACAATCTCGGAATCCGTCACGAATTTCGCGCTCGGCGACCTGACATTGGTCAATGCACAGGCGACCATGACGGGTTCGGGCAAAAACTACGTTGTCACCCTGACACCAGACGCCCCGGGTGCGCTTAGCCTGTCCGTCGCATCGGCCACGTTCACCGACTCGTCGGGTAACAACAACACTGCGTCCAACGTAGTAACCGCGACCTATGTCGATACCTTCCCGCCGACGATCACTTTGGGGGCGTTGGCCGCGCAAGGCGG
>SPJP01000228.1 GCA_006844665.1 Paracoccaceae bacterium
GATTGAAGGCGCGGCCTTGAACGAGGGCCGCGTCGAAAAGAAAGAAGGTTTGGTCAGTGCGCTGGCCTCGCTGATCACGTTGTCCAGCGGGGGCTCTACCGGCCGCGAAGGGCCAGTTGTGCATTTGGCCGCCGTGATTTCCAGCTGGGTCAGCAACCGCATTCATGCCGATGGGATTACCGGGCGTGACTTGCTGGGCTGTGCCGTGGCTGCCGCAGTTTCTGCCAGCTTCAACGCGCCGATTGCAGGTGCTTTGTTCGCGTTAGAGGTCGTCTTGCGCCATTTTGCGGTTCATGCTTTTGCACCGATTGTGATCGCCAGCGTCGCGGGTACGGTGATCAACCGCTTGGCATTTGGGGATGTGACAGAGTTCGCTTTGCCTGCGGGGGGCAGCATCCTGGCTTTCTATGTGGAACTGCCCGCCTTTTTGGTGCTGGGTCTGGTGTCGGGCCTTGTGGCTGTCACTTTGATGCGATCCGTGTTCTGGGCTGATGATTTTGGCAATTGGGTCCAAAAGGCCACGGGGTTACCGGCGATCTTGCGTCCGGCCTGTGCGGGGCTGTTGCTTGGGGCTGTGGCTATATTCTTTCCGCATATCATTGGCGTTGGGTATCAGACGACCTCGGCTGCGCTGACGGGCGGTTTGCTGATGCACGAAGCCATTGTGTTCGTGGTGATCAAAACCATTGCCGTTTCAGTTACGATGGCTGGGCGCATGGGGGGCGGTATCTTTTCGCCTTCGCTTATGATTGGCGCTTTGACGGGGCTGGCTTTTGGATTGATCGCAACCGGCATATTTCCCGAGGTGTCGGGGTCAGAAAGCCTGTACGCATTGGCAGGGATGGGCGCAGTTGCGGCGGCTGTTTTGGGTGCCCCAATTTCAACGGTGTTGATTGTTTTCGAACTGACGGGGGACTGGCAGACCGGCTTGGCGGTTATGGTCGCTGTCAGCATGTCCACGGCTTTGGCCAGCCGCCTTGTGGATCGGTCGTTCTTTTTGACCCAGCTGGAACGCAGGGATGTGCATTTGGCGGCAGGGCCCCAGGCCTATTTGCTGCGGACAGTACGTGTCGGACGGATCATGCTGCCGTTGGGCCATGCCCATGCACCGGCCGAAGATCTTCTGCAGACTATGACTGATGAGGGCAAATGCGTGATTGCGAGCGCGACATTGGAGGAGGTCATGCCGTTACTGGAACGCAGTCCCAACGGTGTTCTTCCCATTGTGACCCCGGCCACAAATACCGATCCCGCGCGGCTGCTGGGGGCCGTGACTTATGTCGATGCCCTGAAAGCGTATAACCGCGCCTTCGCTGCGATTGCTGCGGAAGAACATTCCTAAGTATCGCGACCCTAGCCAACGTGGAACAGGGATTGGAACAGACGCGGGTCTAGGCTGTCGGCTTGAAAGGTCGGGCCTTCGGTCAAGACTGATACAGCGTCGTGGGAATGCAGGCTTTCCTGGTGGCTGGCAACAACCCGAAAGTCACCGACGCGCGGGTCGGCCTGAAGCTGGGCGCAGAACAGACGCGCGGCGTCTTCGACAAAGATCGGATTGGCAGCGTTCAATTCAGCAAAGGCCTGTTCGTCTTCGCGTTTGACCATAACTTGGGTTTCCGTCGGAACGGCTGCGCGGGCCATTTCGATCAGATCTTCGAACCACAGACATTTGGGATCGCTGCTAAGCTCGACCGAGATCCGCGCGACCGAGCGCTGCGAATGCGGCGTGGCCAATTGGCCCCGGAACTGGCGGGCATGCTCTGATAGCTCTAACGAGCAGGGGCAAGTCGACGAATAAACATAGTCCAGATGGATGATCTTTTTGCGGATGCCAGCGCTTTCAACCAGTTCAAGCGCGATGTCATAATATTGGTAGCCCGACAAACCAGACCGCAGGCTGTTGACCTTCATCGGGAAAGAAAAGCGCATCTGAATGCGGGCGTCAAAGCTTTCGAGGTCTGTTTTATAGTCGTCTAATGCCCGCTCGATCACGTTGAAGCTAAAGGTCTGTTCGGCATGTTTGTAAAAGGTCCGCATGATCCGGGACATGTTGATGCCCTTTTTCTCGGCCTCTAGGCTGACGGTTCCGGTGACACTGGTTTCCAATGTCAAAGGCGCGCCGTCACGTGTTTCAACCCGCACCGGCAGGCGAAAGTTGGAAATGCCCACATGTTGGATCTGCTGGCGCGCGCCGCGGATCAGGCTGGCGGGGCCGTTCTGCAAATCGGGCAGGGTGTCTTTGTATTCTGTATCGGCAAGGAAATCCTCGGGGTAAGCGCGAGCAAGGGCGGGATATTCTGCCACATATCCCGGCACCAAGTGGCGCAACGCCGGATCCAGGGCCGCAACTTGTGCAGCAGAAGCGGTTGCCGCCCAAGCGCGCAGGGTCGCCAGCGCAACGCTTGCGTCATCGCTATCCGGGATCGCATTTTGCTTTGGCGAATAAACGTTCATTGGTTTCCCCAAGGGTTAGGGTTCGTGAGTATATATGGCCCATATGGGGGCGATCGCCCGCCCTTTTAGGGTGAATTTCTGGAACAATACGACATTCTACATGAAATGGGCGTGAAATCAGCGACCAGTGACGCTGATTTTGCGAAGTTTGGCACGCGCCGGATCAATTATCCTGCCTTTGGGTAAAGGTCCGGCGCGTGAAGGTGCATTTAAACAGCGTCGAGCCCGGCTTGGATGTCTTTGATCAGGTCTTGTGTGTCCTCTAACCCGACGGACAGACGGATCAGGCCATCGCCGATGCCTAGCTGTTCGCGCTGTTCTGGGGTAAGGCGCTGGTGTGTCGTCGTTGCCGGATGGGTCGCGATTGATTTGGCGTCGCCCAGATTGTTCGAGATCGTGATGATTTCCAACGCATTCAGGAACCGGAACGCAGCGTCTTTGCCGCCTTTCAACACTAGCGACAACACCGTGCCGCCCTTTAGCATTGTGTCTTTGGCCAGCTCGTATTGCGGGTGGTCGGAAAGGTGTGGAAAGATCGTGCGATCCAACTTGTCGTGCCCAGTTAAAGCTTGGGAAATCGACAAAGCTGAATCTGCTTGGGCATGGCAACGCAGATCCAAAGTCTCCATCCCCTTCAGCATCACCCACGCGTTGAAGGGGCTAAGCGCGCCACCTGTGTGTTTCAGATAGGGTTCGGCAACTTTGCGGATGAACTGCTTTGAGCCTAAGATAACGCCGCCCAGACACCTGCCTTGACCGTCGATATGTTTGGTGGCCGAATAGACGACCACATCCGCGCCTAGTTTTACAGCGTTGGAAAAAATCGGTGTGGCAAAGACGTTGTCGACCACGACAAGCGCGCCCACCGCATGGGCAAGATCGGCGACAGCTTTGATGTCGATCACTTCCAGTGTCGGGTTGCTAAGGGATTCAAAGAACACGGCCTTGGTGTCTGGCCGGATTGCGTTGCGCCATTGGTCCAGATCGGTGCCATCGACAAAGGTCACCTCTACCCCGTAGCGGGTCAGGATTTCCTCCAGAATATACAGGCACGACCCGAACAGAGCCTTTGCGCTGACCACATGGTCGCCAGCTTTTAACATAGATACCAGCGCGCCGTTGACCGCCGCCATGCCGGACGCCGTTGCAAACGCGTCTTCGGTGCCTTCCAGGGCCGCAATCCGTTCTTCGAACATGCGCACGGTCGGGTTGCCATAGCGGGCGTAGATATACTCATCCGGGCCGGTTTCGATGAACCGGGCTTCGGCATGTTCGGCTGTTTCGTAGACAAAGCCTTGGGTTAGGAACAGGGCTTCGGACACTTCACCATATTGGCTGCGCCGGGTTCCAGAATGCACCAGTTTTGTACGTGTGTTCCATTTGGTATCTTCGGTCATCGTCTCTCCTTTCTGGTCGAAACCAGATGTCAAAAAGCCACCGCGCCAGAACGGGGCTCAAAGCAGGTATCGGATTTAGGGGACCGAAACCTCTTTAGCAGAATGTTTTACGTGGCCTGCAATCCGGCATCCAAATCACCACGAAGGCATGGCTAGACATGTTGATCGGTCTCGTCAAGCGCACCAAGCCCGATCTGCGCCAGCATGTAGCAGGGGCCTTGCGGGCAAAAATGCCCAAAGCCGGTGGGCCACGTCTTTTGCCCCCATTGACAGTGCCAGCCCAGACGGCCAAGCCTTTCGCCATGTTTGATTTACGTCCTGTCGGCTATGTGACGGGCCTTTTGCTGACCGCATTGGGCGTGTCGATGTTGTTCCCATATCTGGCCGATGTCGTGGCGCAGAATGGCCAGTGGCATGTGTTTCTGGAATCCGGGGCCATCACCGGGATGGCTGGGCTGTTGTTGACGATTGCTTGTTCCAACGCCATGGGCCCGCGCCTGTCGATCCAACAGATCTTTTTGCTGACCTTTGGGGTTTGGCTGGCACTGCCACTTTTTGGCGCGTTGCCCTTCTTGTTTGGCGCGACCGAGGCCCGTTTCGTCGATGCGTTTTTTGAGGCGATGTCCGCTTTTACGACCACTGGGTCGACCGTGTTCACCCAGATTGAGGACATGCCCGCCGGCCTGAAATTATGGCGCGGGTTGATGCAGTGGTTCGGTGGGGTAGGGATCATTGTTGTGGCTATGGTTTTCCTGCCCGAGCTGCGGATTGGTGGCATGCAGATCTTTCGGACAGAAGGCTTTGATACTTTGGGCAAGATCCTGCCCCGTGCCGGTGAGATTGCCCAAAGGATCTCGGTCATCTACCTGGGCCTTACCGTTGCCTGTGGCCTGACCTATCTAAGCCTTGGAATGGGGCCGTTTGATTCCATGGTTCACGCTATGACCACTTTGTCGACCGGTGGGTTTGCCAATAGTGACGCGTCGTTTTCGCAGATGCCTGCGTCCATCGAATATGCGGCGGTCGTCTTTATGGTCATCGCCGCCTTGCCATTCGTGCGCTACGTACAGCTTATCGCGGGAACATCGCAACCCTTGCTGCGCGACCCCCAAGTGCGGGCCTTTTTCATGGTGGTGTTCACGATTGTTATTGCCATTTCCTTATGGAAGTTCTTTTCCGTTGGCGTGTCGCAGGAGGTCAGTTTTCGCAAAGCCCTGTTTAACACCGCATCGGTCATGACGGGCACGGGTTTCGCCAGTTCGGACTATATGCAATGGGGGGCGTTCCCGGCTGTTGTGTTGTTCTTTGCAGGCCTGATTGGTGGCTGCGCGGGATCGACGGCATGCTCGATCAAAGTGTTCCGATTTCAGCTGCTGATCGCGTCGATCCAAGTCCAGATCAAGCGGATCCATTCCCCCCACGGGGTGTTTGTGCCGCGCTATGCGGGGCGGGCTGTTAGCCAGGATGTTTTGTCCTCGGTCATGGCGTTTTTCGTTATGTTTACCGTGGCGGTTGGTGTTTTGGCCGTGGCTTTGGGCTTTACAGGTTTGGATTTCCTGACCTCGCTTTCCGGGGCCGCAACCGCTTTGGCCAATATTGGCCCTGGTTTGGGTGATACAATTGGCCCCGCTGGCAACTTTTCAACGTTGAATGACCCTGCGAAATGGATGCTGGCGATCGCTATGCTGACAGGTCGGTTAGAGCTGATGGCCGTTTTTGCAGTGTTTACCCTTAGGTTCTGGCGCGCATGATGCAGTTGTATCCAGATCGTCCGAAGGCGCTGCTGCAGGCCTGTCCTGGCTATCAGACATCTGCCTTGGGGACCTATGAGTGGCGCGGCGAGCGTTTGTTCGTAAAAGATGAGACCAACAGAATGGGCCTAGGCGCGTTCAAAGCCGTGGGCGGTGTCTATGCCGTTGCGAAGTTGATCGAGGCTCAGTTGGGACGAGCGCTGTCCGCCGAAGACTATGCAAGCGAAGAGGTTCGTCGGCACGCGTCGCAGGTCACTTTTGTCTGCGCCTCGGCGGGTAATCACGGGATGTCAGTTGCGGCGGGCGCTCGGGTTTTTGGGGCGCAGGCCCGCATTCATCTTGCGCGGTCGGTTCCCGAAGCTTTTGCGGGTAGGTTGCAGGCCAAAGGGGCCCAAGTGGTTTGGTCCGGCGACACGTATGAAGAAAGTGTTGATGCAGCTGTGGCTGATGCCCAGGCGACTGGGGCAGTTCATTTGGCCGATGGATCTTGGCCCGGCTATACCGAGCCGCCGCGTCTGGTCATGGAAGGCTATACGATTATCGCAGCCGAGATGCGTGATCAGCTTGCAAACCTTGGCCAATGGCCAAGCCACGTGTTCCTGCAGGCAGGGGTTGGCGGGTTGGCCGCAGCCGTGGCTTATATGATCCGTCAGGATTGGCCTGTACAGCCGCGCATCATTGTGGTCGAGCCTGATGCCGCCGCGTGCCTGCGTGACAGCGTGGTTGCTGGAACGTCGGTGACTGTAGAAGGCCCCGTTTCCAATATGGGCCGCTTGGATTGCAAAGCGCCGTCCATGCTGGCCTTTGAGGTCTTGTCCGAACTGGCCAATGAATTCGTCACGATAACTGACCAGCAAGCCGAGGATGGCGTGACCGAGGCCAAGACGCTTGGCTATGTCAGCACACCGTCTGGGGCTGCGGGGCTAAGTGCTTTGATGTTGTCGGATGATAAGATTGAAGCGCCTTTGGTCATTTTGTCGGAAGGGGCAGTGGGCTAAGGTCGACCTTCAGGCAGATCCTGAAAGAAAAACCCCGCCTCATTCATATGGGGCGGGGTTTTGTTTTCTCACCTGGAAAAGGGCTTAGTTCCAGCACCCAACCAAAGCGGTCATATCAGCAGCGATGCGTGTCAGGTCCACGGGGTCGAGCGGCGCACCGGCTGAAGCTGTTTGGGTGCCTACGCCAGCACCGCGCAGACCATCCGAAAGGGCAGAGCCTTTGATCGCAAAGTTCACACCGTCAGGCAGGCGCTGAGAGCTGCTGTCCAAACGTGGGCCCAGCATGCCAATCACAGCCCCGCTGGCATCCAGAACCGGACCGCCAGTGTCGCCGTCGCGGACGTCAACGGACAGACGCGCCAACTCTTCCTCGCCAGCAAGTCCGCGCAGGTCTTCTAGACGGCCAAAGCTAAGGGTTGGTGCCCCCAGCGCGCCCTCAAAGGAAAAGCCTGCAACAGCAATGTCGGACCGCAAGCGCGGCGCTTCGGCCATGAACTGAGCATATGAAATTGGCGCAAGGGCTGTGCGGGACCGAAGAACGGCAAAGCCTGCCGCGTCGTCACGGCCTATGACTTCGGCATCATAAACACCCGACAACGTAACGCGGGCGCATTGGTCAATGGCTTCGGTCGTGGTCAACACAGTGCCGCGCGCGTCGATATAAAAGCCCGAGCGGGACCGCACCGGTTGACGGATTTCCAGGCCAGCCAGCAGGTCGATGCGCTGTTCATTGTCCTGGCCAGCGGTTTCAGGCAGAGCAGTGTCACCTGTGGAGCGCAGGCTTTCGCGCATGATCAAGGCGATCTTGTTCATCAGCTCTGCCTCTGATGGCTGCCACGTCATGGTAAAGCCTTTGACGGTGCCGCCTTCCAGCCGGGCATAGGTGTAGCTGTGCATCTGGTCGTTTTGGCCAGTGATCGTGAAGTCATTGTTCCGCTTGGAGCGTTCCCCGTCCAGCGGCACGATTTCCAGCGTTTGCATCACGTCATATAGACCGTGCAATGTGGCGCGATTGCCTTCTTGGCTGATCATAAGAACAGTGGTGCCAGACCCGTCTGTGTTGTCGTAATGAACGAAGGGCGCTTCGGTGCGCGACAAGGCAACCCGAGCGGTTGGCAGCTGCATTTCGATGCCGGCTTCTTCATTTGTGACAACTGCAAGGCCGACGCTGTTCAATTGATCCTGATATTCGGTCAGTAGCAGGCCGCGCTGTTTGGTGGTCAGCACGCCAGAGGGCTCGAAACCTTTTGATGTTTGCCATGCGGCCATCGAATTCCGGGTGCCGGGGCCAAATGCGCCGTCGATGCCAGAACGATAAAAACCAAACCACTGCAACGCGATCTGCAATTCTTCACGGGCAGGGCGGTCGAGCAGGCGTTCAGATTGCAACGCCTCGCGCCGGGTTTCTTCAGGCTCAGGCTCTGGAACAACTGGGGTCGGTGCTGCCGCGCCTTCTACAACTGCGGCATTATCGGTGACTTCGACAACAGGGCCGGTGCTTAGAACCGGAGTTTCAGGGGCCTGGCCGGGTACAAATCGCGCCAGGGCGTCATCGCCAACAGGCCAGAACTGTGGACCGTAACGGTCTGTGCCTTCGACATAAGCGTCCCGGGGCAGCAGGCCCAAGGAACTTAGCCGTCTTAATTCTGCTTGTGCGTCCGCTTGCGTGTAGGGGCCCGCAGCAATCGCATACCAGCCAGAGGACAACCGGAAACCAACCACGCTGTCTACAGCGCTGGAATAGCGCCGGGCAGAGGCTTCGGCGGCCGTCAAAGTGGGGTTCGACTCGATCTGAACCCAGAATGCGTCTTGGGCTTTCGCAGCTGGCGCTGAAAAACCTAGAAAAATCGCTGCAATAATTGCTGCTAATACCCGTATCATGTCGCGTGATTCCGCTCTTTTTTACTTAATCCTGCGTACAGTACCAACTTAGGCCCTGTATGCACGCCAATATTGCATTTCACCACGTTGACCCCCCGGGTCCTGTTGCCTATGCAGAACGCGCTTTGACCAAGGGGCTAATTTATGGACACGCCGCGCTCGTTCCAAGAGATCATTTTGCGACTTCAATCCTACTGGGCAGCCAAAGGCTGCGCGGTATTGCAACCGTATGACATGGAGGTCGGGGCAGGGACGTTCCATCCGGCCACCACCTTGCGGTCGCTTGGCTCGACCCCTTGGGCTGCGGCCTATGTCCAGCCGTCCCGTCGCCCGACCGATGGGCGCTATGGTGAAAACCCAAACCGGTTGCAGCATTACTATCAGTACCAAGTGCTGATCAAACCCAGCCCGCCTGATCTGCAAGAGCTTTACCTGGGGTCGCTGAAGGCCATTGGCATTGACGCATCCTTGCATGACATTCGCTTTGTCGAGGATGACTGGGAAAGCCCGACACTTGGCGCTTGGGGTCTTGGCTGGGAAGTCTGGTGTGACGGGATGGAAGTGTCCCAGTTCACCTATTTCCAGCAAGTGGGCGGCCATGACTGTCACCCGATCTCGGGCGAGCTGACATATGGGTTGGAACGCTTGGCGATGTATATCCTTGGTGTGGACCATGTGATGGACATGCCGTTCAACGACCCATCTGCCCCGATCCCGCTGACCTATGGCGATATTTTCCGCCAGACCGAGGAAGAATACGCGCGGTTCAACTTTGATACGGCCAATACGGAAATGCTGCTAAAGCATTTTGAGGAAGCCGAGGCGGAATGCGCTTCGATCCTGAGCGCAGTTGCCGATGATCCGAAAACCGGCAAGCGTATTGTTATGGCGCACCCGGCTTATGACCAGTGCATCAAGGCGTCCCACATCTTTAACCTGCTGGATGCACGCGGAGTTATTTCTGTGACTGAACGCCAAGCCTATATCGGGCGAGTCCGGGCCTTGGCCAAGCAATGCGCTGATGCGTTTGTGCAAACCAAGGCAGGCGGTTGGAGCGTCGAGGACGCAGCATGAGCCGCGCCCGAAACCATAGCCCGCTAGGACAGCGTCATGAATAGCGGGAAACTCGCCGCCGGGGCGATCGTCGTTGCAGCCGCTCTTGCGGGGGCGGGCATTTGGTACACCCAAAGCTATGCCTACCATGTTCCGGGACCGGTCCAGGACAAAGTGACCATGACCCTGTTGTCCGGCGAACCGACTTCGTTGCCTGTAATCGACTACCAAGGGATCTATTCCGAAAGCTCGCCTTTGGGCTTCCGGGCCTGCTTTGTCCTGGTGAACTCCCCACGGGGCTTTACCGAGATCTACGACCGCCCCGCAGAAGTGTCGCCAACGATTGCGCCGAATTGGTTTGATTGCTTTGACGCCCGTACGATTGGCGAAGACGTCAAAGCCAAACGTGCCATCGCTTTGTTGGGCACCAAGAACATTGCCTACGGCGTTGACCGGATCGTTGCCCTGTACCCAGATGGCAGCGGCTACGCCTGGCACCAACTGAACAATTGTGGCCAAAAGGCCTATGACGGCTCTTTAGTAGGCGAGGAATGCCCCCCCC
>SPJP01000227.1 GCA_006844665.1 Paracoccaceae bacterium
AGCGAGACTGACTGCATCGGGGCGCACACTGGTTTCGAGGAGATAAGATGCGAGATGATCCTCGACGCGTGGCACGCCTTCGTTCTTATAAGACGCAGCGCTGTCTGCGCGCATCTTTTGCCCATCAAAGAGCGCAAGCCTCGTGTTGGTTCCGCCAATGTCGGCACATAGAATAAGGGGCGCGTCGGACATGGGATGGATCATTTGGTTGGACAATATGTCGGTGTGAACAGCTAGGGTCATTCGCTTAGGCCGGATTTGAGCCAGTGCCAAGAGGCCTTTGGCGTACGTTTCTGGGTCTCGAAATCGACATGGACCGCGCCGAAGCGTTTTTCATAGCCCACTGCCCATTCGAAATTGTCCATAAGGGACCACAAGAAGTAACCGTTTACAGGGACACCTTCCGCGATGGCGTCTTGCACTGCATTGAGATACGCTTGCACGAAAGAGATGCGGGCTTGGTCGTCGACGGTTCCATTTGTCACTACATCTGCATTGGCCATTCCATTTTCGGTGATGAACAACGGCAGATCGCCGGTAAACTCCTGGGCCGTGCGCAGCAAAAACTGCTTTAGCCCGTCAGGGTATATTTCCCACCCCATCTGTGTTTTCGGCAAAGGGCCTTCTTCAGCGCGCAGATGCGGCCAAGGGGTTTCCGGGGCAGGAGCAATGCGGGAACATGTGTAGTAGTTCAGACCGCACCAATCGAGGGGGGTCGTGATCGTGTCAAAATCATTTTCCCATCCGCCAGGCAGATGCGCGCCGAGACCTTGCACGATGCGCTCAGGATATGCGCCTTTGAAAACACCGCCCAAGAAGAAATTATTGTAAATGTCATCATAGAGCGCAGCCGCTTCGCGAGCGTCATCAGTGTCGTCAGCAGGGTGCGACCATTCGAGATTGAACACGCCGCCGAGATTGCTCAAACCCATGGCGCGAAGGGCCTGGGTTGTCGTGCCATGCGCAAGACAGACATGATGCATTGCGCGCGCGGTGGCGCGAATATCGCGCAAACCTGGAGCATGAAGACCCAAGTAATGCGAGAGCCATGCAACACACCAAGGCTCGTTGATCG
This sequence comes from Paracoccaceae bacterium, assembly GCA_006844665.1. Taxonomy (GTDB): domain Bacteria; phylum Pseudomonadota; class Alphaproteobacteria; order Rhodobacterales; family Rhodobacteraceae; genus Dinoroseobacter. The sequence continues at coordinate 1,076 of SPJP01000227.1, forward strand.
GAGCGATGGCGTGCATACGGTCCCCGATGCGTCCCATGATGACTTCCGCAAAGTCTGCAAGCCACATAGCAATGTCGCGATTGCGCCATCCCCCAAGATCGGCAAGCGCCGACGGGAGCTCCCAGTGGTAAAGCGTGACCCATGGATCAAGCCCACGCTCCAGCATGGCGTCGGTCAAGCGATCATAGAAATCCAAACCTTCGGGATTAGGCGTACCGCGGCCTTCAGGTAGGACGCGCGCCCAGCTGACAGAAAAGCGATAAGCATCAAAGCCAGCGTCTTTGACCAAATCGAGGTCTTCTTCGTACCGATTATAATGATCGCAGGCTTGGCCGCCATGCTCCGCGCGCACGACATTTCCGGGACCCGCCGCAAAATCATCCCAATGGGTGCGACCTGCGCCGCCAAATTGATGACCCTCGATCTGATAGCTCGATGTGGCCGCCCCGAAGCGAAACCCGTTTGGGAATTGGCTGCGCAAGTGAGTGGGGTGAGACATAAGCCGATATTTCCCAAGTAACTTTGTGTTGTGAGGATTTTGACCGTTTTCGTGGGCATTTTCAACTCTGAAGGCGATGTCGGCCGCAAGATCATCGATTTTGAGGGTTCCGCAAGCGCGGTTTTCGAGCTTTTCGGGCTTTGGACCATTTGGGCAGCGCCAAGGCGCAACTATCGAGCCGCTTTTGTCTCGGTTTTGTTGTGCTTGCCGTCATGCTGGCCTCGGCGTTGGCTTGAGCGTGCGGATGGCGGCAAGGATTTGGCCGAAGACGCTGCCCGATACCGCGACCTCCGCCAGCTGGAAAGTGATCTTGCGCGCATGTCGCACACCCCGTGCACCGATCATGATGAGACGGCTTTGGATGCTCGTGAGCGACCAGTCAGCAGTTTCTTCTGGCAATATGGCACGTCCAAGAAAGCTGCCAAGGTTGTAGGCCAATACGTGAAGCTGGAGCCTGACCTCATTGTCCCGGAACCGCTTGCAGGAGAGCCGCGTCCAGTTGATCGCGTATTTGCCTTCTTTAATGTGCTGCTCGACTGTGCCGCGCTGATTGTAGAAATGGATGACCCAATCCGGCTCCATCGGCAAGTTGGTGACGACAAAACCTGCAAAGGGAAACAGATCACAAGACATTTAACACGCTGAAATATAACATGAAAACGCGCACCGGAGAAGCTAACTCACTCAGTCACTTGGGAAATGTAGGGTTAGTTAGCGTTACCGCATCACTGTTCCAGCCATCGGGCAAAGGATTGGGGCGGTTGAACACAACCTCGTATGTCTGCAGATCGGTGACGTTATGGGCAAACAGGGCAGGGCGTCCTTTTGGGTAATCAACCAAGCCGATGACTCTGCCATCAGTCCCCCGCCGCCATGCGTTCGCACGCCCGTTTGCATCGTCGGACGGGTTCAGGTCTGCTGGCGTCGGTCGAAGGTCATAGGCCCCTGATGTGCCCAGCGGGCCGGGGGTCTGCTGCAGGGTAATGTTTGATAAGGCCACATTTCTGACAGCGCCTTGTGTTTCGGCCCATAAGTTAATTGCGCCCGGGGCCGTGCCTTGAATGTTTGTGACGGTTACGTCTGATACCGAACCTGCTGGGCAAGTGGGGCGGCGGGTCAGCACCGAGATTGTCAGCGGCTCACCCGACCCCCAAAACCCATCCGGCGTCTCATGGCACTCCAACGCGATATCCTGAAACACGACATTTCGAACACGCCCGCCATCGCGGGAAAAGATCCCCAAGCCGCGATTACAGGCCTCTAGCGTGCAAGATGAAAACGTCAGGTCCGTGAAATCTCCGTAGCTTTCTGTGCCAATTTTGAGCGCGCAAGAGCGGCTTTCAATCACGCAATCCGTTACGGTCACGTCACTGCAAACTTGTTGCGGCGCGCCATCCGTCCGGGTTGAGGTCTTGAGCACAATACCGTCATCAGCTGTCCGGATCTCGCAGTTGCGGATTTGAACACCAGTGCAGCTATCGATTACAATGCCATCCGTATTTGGCATCCGGCGATCATTGTCGATTTTCAGATTTGAGGCGTTCAGATCTGTGCAGGCGACAAAGTGCAATGTCCACATGGGGGAATCCTGCACCGTTAGGTCTCGCAAAGAGATGTTTCGGCAGTTGTCAAAAACCAGAACACGGGGGCGCAATTTGTCTGGAAGACGTGTACCCATCTCTGCATCGTCCCCACGCGAAAATTTGGCAGCCCCGTCGCACACAATCCGGCCTGAGCCGCAAAGGGTGATATCCTGCGCATCGAAAGCCACCAACATCGCACGGTTTGACTCTTCAGCCACGACAGAAACTTCGGTGCCGGAATAGGCGTCATAGTCGGGCAGGAAACGCAGGGCAGCACCGTTTGCCAGCTCAAACACGGTGCCCGAATGAATCCGCAACCCCCCGCAATAATGATCGCCAGGGCCAAGGATCAGATGTAGCGGGCCATCTTTGGCACGATCCAGCGCCATTTGAATGCGGGTGGTGGCTGGACTGTTTGCGGCAGATATGGTCAGAGGACGTGGCACGCGAGATATCCTTGAAAATGTTTTCATTCGCTGATGATGTCAATGCAATCGAAATTCCTATAGGAATCACAAAAGGCACGCAATAGATTGCTGAAATGCCGTCGCTTGGGTAAGTTTCGGATGGAAAATCGGGAGAGGCGAGGTGAAAATATTTCAATTCTTGCCTCGAGAGGGGGAAATATGCCGTCAATCAAACAATTGGATCACCTGATTTCTGTACTTGGCCGCTCTGTTTGGCGCGACACCGGTGTTCGCGTGCCTCTATGGTGGCAAGAGGGGGGGGCAGAGGATCGCGCCGCGATGCTAGAGGGGCCCGATGCAAGCTGGGCAAAGGTCGATCAGACAACAATCTGGGGCGCGCCGCAGCGATACTTTTGGTTCGCCGGGCAAGTTACACCGCCTGAGGCGTCCACCGGTGAAGACCTCTGGCTGCACCTAGACGCACAATTTGGCCGGGTCATGGGGCGATCCGATCCGCAATGCCTGATCCGCGTGAATGGTGAGATTGTGCAGGGCGGTGATTTCAACCACCGACATGTGCCGCTGCGGGGGCAAGGCGTGCAGCATGTGATGATCGAGGCCGGAACGATTGAAGACCGCCGCCAAGTCGGTTTTGGCCTGTCCGCCCTGGCCCGTGACATTGAAGCTGAGGCGCTCTATTTCGATCTGTTGACCCCGATGGATGTGGCACGGCATTTGCTCGAAAATGACCCACGGCGCGATCTGATCCTGAACACGGTTTATGAGGCTTTGAACTGCCTGGATCTGCGTGATGGGAACGCCGTGCGCCGGGCGCAAAGCGTGGCAGCCGCCCGCCACTATGCACAGCGCATCTATCAGACCAAGGACACCGAAGCGCAGGCGCGTGTCACGGTGACTGGGCATACCCATATTGACGTTGCCTGGTTGTGGCGGGTGCGGGAAACCCGGCAAAAAATGGCCCGTTCGGTCGCCACGGCCTTGGGGCTGATGCGCGACTTTCCCGATTATCTGTTCATGTACAATCAGGGCTATCTGCTAGAGACTTTGCAACAGGATTACCCGGTTTTGTTTGACGCACTGAAAGCAAAGCAGGCGGCAGGGCAGGTCGAAATCGAAGGCGCGCTTTGGCTTGAGCCGGATGCGAACATGACCGGCGGCGAGGCTTTGGTCAGGCATTTGATCAGGGGCATTGGGTATCATCGCGAGACATTTGGTGTTGATCCGAAAATTGTCTGGTTGCCCGACACGTTCGGCTATTCGCCTGCACTGCCTCAATTGATGGCTCTGTCGGGGCAAGAGGTGTTTGTTACGCATAAGATGAGCTGGAATGATACGAACCGAATGCCGCATGAGGTGTTCTGGTGGCAAGGCATCGATGGAACGCGCGTGCCGACATATTTTCTAACCGCACAGCCGATGGAGGCGCAGAGCAAAGGCACGACGTACTGCCCTGACCTGCGGCCCAGCCATGTCATGGGGGCCTGGCGCCGGTATTCGCAGAAGGGAACACGCGACAAGGTCTGGCTTTGTTATGGGCATGGCGATGGCGGCGGGGGGCCGACCCGCGAAATGCTAGAGGCGATACGGCGGATGGAGGCAGGAATTCCCGGCTGCCCAGTGGTAGAACACGGCACGATGGGTGGGTTCTTTCATGACTTGGTCAGCGATATGAAAGCCGCGCCGGGGGACTTCCCGGATTGGGTGGGCGAGCTGTATCTTGAGTTTCATCGCGGCACTTTCACCTCAGTTGCCGAGGTGAAGCGGAACAATCGCCGGGGCGAGGCGATGTTGCGGCGGCTGGAGCTTTTGTCGGTGCAGGCCCATCTGCGTCTGGGTCGGCCCTATCCGCGTGAAACGCTTGAGCGGCTTTGGGGCGTTGTGTTGCTGAACCAGTTTCACGACATTTTGCCCGGCAGTTCGATCGCAGAGGTGTACGCGGACAGCCGCGCAGAGTTTGCCGCTTTCTTCGAAGAAGCCGAGGCGCTGCAGGCTGATCTGTTGTCGGCACTGGGCGGCGGGGTGGTCAACCCGTTTGGGCGGCCGCAACAGGGGCTTGTTTGGGTCGCAGATGGTGGACAGCGGGCCATGCGGGCGGATGGAACGCAGGGGCAGGTTTTGCCGGTGGCTCAGGTGCAGGGCGGCAGCGTTGGGCCCTTGATTGCGGCACCCGTTGCAGATGTGCTTGTTGTCGCGCCAGACCGGCTTGAGAACAATGCGCTGGCGGCACGGTTCGACGGGCAAGGCAGGCTGGTATCGCTCTTCGACAAACGAAGCGGGCGCGAGGTCTTGCGCGCTCCTGTGGCGTTGAATGCTTACCGCGATCTGCCCGCGCAATTTGATGCTTGGGACATTGATGAAACCTATAAGGATCAGGTTTGGGAAATTGACGATCTCGCCCAGGTTGATGTCGTTGAACAGGGGCCGCATCGTGCCGCGGTCCGGATGAAATGGCACTACGAGCGCAGTGTGATCGTGCAAGTCATCTCGCTTGCCGCTGGCGCAAGCGTGCTTGAATTCGACACGTTTGTCGACTGGCACGAAGGAAATACGTTGGTCAAAGCCACATTCCCCTTCGACATCCGCACAACCGAGGTTGTAGCGGAAACGCAGTTTGGCCATGTCCGCCGCCCCACCCATCGCAATACAAGTTGGGATGCAGCACGGTTTGAACATCCCATGCACCGTTGGGTGGCGATGGCTGAGCCGGGGCAGGGGGCTGCGCTGCTCAATGACTGCAAATATGGGTATGACGCAAACGGCAACACCCTGCGGCTGACCATGTTGCGCGCGCCGACATGGCCTTGGGACGGGGCGGACATCGGCGAACATCGGTTTCGATACGGGATCGCTCCGTTTGAGACATTAGAGCACGTGCCTGGCCTGGCGGATGGTTTCAATGATCCGCTTGTTGCGGTACCGGGGCGCGGAGCGGCGCCAGGACTTGTGACCTTGCCAGATGGGATCGCGCTTGAGGCGGTAAAGTTGGCCGAAGATGGTTCAGATGTTATTGTGCGCCTGTGCGAGCGCTTTGGGCGCAGGCAGCAGGTCGATCTGACGTTTGATCCCATTGTTGCGATGGTGCATGACGCGGACTTGTTGGAAGTTCCAGGCGAGCAGGTTGATGGCCCCGTTGATTTCGGGGCGTTCCAAATTCGGACGCTGCGCTTGACGATAAAGGGGTAGGGCATGGCCAAGAAAGTCGGGGTGCGGGATATTGCAGAGCGCGCTGGTGTTGCGATTTCCACTGTCAGCCATGCGCTCAACGGCACCGCGTCCATATCTGAAACCGTGCGGGCAAGGGTGCTCGAAGTGGCGGGCGAGATGGGCTATCTTGCGCAGCGACAGGTCAAGGGCGCGATCGCTACGATCACCAAGGTTATGGTGGCGGTTCCCGAAGATGCGTTGCCTGAACGGGACGTCAATCTTGTGTCCTGGACAATCCTGCGGGCGTTGACCGATGTGTGTGCGGCGCGGGGCATCAAAGTGATCCCCTTCAAGCTTGTTGAGGGCGCGCAACCCGAAGGCGTGGTGCGGGCTGCGCGCGGCGCGGGTGTTGATGGGCTGGTGCTGTTTCATGACGACCGGGCCAGATTGCTTGCAGATATCCAAAAGGCGGGCATTCCGGCGGTTCTGATCAACGGCGAAGATGCCTCAATGGCGTTGGATTCGGTGACACCAGGCAACCGATTTGCAGCCCAAAGGGCGACGGATTGGCTGTTGGGGCTGGGGTTTGACCGGGTGGTGCATCTGACGTGGGAAGGGCGCAAGACTGTGCGAAGGCGGCTGGACGGATATCTTGATGCCCTTGCCGAAGCGGGACGTAGCAAAGAGGCGGATGTCTTGGTCGCCAAAGGGTATGAGCCTGAATGGGGTGCCGCGCGGGTCAAGGATTGGCTTGCAGCGGGCGGGCCGCAGGGCAGCACTGCGCTGTTTTGCGCGGCAGATAACCTTGCCTTTGGGGCGATAAAGGCGTTGCGAGAGGCAGGACTTGGCGTGCCCGAGGATGTGTCCGTCATGGGGTTTGATGGGGTGGCGCTTGGGGAATTTCACGAACCGCCCCTGACCACTGTAAATATTCCGCTGAATGAGTTCGCCGTAGAAGCGCTTGGCCTGTTGCAACAGCGGATTGTGGCCAAAAGCGAAACGCGTGCTGCCCGGCGGGTTGAGCTGGGTTGCGATATTGTGGTGCGCGACAGCGTGGCGCAACCTAGCATTTTATGAAAAATGTTTCAGTTTGATTTTCAGCTCATTCGGCCAGTATGGTGGCTTCGTGAATCAAATATGGCGTAAGGCTTGCGAGATCGAGGAGGATCAGCGTCTTGTCGCCTCACACGGGAGGAAGATCTATGAAAAAGTTTTCACTGTTTTCGACTAGTAGTGTTCTAACTTTAGCCTTGGCTGCAACCGCTATTGCTCCAATGGCATGGGCTTATGATGAAGCGCCCATGTTGGCTGAAATGGTTGAGGCTGGCAGCTTGCCACCTGTGGATGAACGCTTGCCTGCGAACCCCACGGTGATTAACGCCGTGCAGCCGGGGCAATACGGCGGTGTCTGGGCGCGGGCCTATCGTGGTCCAGGTGACCGTTGGGGGCCAACCAAGCTGATGGAAGAGCGGGTTGTGAAATACGCCCCCGATGCAGATGGCAATGTGACGATGATGCCTGGCTATATCGAAAGTTACGAAGTCAGCGACGACGCCAAGTCCTTCACCTTTACGTTGCTAGAGGGTCTCAAGTGGTCAGATGGTCATCCAGTCACAACTGAAGATGTCGAGTTCTGGTACAACGATATCTTCCTGAACACAGCAATCGTGCCAAGCATCGACCCGACCTTTGCCCCTGGCGGTGTGCCAATGGCGCTAGACGTGATTGACGAGCGCACCTTCAAAGTGTCGTTCGAACAGCCTTACGTTTATTTCCTGACGATCTTGGCAAAAGACTCGACCGGTGAGCCAAGCCTTGACCGGCCGTCTTTCTTGTTTCCCAAGCACTATCTGAGCCAATTTAACGATAAGTATGCCTCAGAAGAAGACCTCGCGGCAGCGGCAGAGAAATATGGTGTAGAAAAATGGTCTGACCTTTGGGGCAGCAAGGGGCCGGTCACCTCGTGGTGGGAGAACACAGATCTACCGGTGATTACCGCCTGGCAAATCGAGACGCCAGCGCCTGGCGATGTGGTGACGATGGTACGCAACCCGTATTATTGGGCGGTGGACCAAGAAGGGCAGCAGCTGCCATATATCGACCGGATTGAACACCGGCTTTTCGAAGCCTCTGATGCGTTCAATCTGATGATTGTTCAGGGTCAAATCGGAATGCAGGCCCGCTACGTCAATTCCAACGACTTTACCTTCCTGAAGGAAAATGAAGGCAAGGGCGGCTATAGCGTTGGTACATGGATCAATGCCAGCACATGGTCTTTTGTGCCGAACTACAACATGGAAGATGAGGTCTTGCGCGGCTTGTTCGAGAACCGAGACTTCCGCCATGCGATGCAAATTGCGCTTGATCGCGAAACCATCAACGAATTGGGTTTTTCCGGACTTGGCGAAGGACGAAGCGCCTCTCCGATCTCGGGCTCGCCCTATTTCGATGCCGAGCTTGAAACCCATTGGGCGGATTATGATCCGGACATGGCGAACGAGCTACTTGACGGCGTGGGCCTGACGGAACGTGATGGCGGTGGGTTCCGTCTGCGCTCTGACGGCAAACGGCTGCAAGTGGTTGTCGAGGCGTATCAAGACTATGCAAGCCCGATCCTTGAGATCGCGACCGAGTTCTATGCCGATGTGGGCATCGAGCTTTTGCCCCGGATCATCGACCGGACGCAGTGGGATGACAATCGCGACAACAACAACTTTGTCATGCAGTATACGCCGTTTGACCGGCTTTCCGTTGTTGCCGCCGATCCGCGCAACATGATGGGATCAGACGGTTGGGCGAACCAGTATTACATTTGGTATTCGACTGGCGGCGAAAACGGGATCGAACCGCCCGCCGACCACCCAATCCGCGATATTTGGGCAGCGTGGGACAAGGCCTCTGTTGCAGGCAATCAAGACGACGCCGACGCGGCTATGAACGATCTGATAGCGACCTTTGTAAACGAGGGTTTTGTGATTGGCATGGTGGGTGAAGAAAAAGCGCCCCTGGTGGTCAAAGATGGCTTTATGAATGTGCGCGCTGATCTGGTTATGGACGATGTGACACGCGGCATCGGTCTGGGACAAACCCAGCAGATGTGGATCAAGCAAGACTAACGCTTGGTGCTGAGACTGACCTGCGGGGGCTACCCCCGCAGGTTTTTCATGACGAAAGACCTAAATGACCCGCTACATTTTAACCCGCGTGCTCTGGGCCATTCCGACGCTGATCGTGGTGAGCTTTATCAGCTTTGTCATCATCCAGTTGCCGCCCGGCGACTATGTGACGGCCTATGCCGCAGAGCTCCGCCAC
>SPJP01000230.1 GCA_006844665.1 Paracoccaceae bacterium
CTTCCGCGATGGCAACAAGTGTATAGATAAACAACACAATCATCATGATCAGGCTTGCAGCGTAGGATGTATCGTAGACGCTGAACCCTCGTTCGATCGCAACACTGCCCAAAATGTCGGGTAGCAGCCCGCCGCAAATTGCACCGACAGCCAATCCCATAGCGTTCGCCCATTGAGCTTTGGCAAGCGCAGGTTGAATATCGACGTTTGGGGCAAGGGCCTTGAAGGTCTCAACAAACCATGCATCCAGCGTTCCCGACCGCAAAGCGCGGCCGAAACCAATGAATGCGAAAGAAAAAATCAAAACATTAAAATCGTTGGTCGACAAAAAGATAATCAACGAGATTACACTGGCCACGACCGCCGACAGGAAGACAGGCTTACGTCCGATGCTATCGGCGAGCCCTCCGAAAGGCAGTTCCATCGACATGGTTGTGACTGAATATACGCCAAACAGTAGCGAAATCTGAAAAAGGTCCATACCACGGTCGATCAAAGCCAACGCCACGACAGCCACGGTCAAGCCCATCGCAAAGCGGTCCAAAAATTGCTGGATCTGAAAAACGCGAATGTGCCGCCGAGCGACGCCACTCAGTAGGTGGAAGGAAAATTCGGTGTCAGCGGGCATGGTCGCGATCATGGCAATTGAAGCCACGAACACAATAGCGATCACGCACGAACTCCGTACGCAAAAAGGGCCGCTGCAACAGCGGCCCTTCCATAATATTCACCCAGCCTAGGTCGGCTCGTCACAGCGGGCGGTCACATGCACTGTGCCGCGCACCGGTTCAGGCCAGTTGATCCGAGCTTGGTCTTTTTCAGAGCCGTAATTGAAATCAATATTCGGCATAGCAAAGACCTGCGCATTGCTTGCGTTATAAACCGGCCCTTGGGCGACAAAGTTCGACACCCGCCGCACATCGCCGCCAAACGGCATGTAGGGGCCAAAGTCGCAGATCCAGTTCTGCTCGGGCGAGGTGCGGTCAAACCGCAGGTTCACCGGACTGACCGTGCGCTGATCGACCGAGTTGAACGAGTTCGCGTCGAACGTGATGTTGCGGTACCGGCCCGTGTCCAGGTCGGCGATGCTGTTGTCGACCGTCTCGACCCGGTCGATGCGCACATTGATTCCCAAGAACACGTTGTCTGACACAGTCAGCCCGTGAATGTAGTGCCCGGGCCCATATGGCTTGACCACGATGAACCGGAACCAATCAGCCGCGTTGTTCACCGTAAAGATCGAACCGGTAATCGTCAGCCCGCCGAACGAATATTCGCTGCTGAAATCCGGGAAGGCGTCATGCTCGTTGGTCCATTCAATGAAACTGTTGTCCAGATAGTTGCCGGTGAACAGCGTCTTGATATTGGTTTGGGTGAACACGATCCCGCCGGTGCGCACGCCGCCTGTGACTGTGTCGCCCTGGAAAAAATGGTTGCCGTTGAACACATGGCCCGACCCGAACATCACCGCAGTATGCTTGAAGCGTACCGAACGGCAATCGCGGATCTTGGCGTCATTGGCGTTCACGTTGAAACACACGCTGCTACGCTGGGGCACGTCGACAGAAATCTCGGACGACACCATGTTGCAGGTGTCCATCATCAAACCTTGGCACGCGCGCCCGATCGAGGTAAGCCCCCGGTCCTTTGGCTTGGTGAAATCCACCATCCGGCAGCGGAAAATTGCGCCTTCCGGGGCCAACATGATTGCCGAAGCGTTAGAGTTGCAGCGGAAATCAATGCTTTCCAAAATGAACTTTTGCAGTTCGGAAAAGCCAGAGAAGTCCAGCATATATTTGAACCGCTTGAACGTATAGGTCTGGGTGCCCACCGCATCATATAGCGGCTGCGACAGCGTGATCCGCCCTGTCGCATTGTCCTTGTCTTTGACGTAAACTTCGCGGCCCACGCCTGTGCCTTCTACCAAAGACCCGACCTGGATCTGGCTGATATTGGCCACAGCCGTCAGTTCGTATTGGTTCGAGGTCGCATAGGTCGCGGCACTCGTCACCTCATCCGTGTCCCAGCCACTGGACGAGAACGCACTGAACTGCCCATTTCGGATCGCCCGTCGGATGGTAAAACTGGTCAGATTGCCCACGGCGGCCTGTACGTCTAAAGGCTCGGTCATCTCGATCGTCCGTCCGTTCAGATCCAACGCCTCGTGGTCAGAGGTGTTGAACAGGGCCTGGATCGCCTTTTTCAGGGCCAGAACCTCGTCCCCAAACGCATCCACATAGGTGTTCAGCTCGAAATTGCTGCGCACGATGAACCGGGTCGCGCCGGCCATTGTGACGTTGCCTTCGAACCGGATCGGCGCATCGATATTCACGCTGGTGCCTATAAAGAACAGGCCCTCAGGCACCAGAATGGTCCGGCCATTGGCAGCAGCATCGGCGGCTTCAAAAGCTGCGGCATCGTCGGTGACCCCGTCGCCCTTGGCACCGTAATCGACCACATCCACCCAATCCATCATCTTGCGATGGAAAATATGGGTCACGTCCTCGATCAGGATGTCGTCGATGCGGATGATCCCGCCCGTGGCCCCCGTAAAGTCGATGCCGAAATGGCCATAAACCGGCGTGGTGCCCCATTGCAGATCCACACCCGTGCGGCTGCCCGTGCCCACAATGGCAGAAATCTCGACCACATCACCATAAGACGTCAGCGTGGTCGACGCACCTTGCGTCGTCGACCCGGTCACTTCGGTGTTGTTGGCCGCGCCCGCCCAGGCCCCGATATGGGCCGAAGGCAAGTTCCCTGACATCGCCTTGACCCGTGCCGTGATGCGCAGATAGCACCCCGGCAAGATCGGGGTTTCGCCCGTGTACCGGACATATTGGGCGGCGTCGGTTTTCTGGATCTCTAGACACGCACCGAAATCCGGGTCCGACGGCACAAGGGCGGCATTTGGCTGGCCGTCCCATGTCGCTGTGGCCGGCGTGCCGTCCCCTTTACTCCAGACACTCAGGCCATCCGCGAAAGCGGGGGGCATCAGATCCAATCCGTCGGTTATTGCCTTATTCATCTGTGACCTCACTGGCGCAGGGCAACCTTGTTCGCCAACGCCAACAAACGGCGCAGACCTGCGGCAAGGTCACCTGATCTCTGTTGGAATGCTCACGGGCCAACCCTCTCGGCCCTGATCTCAGACAAATTAGCTCAGCGCGTTTAACAGCGCGTTAACCATGCGTACGCAGCTTACCCGTGCCTTTGACCTCATCCGCGATCAAATCATGGTTAACGCCCTGAATAGATCTTGCATTCGAAACGATACATAGGCCTGTCTTGATCGGGTTTACGCTTTGGGTTTAAGGTATCTCATTGGTTCGGGGACATTTTAGTGCTGTCACGTCGATTTATTCTTGGGGGCATCGCCTCTGGTCTTGCGGCCCCATTATGGGCTGGTGCGCCAGCCAGCTCGCTTTTCCCTGCGCCCCGTCCCACCAACTGGGAACGCCAAGCCATCCCCACCGCCGAAGACATCATCAGTGCTGCCGCGCTGTCGGGCAAGGTCGCCTTTGCCGTGGCCGACGCCCGCACCGGTACGATTTTGGAAAGCCGCAATCCCCTTCTAGGCCAACCGCCAGCCTCGGTCACCAAAGCGATCACCTCGCTCTACGGTCTGGGCAATTTGGGCCCCCAGTTTCAGTTCCGCACCCAACTTGTCGCCACTGGCCCAGTGTCAAACGGACGTTTGAACGGCGATCTAGTTCTTGTAGGGTCAGGCGATCCGCAGATGGACACCGACGGTCTGGTGAAGCTGGCTGCCGCCCTAAAAGCCAGCGGCATTCGTGAAATCACGGGCCATTTCCGCGTCGCCCCCGACGCCTTGCCTTACATCCAATCCATTGACCCCGCCCAACCGGAACATTTGGGCTACAACCCGTCCGTTTCCGGCCTGAACCTGAATTTCAACCGGGTCTATTTCGAATGGAAATCCGTGCCCACTGGCTACACCGTGACCATGGACGCGCGTTCGCGCTCGGTCCGGCCTGGCGTCACCACCGCCCGCATGGCCATCGCCGACCGCGATCTGCCCGTCTACACCTATTCCAGCCGCCAGGGCATTGACCGCTGGACCGTGGCCCGCACCGCTTTGGGCAAAGAAGGCGGGCGTTGGCTGCCCGCGCGCAATCCCGCGGCCTACACGGGCGAGGTGTTCCGCACCTTGGCTCGTGCCTACGGCATCAATCTGCGCAATGGCGACGCGGCCCACGGCGCGGTCACTGGCACCGTCATCGCTGAAGAACGCAGCGCCGAGCTGCGCCCCCTTCTGCGCGCCATGCTAAAGCATTCCACCAACATCACGGCCGAGGCTGTGGGCCTGTCCGCCACCACAGCCCATCGCAGCAGGCCATCATCCCTGTCCGCCTCGGCCGAGGCAATGAACGCTTGGGCCGCTGCCAATCTGGGGGGACGCACAAATTTCGTGGATCACTCGGGTCTGGGCCCCCGGTCGCGCATCAGCCCTAGGGAAATGGTCAACGCTTTGGTCCATCCCGGGTCCCAGGACACCCTGCAAGGCATTTTGAAAGAGATCCGCCTAACAGACCGCCAGGGCGAAGCATTGCCCGAAAATGGCCCACAGGTCGTGGCCAAAACCGGGACGCTGAATTTTGTGTCCGGGCTGGCGGGCTATATCAAAACCAAAGGCGGGCGCGATCTGGCTTTTGCAGTGTTTTCAGCCGATCTCAGCCGCCGCCAAGGCATTTCTCGCGCAGAAATGGAACGCCCCTCGGGTGGCCGCCGCTGGACCCGCTCGGCCCGCCGAATGCAGAACGATCTGGTCCGCCGCTGGGCCGCAATGCACGACGTCTAGGCTCAGACACCGACGCCCGGCTGCGGCAGCAGATGCACGCCGTTGATCTGCCAGCCTTCGGGCGTCTCGATCATCTGATAATCCAACACATGACGATTGCCCGCCATATCCACCACCATCACTTTTTGCCAAAGCCGCCCATCTTGCTGACGCAAGCCCAGAAACTGCACCTCGTCCGGCCGCCAGACCATGGGATAGCCGTTGCGCACCATTAAACCGAACCGATCAGGCGACCCGAACAGCCCCTTTATCGTGGGCGAGGCATAGCTGAACGCGGTCGCAAAATCGTCAGCGCGAAACGCATCAATCTGGCTTTGGATCGTTTCGTTAATCGCGGGGCTTTCGGGCAGCTCGACCAATTGGGCCTGGGCCGTTCCCGCCACCAAACCCGCGAGCATAGTTGCAAAGATGAAGGATTTCATCAGGACCGCTCCTTTGTTGACTAAGTTTAAGCTTAGATTAAAGTCGCGGCCCGTCAAATTTTAGCCCTTAGTGACAAGCTTCCCAGCCAAGGCGTCATCCAGCAGCTGAACGGTTTCCTGCACGCCGTATAGCGCGATGAACCCGCCGAACCGTGGGCCCTGATCCGCGCCTAACAGCACCTGATACAAGGCTGTGAACCAATCACGCAGGGGCTCGAACCCATGGGCCTTGCCCACAGCGAACACTGCCGATTGAAGGGTCTCTGCATCGGTATCCCCGTCCCAAGTCGCCAGGGTCTCGCGCAGCTCGGCCAAGGCAGCGGCCTCGATCTCGGTCGCAGCACGGAAAGTTTTATGCGGCTTCACAAAGTCGTTGTAGTAGCGCACCGCAAAACCTGCCGCAGCATTCAGATCTGGATTGGCTTCGGGAGAGGCATCAGGCGCATAGCGCTTGATAAATCCCCACAGCGCGTCCGCTTCCTCGGCGCCCGCAACACTGGCCAGGTTCAGCAACATTGAAAACGGCACGACCATTTTCGATTCCGGTACATCCACGCCATGAATATGGGCCACCGGATTGTTCAACTGGCCCTTCAGGTCCTGCCCGGAAAAAGCGCGCAATTGCTGGTGATACTCGTCCACTGCCTTTGGGATCACGTCAAAATACAACCGCTTTGCGGTCTTCGGCTTTTGATACATGAAATATTGCAGGCTTTCAGGCGCGGCATAGGTCAGCCATTCTTCCATGCTCAGACCATTGCCCTTGGACTTGCTGATCTTCTGACCCTTCTCGTCATTGAACAGCTCGTAAGACAGGCTTTCCGGTGGGCGCGCGCCCAAGGCACGGCATAGTTTGCTGGATTGCGTGACCGAGTCGATCAGGTCCTTGCCCGACATTTCGTAATCCACGCCCAGTGCGGCCCAGCGCATGGCCCAGTCTGGCTTCCACTGCATTTTGACATTGCCACCGGTAACCGGCAGCTCCACCTTCTCGCCGTCAGGCTCCTGATAGACGATCGTGCCCTTGGTCACGTTGCGTTCCAGCGTTGGCACTTGCAGCACATGGCCCGTCTTGGGGCTGACCGGCAGAAAGATCGAATATGTCGCCTGACGTTCCGCCCCCAATGTCGGCAACATAATAGCCTGCATCGCGTCAAACCGGTCCAGCGCCGTCAGCAGAGCCTCGTCAAACCGGCCGCTGGTGTAATAGTCGGTCGAGCTTGCAAATTCGTATTCAAACCCAAAGCTGTCCAGAAAGTCCTGCAATCGCGCGTTGTTATGCTGGGCAAATCCGGCATGAGTGCCGAACGGATCGCGCACTTTGGTCAGTGGTAGGTGCAAATCCAAAGCCAGCTCTTCCTGCATCGGTACGTTGGTAGGCACTTTGCGGAATCCGTCCATGTCGTCGGAAAAGCAGATCAGTTTGGTGGGGATGTCGCTGATCATCTCAAACGCGCGGCGCACCATGGTAGTGCGGGACACTTCGCCAAAGGTGCCCAGATGGGGCAAACCGCTTGGCCCGTAGCCGGTCTGAAACAGCACATATCCTTTTTCGGGCCCTTTTGGGCCCACCCGTTTAAGCACCCGGCGCGCCTCTTCAAACGGCCAGGCTTTGGATGCCATCGCAGTTTCGCGCAGATCACTCATCGGTATTGTCCTTGTCTAGGCGACGTGGCCCTATGCCACGCGCGCACCGCTGCCTATTGTCGGAACGCCCCGGCGTCAATAAATAGCTAGTGAAACGCGAAAGGACCGCACCCATGGCCAATGATATCCCGCACACACTTTCCGCTCAGGACGCCCTTGTCGCGCTCATGGTGGCGGTATCTGCCTCGGACGAGGTCATCCGCACATCGGAACTGGTGACGATCCAGAAAATCGTCAACCACATGCCGGTTTTTGGCGATTACGACGCGGATCGAACATCCGGGGTCAGCTCAACCGTGTTTGACCTGCTGACCGAAGAAGACGGGCTCGACGCTCTATTCGGGTTGTTGCACGAATCTCTGCCAGAAAAGCTGTTTGAAACAGCTTATGCCTTGGCCTGCGACGTGGCCGCCGCTGACGGCAAGCTGGAGGAAACCGAACTGCGCCTTCTGGCCGAGATCCGGTACCAGTTCAAAATCGACCGTCTGGCCGCCGCCGCCATTGAACGCGGCGCACGCGCCCGCCACGCGACGCTGTAAGCACTCCTACCAGGCGCCCTGCGCCCGTATAGCCGAGGAGCTTTCGGACACCATCGGCATGTTCACAAAGCTCCAGGCCGGGGCCGCATGATGGGCCAGTCCAAAGGCATCGCGCTTGCGCACCCTGTAATCGGCATAAAGCTGCGCTGCGGTCGAGGTCCGCGCCGGGATCCGCCCCCCGGGTCGCGCCAGAACGCCCACAGGCACATTCTGAATGATCTGTTGCCAGCGATCCCAACGGTGAAACTGCGCCAGATTATCCGCCCCCATCAGCCAAACGAACCGCGTTTGCGGGTATAACCGCTGCAGCTTGGCAATGGTTTCGGCCGTATAGCGGGTGCCGATCTGGGCCTCGATCCCCGTCACCTCGACCCGGGGGTGGCGCATCAAATCCTTGGCGACCAGCAAACGTTGATCCAACGGGGCGGGCCCACGTTCCTTTAACGGATTGCCCGGCGTGATCAGCCACCACACCCGGTCCAGCCCGAACCGCTTCAACGCTTCTTTCGTCAGATGCACATGGCCTGCATGAGGCGGATCAAAAGACCCCCCCAGCAACCCAATCGCCTGACCAAACCCACCATTGGGCCCGGCAAAGGGCAGATCATAACGGTGGATCACACCTCCTCCGAGGATCGGGCCCACAGGTTGATATCTTCTTCCGTGGCGTACTGGTCGATCAAGGCAAGCTCGTCGGCTGTAAACTCCATATTGTCGATCACGCCGGCGCAATCCTCAATCTGGCTGACTTTCGATGCCCCAATTAGTGCCGTCGTGATCCCACCATCCCGCAGCACCCAAGCCAGCGCCATCTGGGCCAAGGTCTGGCCCCGCCTTTCGGCAATCTCGTGCAGCGCTTTCACACTGGCCAGGGCCTTTTCGGTCAGCATGCTTTGGCTCAACGATTTGCCTTGGCTCGCGCGACTATCCGCAGGCACCCCGTTCAAATACTTCTTGGTCAAAATCCCCTGTGCCAGCGGTGTAAACGCGATTGAACCCACGCCTAGCTCTGCCAGCGTGTCCTTTAACCCGTCCCGTTCCACCCAGCGGTTAAGCATGTTGTAGCTGGGCTGGTGGATCACGCACGGTGTGCCCAGATCGTTCAGGATCGCCACGGCCTGCCGCGTGCGTTCGGTGTTGTAGGACGAGATTCCCACATACAGCGCCCGCCCAGACCGCACGATTTGATCCAGCGCGCCCATGGTCTCCTCTAGCGGCGTCTCGGGATCAAACCGGTGCGAATAGAAGATGTCCACGTAATCCAGCCCCATCCGCTTTAGCGACGCATCACAGCTGGCAATCAGATATTTCCGGCTGCCCCATTCGCCGTAAGGCCCCGGCCACATGTCATACCCTGCCTTAGAGCTGATAATCAGCTCGTCCCGGTACCCCTGAAAATCCGTCGCCAGGATCTGGCCAAAAGCCTCCTCGGCACTGCCCGCCGGGGGGCCATAGTTATTGGCCAGGTCGAAATGGGTGATCCCCAGATCAAACGCTCGCTGGCACATGGCCCGCTTCAGATCGTGCGGGGTATCGCCGCCAAAATTATGCCACAGCCCCAAACTGACAACCGGCAGCTTCAACCCAGAGCGCCCGCAGCGGCGATAGATCATGTTAGAATATCGGTCGTCTGATGGCCGGTACGTCATGGGGTTCTCCTCTTCGCGGTGCAGACTGCACTTCAGACGGGGGATGTCAAACCCGACGCACCGTTCTATGTAAGCGGAAATAATATCGGAGCCCCCATGCCTCGCCTTCTAACAGAACTCGGTCTCGGCACATCATTGCGCCGGGGCGACTACACCGAAGCCGCCTGTCGCGCCGTCAAAGATGCGCTGTGGCACAACTCGATCAACCTGGCCGAGCTGTTTGGCTTTGACAAATCCGACATGCAGATCAAGGTCGAGATCGGCGCGCAGCAACCCGATCAGGTCGATACCGCCCGGGTCGCCGCTGTGTTCCCATACGGCACGCCAGACATCGTGGTCACCCATGGCGGGCTAGACGTGCCGCGCCCGGATGGGTCCGGCAACCCCACGATCATGGTCAACGCCGCCCTGTCCGTGTCCTTCCATATGGAGCCCTCGTCATGACCCAAACTGACCAGCGCTTTATCATCGAAATGGGCATGGGCAACGACCAATACGGCCAAGATTACACTAAGGCCGCCGCCCGCGCGATCGAAGACGCCATCCGCCATTCCGGCATCCCGATGTTCGACGCCCTCGGCATCCCCCACAGCCAGATGCGGGTGCAAGTCACCGTCGGCGTGCAAAAACCTGACCAGATCGACACCGAAGCCTTGGCCGCCAAACTGCCCCGGGGCCACGCCACCGTGCGCGCCATCAAAGGCGGGCTGGACGTGCACAACCCCGAAACCGGCACCACCATGACCATCGCCACAGCGGCCGTCGAGGCCTTCTTGCCACCCCAAACCAATTGGAAAATCGCAGGCTCTTGATCCCGGCGGGCAAGCTGCCTATGCCCGTGAACAAAGTTCAAGGAAGCCTCATGTCCACCCAAGACCGCCGCGCCGCCCTGCGCGAAACCCTGATCCGTCTGGCCCGCGCCCGCATCGCC
>SPJP01000229.1 GCA_006844665.1 Paracoccaceae bacterium
CGAAATCCTCGTCATCTCAGCGGCTCGATCCGCTTGAAAAGTGAACCACACTGATCTGCGCAGATCAAACCCCTGAGATTTAGAGGATTTTGCGCCAGCAGCGCAGGATTAATGGGTCCTGACCCTACGTTGGGGGCCGCTGCCTAGGCGTTGAAGTCCAAATTTGACGTCGCGCTGCGTCGCGGCCTTCATATTCGGCAATAACGGCTTCCAAATCGTTCGACGCAGGCGCAGCGTCCCCTTTGGCATGCTGTGTGATCTGCATTGTGTACCAAGCGGTTACACCGCCTTCTGGGGGGCTTTTGAAACGGGGGAATTGCGGCTCGTCGCGCTGGCCTGACATCCAAAACGACGGAAGCTCTGGATCGACCACCAGTGCGCGCGCCAACCCGATAAGATCTGCTTTGCCTTTGATAATTGCGTCTTCGGCTTGAGCGCGTGTCTTGAACCCGCCTGTGACCATCAAAGGGATGTCTGTTTTTGTCCGGGCGAGACCCGCAAAGTCTAGGAAATAGGGGCCGGAACCGGATCGATCAGACGATGACGCTGCCCCAGGGAAATATGTGCCACCGCTGATGTCGATAAGGTCGATTTTTAATTGGTCTAAGGCGGCGATAACCTCGATAGATTCTGCTTCTGAAAAGCCGCCTTCTAGCTGATCTGTGGCATTCAGTTTGATCCCGACCGGAAACGCAGGACCGACAGCTTTTCGTACGGCGGCAATGACTTCAAGCAGCAGTCGCATCCGGTTTTGCAGCGAGCCGCCATAGGCATCCTGTCGCCGGTTGAACAAGGGCGATAGAAACTGATTAAGAAGAAACCCATGGGCTGCGTGTATTTCCACACCGCCAAACTCATGCTGCTTTGCCAGGCTGGCGGTACGGGCAAATTCGGAAGGCAGCGCGCGGATTTCGTCCAAAGACAGGGCGCCGCAGGTCAGGCCAGGCAGATCAAGCGTGCTTGGCCCTTTGGGCGTGCTGATCGGCGCATCTGCCATTGCGCCCGCATGCCCAAGTTGCAGCCATAGCTGCGCATTGCCGGTTGCACCCGCTTTTGCGAGACGTTCGAACAGGCCCCGATCTGAATGACCATCCAGAATAAGGTTGCCGGGCTTTTCCGCGAAATGAGGGGAGCCCTGAACCTCGCCGATGATAGACAAAGCCAAACCGCCCTTGGCCCATCTTTCATATAGCCGGATCTGATCATCGGTTGGATTTCCAGCACCATCGCCCAGGGAATCCGACATCGCGGATTTGGCAATCCGGTTCTTTAACGTCACTCCGCAGGGCAGCGTCAGGGGATGGGCGAGTGGTGACGTTTGCGCTTTGGACATGGGACCCCTTCAAGTTACTCGCAGTGTTACGTCAAAGCACCCTTATGTGCAAAGCACTGTGCGACGGTCATTTGTGCATGACCGGCCGTGGATGGCCGTGGTGAGCTTCCAAAGATCAAATCCGGTACCACGCGACTGTGACAATGTTCAGCGTCACAAAAACTTCGCTTTGCACTGCATCCTAATTCATATATTCGTGAACTATGGAAATATTGATTCCCAACCGCCTTTCGACACTTGGTCACCCCCAACGGCTGGCCTTGTTCCGCTTGCTTATGCGTCGCTATCCGGATCGGGTTCCGGCAACTGAACTGGCGCAGGCGCTTGGGCTGAAACCGAACACACTGTCGAGCTATGTCAGCGCTTTGATGCAAGCCGGGTTGATCAGCCAAGAACGTATGGGAACATCGCTGCGCTACGCCATCGACATGAACGCAGCCCGCGAGACGATTAACTACCTTTTGCACGACTGTTGCAGAGGGCGCCCTGAAATTTGCGCCCCTGATTTTCTTTCCTCTTCTATACGAGACAGTTCAATGACCGACCGAAAATTTAGCGTTCTCTTCATCTGCACAGGCAATTCCGCACGGTCCATTTTTGCAGAAGCCATCTTGCGGGACCTCGCCGGGGACCGTTTTGCGGCATATTCCGCAGGGACCAAACCCCGTCTGGAAATGAACCCTTTTGCGCTTGAAGTTCTGGAACAGAAGGGGCTCGACATTTCTGCCCTGCGGGCCAAGAATGTTTCCGAATTTCAGGGGCCAGATGCGCCAGAGTTCGATTTCGTTTTCACTGTTTGCGACCAGGCCGCGAACGAGGAATGCCCCGCATGGCAGGGCCAGACCATCAGCGCGCATTGGGGGCTACCAGACCCGGTAAAGGTCGAAGGGACCGATGCCGAGAAAAGCCTGGCCTTTCACCGGACCTACGGCGCGCTGCGCAACCGGATGGCGGTCTTCACCGCACTGCCTATCACGTCGCTCGACCGAATTTCCTTGCAAAAAGCCGTCGATGATATCGGCCAACCAAACACCGAAGAATGATCTGAATGACTATCGGCTTCTGGCGATAGGATTTCTTTGAAGCCGATAGTCATATGAGAAGCAATATTGGCGCATAGTTGGCCGTGTTTGGGTCCCGCCGTTCCACTGTACCATCCAACTGGTCCTTGGTTTGGGCGGGTCCAGACATGGCGTGACGAAAGGGATTTCGCTGGCCGAACCGTCAGGGCCGCTTGAAAGAACTCAAAAGCTAAGAGCTGTCCTTTCGCATCGTCAAAACGCTGCGCAGCTTGGGCCAAAGAGGCGTCTGGCTGAGCAACATTATCACCAGTGCGACTGTCAGGATAAGTGAAATGGGGTTCGAGACGAATTGCCATAGAAAATCGCCTGTGTCTTGGCGGGCTCGGATCATGGCGCGACGATAGTTGCTGTCCATCATCGGGCCAAGGATGGTTCCCAGAATAACAGGGCCGACCTGAAAGCCGTATGTCTTCATGAAGTAGCCGACAACCCCGAACAAAAGCATCCAGTACACGTCGACAGGGTTGTTTTGGATCGCATAAGTGCCGACCGCGCTTAGAACAATGATCAGCGGGATCAAAACCGCTTTGGGACATTCCACGATCTTGGTGAAAAGGCGAATGCCTGTTAGGCCAAAAATCAACAAGAATATGTTGGCCAATGTCAAAGCGCCGACGATGAACCAGAACAAATGCGGTGTATCGACCAACAGCAGCGGCCCCGGTTTTAGCCCATGAATGAACAGAGCCCCGATAATAACGGCGGTAACCGCATCACCGGGAATGCCGAGCGTCAGCATGGGAATATGGGCCCCACCTACAGCGGCGTTATTTGCGGCCTCTGGCGCCACAAGCCCTTCGCGGGTTCCGGTGCCAAAGGGCCGTTCGGGGTTCTTTGTGGACCGCTTTGCATCGTCATAGGCCAATAGGGCAGCGATATCGCCCCCCGTTCCGGGCAATGCCCCAATAATCGTGCCAATTCCAGAGGCGCGCAGGGCCAGCCAGAAATACTTTTTGACGTCCGAGAATTTGGGAATGATCCGGTCGATTTTTTGCTTAATGGCGGGCGTGTCCAATGTGTGCAGCTGTACCAAAGCTTCTGCCACCCCGAAAAAGCCGATCATCGCGGCCACATACGGAATGCCGCCCAACAGATGGATAGATCCAAAGGTGAAGCGGCCCTCGGCCGTCATGGGATCCAGACCGACCATGCCGATCAGCACCCCAAGAGCACCTGCAAAGGCCCCCTTGGCAAAGCTTTCCCCGGAAAGTGTGCCAACCAGAAGGATACCTATAACCCCTAGCAATAGGTAATCGCGGGATTGGAACATCAATGCGAATTCCGAAATCACCGGAGCGAATAGTGCCAGCGCAAGGATCCCGACAAAACCGCCAAAAACCGACATGACCGTTGTCAGACCGATGGCCTCGCCAGCTTCCCCGCGTTTGGCCAGAGGGTAGCCTTCGATGGCCGTCGCAATAGCTGATGGTGCACCGGGGATGTTTAATAAGATCGCGGTTCGCGACCCGCCATAGACGCCGCCGAAGAAGACACCGCAAATCAGCGCCAAAGCTTCGTTGACGTCCCATTTGAAGGTGAAAGAGATCAGGATCGAAGTGGCCATCGTCACAGACAGGCCAGGGATCGCGCCGATATAAATGCCGGTGAAAGTTCCTGTCGCCACAAGAAAGATCAACCACGGATCGGTCCATGCGATCGCCAAAAAGCCAAGTGTTTCCAACATCTAGAAATAGCCCTGTAGCAATGTGCCTTGCGGCAGAACCACTTGAAAAACCTCGCGAAACACCAGGTAGATGATTGCTAGTGTGACAGCAGTTAGGCCAAGCATAAGCACGGGATTCTTGCGCCATAAAAATTGGAAAGCACAATATAGGAATAGGGCCGAGCTGATCACGAAGCCAAGAGAAGGCATCACCAGAACGTAACCGACAACAAAGCCGATCAAAACGATGTGGCGCAGCGTAAGAATGTCGGCGAAAAAGCTTGGTGCATCTGCGGCCGGCGCGGGCATGCGCGCCACGTTAACCAGAATGACCAGGCCTGAAATGACCATCACCCCCGAAGCCAACATGGGGAATACGCCGGGGGTGGTTTTGCCGGAAAATCCCGAAATGGCATAGGCTTGCCAAAACGCCCCGACTGAAAAAACCAACATGACCAGCACGAAGAACAGCTCTCCTGGGCGGCGCCCGGCGGATGTGTTTGTCATGTGATGTCTCCTGAAAAATGCGTCGGCCCGGCTAAGGGGCCGACGCTTTGTCAATTATGGACGAGGGATGCCCAAATCTTCAGGGCTGACCTTGGCCGCGCCAGTGTCTTGTAGGGCCCAAGCAGTGACTTGCTGCCATTTCACAAGAAAGTCTTTTGCTTCGTCGCCAGACATGTTCATGACGATGTTGCCGCGGTTGGCCATCAAGGTTTTGAAAGTCTCGCTTGTTGCCGCTTCAGAGAATGCTGCGGTCATAGTCGCGACCACATCGTCGGGTGTGTCACCGCGCACAAAGACGCCGTAGAACGGACCCCAAGGCAAAAACGCATCCATGGTTGGAATTGCATCGGTAATCGCGGGCGTATCAGGCAATGTGTCCACTGGCTCTGTGTTGACCACGGCCAGGGCACGCATTTTGCCGGCTTTGACTTGTTCGGCTGCCGCAGAAATGCCCGATGGCATAAAATCGACTTCTCCGCCCAGCATCGCGGTCAGGCCGGGGCCTTCGCCGTCAAACGGGATCGCGGTGACGTCAAACGGGGCAGAGTTGGCGATCAACGCGCCAATCGTGCTTGGCAAACCGCCTGGACCGGTAGAGCCCATGATGATCGAACCCGGGTTGGCTGCGATATCATCCATCAGGTCAGACATTGTCTGATATTTCGAATCCGCAGGCACAACGATTACCGCAACGCCGCGACCAAGAATGTTGATCGGGGTAAAGCTGGAATAGTCGAGCGACGAGACATTCATCACAGGATGAAGCTGCGGGTTTTCCGCACCGTACAGGAATGTGTAACCATCCGCTGGCGCCGCGTTTACATAGGCTGTGGAAATCGCGCCCGCGCCGCCGGATTTGTTGAGCACGACAATTGGCTTGCCCAAGGCTTCTTCGGCTGCGGGGTTAATCGCACGTGCTACAGTGTCGGTTGCACCGCCTGCGCCCCACATGACAACGCCAAGCATTTCACGCTCGGGAAAGCTTTGCGCGAAGGCAGATGTTCCTGTTAATGCGATTGCCGCAATCGCACTGATCAAAGATTTTTTCATAGTTCCTCCCAATGTGGCAAAGCCACGAAGTTAAAGGCCAGGGCCGATTAGTGGCCTCCCCGACCACTGCTCCAAACTATGAACGGCAGGACGTAAACTTCAATTGCCGAATCTTTCGCCCCATTAACTTGATGTTAATATAATGCCCTTGGAAAAACTCTCAGGCAATTCGCGGCGAGCAGAACCAGCGCTATTTTCTTGGCATTCCTTTTGCTCTCATCAAACGTTTCTGAGCTGCGATGCGGTAGGGAGCATTGGGGGCACCGTAACCGTTGTAGCTTTGGTCTCTTTGCAAGATCTCGAAGAATAATGCGCCTTCTTTTGGACGAGAGTAGAGATGATAAAAGGCTCTGCCTGCTTCCTCGTCGTACAGGATGTTCAAGGTTTGCATCTTCTTTAGGGTTGCCGCTGGAAGATCAAATCTGGCGTTTAAATCGGCATAGTAATTGGCATGCATTTCAAGGGGTTCAAAGCCTTTGCGGACAAGCGCTTGGGCCGCTTCAAAAATGTCATCGCAGGTGAAGGCGATATGTTGGACGGGGGCGCCAAAGCTTTCTGCAAGAAATGACCCGGCAAATGTCCGGTGGGTTTCTGCGCCATTGAGCGTGATGCGAAGACCGTCGGATGTGGCCTGCAGCGCCTGACTGCGCACCAGCCCGTCAGGGTCTGTGACATCAATTGTCGGGGCCTTTTTCATCGCAAACAGCGACGTGTAAAATAGCGACCAGTTGAGCATTTCATCGTAGGAAACCGTTTGCGCGATGTGGTCGACTTTTTTTAACCCAACCGAGTGGTCCGGACTGGCCAGATGATCAAATTCGACTGTCCACACATCACCGAGTGCCTGAGAATCGTCTAGAAAATGCATGACGCCGCCCCCAAGACCCCTGATTGCTGGGATATCGAGTTGGCCGGGACTAAGAGTTTGGGAAAACGGATCCCCCCCTAAGGCCCGTGCCCGTTTGGCCGTGTCTGTCGCGGAGCCCACGGCCAAGCCAATGTCACACACGCTAGTTCCATGTGCGTTAAACATGGATGCGGCAAGATCGCCTTCTTGTTCATTGATCAGAATTCGGATGTCACCTTGCTGCCAAAGGCCCAACGCTTTGGTGCGGTGTTGTCCGACTTTCACAAATCCAAGTGTTTTTAACGTGTGCTCTAAGTGACGCGCTTCGTCACCCCGAGAGGCAAATTCCACGAATGCGACCCCTTGCACATCAATGCGTTCGGGCATGTCCGGCAAATCAATTGCCGCTTCGGGTTCTTGGCGGCGCACGTCATCCATCAAGTTGATCAAGGAACGATACCCTTGCTGGGCCACCTGCTTTGGCGCGCTGCCCCGAAACTGGTCGTTGAAAATCTCTAGGCTGATGGGCCCCGTGTAGCCTGTCGCAATGACCGAGGCCATGAAGCCGGTTACATCAAGATCGCCCTCCCCCGGCATATTGCGAAAGTGCCGAGACCAAAACAAAAGGTCCATGTCAATTTTTGGCGCGTCAGCGAGTTGAACAAAGAAAATCTTGTCACCCGGAATGCGCCGGATAGAGTTCGGGTCAATGCCGCGACCAAGGGTGTGAAAGCTGTCTACGATCAGTCCGACATTCGGGTGATCGGCACGGCGCACGATTTCCCACGCGTCACGGTGATCATTGACATGTTTGCCCCATGCCAAGGCCTCGTACCCCACACGAATGCCCTGTGCGGCGGCAATTTCGCCAAGCCTCGCAAAGTCTTCTGCAGCCCGGTCAATCCCGCCCAAACTGTCCGGATGGACGGTAGAGCAAAACAAAATCAGATCGGTGCCCAGTTCCTGCATCAGGTCAAACTTGTGGCGCGCCCGGTCAAAGGTCTTTTCGCGAAAAGGGGATGGTAGCCCTTCGAAATCTCGGAATGGTTGGAACAGAGTGATTTCCAGGCCGTGATCTTTGATCATCTGCCCCACTTCACGCGGGCTTCGGTCATCCGCGATAAAATCTTGCTCGAAGATTTCCACACCATCGAAACCCGCGGCTGAAATTGCCGCCAATTTTTCACGAAGGTTGCCGGAAACAGAGACGGTCGCAATTGATGTTTTCATTGAAGATCTCCAGATTCACGAAGTTCGGCTCTTATCTGCTTGGGCTCGACCGGGCGTTCGGAAAACAGCGCCCAGGCTTGGATGCCTTGGTGAAAGAACAGCTCCCAGCCGGAAATGAGGGCCAGGCCCATCTGGGCCGCGTCGGACAAAAACTGCGTTCTCTCTGGCGTATAGACCGCGTCAAACGCCCATTGCGCGTTAGCCATTGCGGCCTTGGGGATTGGCGAGCCTTCCAAACCGACCATTCCAACCGGGGTGCAGTTGACCAGACCGGTGACCCCATGAGCGGCTGCGACCGCGTCATTTGCGATCACAACGTCCAGGTCTGCATGTCTTAGGCTTTGCTTCAGGTTTTCTGCTTTTGAGAGATCCCGGTCAAAAAGAACCAGCTTTTCGGCCCCGAGGGCTGCCAAAGCAAACGCAACGGCCCGCCCGACGCCACCGCATCCGATCTGAAAAACAGACCCGGGTTTTAATTGCGGTCGTGCTGACCGATAGGCCGCCATGAACCCGGTAAAGTCCGTGTTGAACCCTTTCGGGCCATCTTGTTCGAACAGCACGGTGTTTACTGCACCAATCGCCTTAACAAGCGGATCGTCGGTGGCCACCAAATCTGTGGCGACCTCTTTGTACGGATAAGTTATGTTGATGCCGCGATAGCCAGATGACTGACATTTAGCGAAGATCTTGTCAAAATTGGCATTCTGCTGTGCCGGAACAAGCCGGTCGTAGGAAACCTGTAACCCGTGCTGCGCACCAGCAGTTGTGTGCAGTAGTGGCGACTGAGACTGGGCGATGTTGTCTCCGACCAGACCTAAACGCAGGGGGTTCATGAATTTACCTATCGCTTTATTAAACCGCGGCGCACCTGGTTTCCCTTGGTCACGCCCCACTTTCATGCTTGCGACTGGCAGCTAACGTCAAATTCAAAAATTGGCCGTCGATTAACGTGAGGTTAAATTCTGGGCTTCGGCCTTCCAATGTTCCGACGCTTCAGCCAGTTCTTTCTTGAACTGTTTGATGGCGTAGTCGGAAAAGTTGGACATAACGCGCCCTTTCTTGGCTGCGATGTAAATCTTTATGGTGGAACTATCGACCAAAGGCACACGCACCAGACCGGGCATGTAGACTTCGGCCACCGAAAATTCGTCTATCAACGCAACGCCAAGCCCGTGCCGCACCAGGCTGACCAATGTTTGCGCAAATCGGCCGCGCATAGAAAATGTAGGGTCCAGCCCGGCGTTGCGAAAGGGTTGCGCAAGGGACCGGCCATATGGGTCTGAAGGCTCCACACCGATAAGTTCATCACCTGACAAGTCCATGACGGATACAGCATCTTGGCCAGCCAGCCTGTGCCCTTCCGGCAAGATCGCGACAATCTCTCCTTCTGCAATCGGTGTGTTGTCGACACCAGGGTTCTGGACCGGAGAGCTGACAATAACGAATTCCCCCCGTTCCAACAAAAGGTAGTCGAGCGTTTCTTCTACCTTGAGGATATTGAGATCTATGAACAGGTCTGGATAGCGGCGGCGAATGGATCGCGTGGCGCGTGCAGCGATAAACTGGGCGATTGAGGGTGCAGCGGCAAAAGACAACCTTACGTCTTGGCCCTTCTTCAACGACCCTAGCGCGCTTTGAAGGTTCTCGACCCCTTTATAGACCTCTCGGATTTGGTCGAAGACAGCGCCTGCCTCGACCGAAGGAATAAACAGCCCGCCGCGCCGTTCGAACAGACGAATGCCTAGCGATTCTTCGGTATGTTTGATCAAACGGCTGACCCCCGGCGCGGAAACGCCCAGATGTTCCGCCGCGCCGTTGATCGTGCCGCGCAGCATAACCGCGCGGATCATTTCAACTTGGCGAAGGGTGATTTCATACATCTGAAAGGGGCGTCCTAACGCGCGGCTGCAAATCGACAGGCGGCTTCGACGATAAGGGCACGCCGGTCGGCTTGGTCAGTGGTGTTATGTAAATCGAAGCCGAACAATGTCTGAACCGTGTAGCGGTTAGACACCGCGTTAAAACTTAGACCCGCTACGATGGCATAGACATCTTTTGCCTCAAGATCGGCGCGGAAAACCTGGCTTTTGATTCCCCTTTGGATCGTCGTTTCAAGGTCCGCCAGGTTGTCGCGACCCAAAGCGAGAGCGACTTCAGAGCAGGAAACTGTCTTTGCCCCGGCAATGTTTTCAACCATGATCAGGCGGACGAAATCTTCGTTTTCAAGGTGGCGGTCAAAGGTCTGCCCCGCAAAATCTTGAAGAGCTGTAAGAGGGTCTT
>SPJP01000223.1 GCA_006844665.1 Paracoccaceae bacterium
CCTTGTGTCGATGAATGCAATAGATGCAGACCTGCGCCGAACCTTTGTTTATCTGTTGGCCTTGGTCGCCGTGGTGATCGCGCTGGTGCTTAGCTACGTTCTACTGCGCGGTCGTCTTGGCGGCGAAAGCCAAGCCATCCGCGATGATGAGGAAGCCGCAGGCTCTGTTGGCGTCAGTGTGATGCGGGTAAAGCGGATCATATTCATCGTCTCGGCCGTGGGCTGCGCGTTGGCCGGAACCATTTGGCTTGCCTCAGCAATCACCTACCAGCCGCGCACGGCCTTTGGGATCAACTGGACTGTGTTTATGCTGTTCATGGTCCTTGTCGGCGGGCTGGGCAGCTACCTTGGCCCGATCATCGGCGCTGTCTTGCTCTTTGCTTTGCAGGAAATATTCGGCGATTTCGGCGCTTGGTATCTGGCCGGCGTCGGCATTGTCGCGATCCTCTTTGCCCTCTACGCCCCGCGCGGCATTATGGGCCTGATCCAAGACCGCATCGGGCATGAGCCGCTTTCCATGCAGCAAAGCCTTTTCTCTCCCACCCGCTTTGACGCATAGAAAACGTGACGCCCTTTGACGTTGTGGGCTGGACCTGCGCTGGGCAATCCGGGGCCGAGGGTCCGCCCTGATCAGCGCCCCGAATTGCGTCTAAAGGAAACGATATACCTGCATCGAATTCTAAAACTGCCCGAAAATTATGCAAAGCGCACAAAAAATTGATTGACGTTCCCCCGCTTTCCGTCAGGCTGATCCAGCGCGAAAGGGCACCAGACGCATAAAACAACAAAAAGGTGCTCAAATCAGACGGGCTGTCGACAAAACGACGGTCCAAAAGGGGGGCGAAATGCCAGTTAAACCACCAATACTAGACCTTCCAATCAAAGTAGCATCCTCGGGATTCTACCGAGGCTTTACCAAGGATGTCGCGATCACGGCCAAGATTTTGGTCGGCGCGCTGATCCTTTGGGCCATTGCCTTCCCAGAAAACGCAGGCACCGTTCTGGGCGCGCTGAACAGCGTGATCCTTGCAAGTTTCAGTTACTGGTATGTGTATGTCATGGCGTTTTTCGTCGTCCTTTGCTTCGCACTGGCCCTTTGGCCGACAGCGGGACGCATGCGCCTGGGCCATGATGACGACAGGCCAGAGTTTTCGAATTTTTCCTGGTTTTCCATGATGTTCGGGGCAGGGATCGGCATCGGAATGCTGACCTTTGCCACGGCCGAGCCCTTGTACCACTTTGCCAAAAACCCCAGCACGATCATGGGTTTGACCGAAGGCAGCACCGCCGGAAACGTGCGCGACGCCTATATCTGGTCCTTCACCCATTGGGGCCTGGCAGCGTGGGCATCTTACGCCATCGTTGGTCTGGCCTTGGGGTATTTTTCCTACCGGCGCGGCTTGCCGCTGACCATCCGGTCTGCCCTGACACCGATCTTTGGCAAGTCCTTGTCCGGCCCGCTGGGCCACGCCATTGACGTGATCGCAGTGGTCGCTACGGTTCTGGGGGTCGCCCAAACCTTAGGCTTCGGGGTGGAACAGTTTATCTCTGGCCTGTCCCGCATCGGGTTCGGCGACTGGCTGTACACCACAGCCGCCGACGGCAGCAAATCGTCCTCGACCATGGGGATTATCGTGGCCTTGATCGTGATCATGGGCGCGTCCACTTTGTCGGCCCTGTCGGGCGTCGGCAAAGGCATCAAATGGCTGTCCAACATCAATATGGGCCTTAGCTTCTTCGTGCTGGCGTTCTTTTTGCTGTTCGGGTCCACCTTCTTTGGCCTGACCACCTTGGTCGTCGGTATCTGGGATTACCTGATCTCGATCCCCGGCAACTTCCTAACCGTCTGGTCCAAAGACGGGACCGAGGTTGGCGACGCCCTTGCCGGTTGGCAAGGCGGCTGGACCATCTTCTACTGGGCCTGGTGGATCGCTTTTGCTCCTTTTGTTGGCGTGTTCTTGGCGCGGATCTCAAAGGGGCGGACCATCCGGGAATATGTGCTGGGGGCAATGATCATCCCCGCCATCATGTGTTTTGTCTGGTTCGCCTTGGTCGGTGGCACAGCCATTGATCTGGAACTGTCGGGTGAGGCAAACGGCGCCATCGTCGGGGCAGGCCAAGCCGATCAGCTGTTTGCCATGCTGGCGGTGATCCTTAGCGAAGGGCTGGCCTATATCATGTCGATCCTCGTCGTGATCTTGCTGCTGACCTATCTTGTGACCTCGGCCGACAGCGCGGTGCTGATCATCAACACGATCAATGCCGCAGGCGACGAAGGCCCCAAAGCCCGGCCCCATATCATGTTCTGGGGCGCCGCCCTGGCTCTTGTGGTCGGCGGTCTGATCATCGCAGGCGGTCTGGGCGCGATCCAAACCGCCATGGTGATCGGCGCGCTGCCCTTCAGCGTGGTGATGGTGCTGATGGGCGTGTCCCTGATCAAAGCGATCTTCCGGGACGGCCAGCGCCTGAAACACGGGCTGCCCACAACTCATGTGGATGCCAGCTCCGTCGACCAATAGACCGGTCAAAACCAAACCATCGGCCCCGGCGCACCCCGCGCCGGGGCCTTTTTTCTGAACCGGCCCAAACCACAGCGCAACCCGCCCATCAGGCCCAAAGCCCATGGCGGAAGATCTTGGAAAATTTGAAAGATTTGGTAGGCCCGGCAGGACTTGAACCCGCAACCAAAGCGTTATGAGCGCTCTGCTCTAACCAATTGAGCTACAGGCCCGCCATGGACCCGTGATTATCATAAGGCGGCGGGGGGTCAATCCCCGTTACAATTCCGGCAACACGGCTAGATTTACCCCAAACCGGGCAGGGGGCGCAGAAACCCCTTGGCTGCGGCGTCGGTGCCATGGACTATAGCCCCCGGCGCTGATAGCAGAGCGCGCAACGACAGACAGCCTTAGGGACACCACGCCATGACAGACGGTAAGAACGGCCTCACTTATGCCAGCGCAGGCGTGGATATCGACGCAGGAAACGCTTTGGTCGACCGGATCAAACCGGCGGCTGCGGCCACCAAACGCCCCGGCGTGATGGCAGGGCTCGGCGGGTTTGGCGCTTTGTTCGACCTGAAAGGCGCAGGCTATAACGATCCGGTTCTGGTTGCGGCGACTGATGGGGTGGGCACCAAGCTGCGCATCGCCATTGATACCGGCAATTTCGACACGATCGGCGTTGATCTGGTGGCCATGTGCGTCAACGATCTGGTCTGCCAAGGGGCCGAGCCCTTGTTCTTCCTAGACTACTTCGCCACCGGCAAGCTGGATCTGGATGACGCGACCACGATCATCGAAGGCATCGCCAAGGGCTGCGCCGATTCCGGCTGCGCCCTGATCGGGGGCGAGACTGCCGAGATGCCCGGCATGTATCACGACGGCGATTTCGACCTTGCAGGCTTTTCCGTAGGCGCGATGGAACGCGGGGCCGAGCTGCCTGCAGATGTGGCCCCGGGCGATGTGCTGCTGGGTCTGGCCTCCAACGGGGTGCATTCCAATGGCTATTCCCTGGTCCGCAAGATTGTCGAGGTCTCAGGCCTGTCCTGGTCCGATCCATCCCCCTTTGGCGACGGCACATTGGGCGCGGCCCTGCTGGCCCCAACCCGGCTATATGTGACCCAAGTTCTGGCAGCGATCCGCGCAGGCGGCGTCCACGCTCTGGCCCATATCACTGGCGGCGGCCTGACAGAAAACCTGCCCCGCGTTCTGCCTGACGGCATGGGCGCAACGATTGATCTGGGCGCATGGACCCTGCCACCCGTTTTCCGCTGGTTGTCAGACCAAGGCGGGATTTCTCAGCCCGAGATGCTGAAAACCTTCAATTCCGGCATTGGCATGGTGCTGGTCGTGGCCCCCGATCAGGCAGACGCAATCACCGCCCTTCTGACCGAGGCTGGCGAAACCGTCTGCACCCTGGGCCATGTGACGGATGCCGAAGGCATCGCCTACACAGGAACCCTCGCATGATCCGAAAAGTCGCCATTCTAATCTCTGGCGGCGGATCGAACATGATCAAGCTGGTCGAAAGCATGACCGGCGATCACCCCGCGCGGGCCTGTCTGGTCATGGCCAACGACCCAAATGCAGGCGGGCTGGCCAAGGCCCAAGCTCTGGGGGTGCCCACCGCCCATGTGGATCACCGCCCCTTCGGCAAAGACCGCGCTGGTTTTGAGGAACAGCTGTCCGAAAAGCTCGACGCGGCAGAACCCGATCTGATCTGTTTGGCAGGCTTCATGCGGGTTCTGACGCCGGAGTTTACCAACAAATGGGCGGGCCGGATGATCAATATCCATCCGTCTTTATTGCCGAAATACAAAGGCTTGCACACCCATCTTCGCGCGCTAGAGGCGGGCGATGCAGAACACGGCTGCTCTGTCCACCGCGTCACCGCCAATCTGGATGACGGCCCGCTTTTGGGCCAAGCCCGCGTGCCCGTTCTGCCCGGCGATACTGCGGATAGCCTGGCCGCCCGGGTCTTGGTGCAGGAACACCAGCTTTATCCAGCGGTCCTGCGCGCCCTGTGCGAAGGCGCAGACCTGCCGATCCTGCTGGGCTAATCCAACCACAGCCCGCAGCCCCCCCGTAAAAAACCCATTGACGCCCGGCCCAAGGCAAGGCTACCTGCACCCATGATCCGTAGTGCCGCACATAACACATGGTATTTTACCGCCCTGACATAGCGCGGTGACGGAGAATTTGTATCCAACGAACCGCCCCGAGGGCGGTTTTTTTGTGGCTCGGGGCGGGCCCTAAATAGGACAAGACGATGCCCCTGATGATACGACCCGCAGACCTAAGCGATGCCGCTGGCCTGCACAAAATGATCCAATCCTTGGCCCATCACCACGGCGATGTCGCCTCGGTCAGCTTGGCCCAATTGCACCGCGACCTGTTCGTGCCCCCCAGCTGGGCCAAGGCGTTCGTGGCCGACCAGGACGGCCAGCTCGTGGGCTACGCCATCATCCAGCCCTTGTGGCGCGCACAGACCGGCAGCCGCATCGTCGACCTGCATCATCTGTATGTAGACCCGGATTTTCGCGGCGTCGGCATCGGCACCCGGCTGATCAAAACCGCCCAATCCCAGGCCCGCACCCTTGGCGCGTCCCAGCTGACGGTCGGCACCATGCCCACCAACCTGGCCGCCCAGAAATTCTACCAAAACCTTGGGATGCAAGCGGTCCCCAGATCCGGCCCGCGCTACGTGATGTCGGCCTAAAAGCGTGCCCTCTTTCAACGGGGGCGAAATCGTCATAAGAAGGGGGGAAGGGCCATTTTCGGCCCCTTCCAAGACCAAAACAGGGGCCCTATGCTAACAATTACCACGACCGAAGCCCTTGCTGAATTCTGCGACCGCGCCTCTGCCCACCCATACGTCACCGTTGATACCGAATTTCTCCGCGAACGGACCTATTATGCCAAGCTGTGCCTTGTGCAGATGGCCTTCCCGGGGGACGAGGCGACAAACGCAGCCCTGATCGATCCGCTGGCCCCCGGCCTGTCGCTGGATCCTCTGGTGGCGCTGTTTCGCGACACAAACGTGGTCAAGGTCTTTCACGCCGCCCGTCAGGATCTGGAAATCCTGCATATCGACTACGGCGTGATCCCGACGCCCCTGTTTGACACCCAAGTCGCGGCCATGGTCTGCGGCTTTGGCGAACAGGTGGGTTATGAAACTTTGGTGCGCAAAATCGTCCATGCCAGCCTGGATAAAACCTCGCGCTTCACCGATTGGTCGCGCCGCCCCTTGTCGGACGCTCAGAAAACCTACGCCCTGGCCGATGTCACCCATCTGCGCGGCATCTATGAACATCTGTCGTCAGAAATCGCCGCCACCAAACGCACCCAGTGGGTCGAGGAGGAAATGGCAATTCTGCGCGATCCCGGCACATACGAGGTTCTGCCCGAAAACGCTTGGCTTCGGGTCAAAACCCGCACCAATTCCGGCAAGTTTCTGGCCACGGTCCGCGCGCTTGCCCGCTTTCGCGAAACCTATGCCCAGACCAAGAACATCCCCCGCAGCCGCGTGTTCAAGGATGATGCGCTGCTAGAGGTCGCCTCGACCAAGCCCCGCAATGCCGAGGATCTGGGACGCTCCCGTCTGCTGCTGCGCGAAGCCCGGCGCGGTGACATCGCCGACGGCATCATCGCCGCCGTGGCCGAAGGCCAATCCTGCCCGCCCGAAAAACAGCCCAAGCCAGACACGGCCAAGGCCAAGCTGCAGGTCAATTCAGCCCTGGCCGACTTGCTGCGGGTATTGCTAAAGGCGAAATCCGAACAGGCCAGCGTCGCCCAGAAACTGATCGCCACCGCGTCCGAGCTCGACATGATCGCATCGGGCGAACGGGACTTGCCATCGATGAAAGGCTGGCGGGCCGAGGTGTTCGGCAATGACGCCCTGCGTCTGTGTGATGGCGAGGTTGCGTTGACAACCGACGGCACAGCCGTCCGCATCGTCACGCTGTAACGCTTGGTTAAGCCGCCGCGTCCTGTTGCAAAGCTTGGCGGGCCTTGGCGGATTTGATCAGCCACATACCCGACCAGATCACGATTCCAATCGCAATAAGAACGCCTGCCAAGTTGCTGATGATGCTGGCTATTTCCGTAATGCGGTCGGCAAAGCTATAACCCAGGCCAGCATAGCTCGCGCTCCAAATCGCGGCGCCTGACAGGGCTGGCAAGGAAAACCGCAGCCAAGTCATCCCAGCCGCAGCCCCGACAAACCCCACATAAGGGCCAAGAGGGCTTACGATGGTGCGGCTGGCCAGAACCGCCCAAGCCCCACGCTTTTCGACAAATTTCTCGGCCTTGCAGACCAGGGCCGCGCGTTTGGGCGCTTTTTCGATCCGTTGCTTGATCGCTGTCCCACCGCGTCTGCCGATCAGGTAGACCAGCTGGTCCCCAAGGGCAAAACCTGCAAACGCGCCCAGCCCGACCTCCCACAGGTTCAAATCCCCACTGGCCGCAAATCCCCCTGCCGCCAGAACCAACAGCGAGGACGGCAAGGGCAAGGCCAAACAAGACAGGGTGACACAAGCCGCGATTAGATAGGCGCCATAGGTCGGGACAAGGGCGAAAATGGTATCAATCATTGCGCGGTTCTTTCCGGTGCTGTGCCCGGTGCTCTTCCACGGCAGCCATCAGGGTTTCGGCCAAGGCCTCTACTGTTGTGCCGCGTTCTTCTGCGATCTCGGCCAGGGTCTTGCGCGCGCCGTCACGGGGTTCCAGATCCAACACGCCCATCATCTCGTCCATAGGCAGGCGGTAGGACATCGACACAAAGCGCGGGGTCATCCAAGCGGTGATTTCCGGGTCCTGATTGCGCGGATCATGCATCCAGATAAAGCCCAACACCGCTTGGGTCAGAAAGAACAAAGCCACGGCGGACGCGGTGACAAACACGCCAAACGCGATCCAGTGATGCCGAATAAGATACAAGATCGTGCCCATGTCCCAGCCTTTCATCCCTTATCTAACGCACGCCGTCAGAACTTCCGTCGCACGATTCCATCATTTCTGTGTGACAGGCGGGCCAAAATCCCCTTAGCCCAGCAATTTCATCCCGCGCGTCAGCCCGTCCAACGTCATCGGCACCATAGCGCCCTCAAAAATCTCCTCGATCATCTGGATCGACCGAGTATATCGCCAATGATCTTCCGGGATCGGGTTGATCCAAACGCAGCTGGGCCATTGAGCGCGAGCGCGTCGCAGCCAAACCTCGCCCGATTCCTCGTTCCAATGCTCGTTCGCACCGCCGGGCAGGGCGACCTCGTAGGGCGACATCGACGCATCCCCCAGAAAGATGCATTTGTAATCCGGCCCAAACTTGTTCAGCACCTCCCAGGTCGGAGTTTTCTCCGACCAGCGCCGCACATTGTCCCGCCACACGCCTTCGTACAGGCAGTTGTGGAAATAGTAGTGCTCCAGATGTTTGAACTCGGATTTGGCAGCGGAAAACAGTTCTTCCACCACCTTGATGTGGTCATCCATCGACCCGCCCACATCCACAAACAACACCACCTTCACAGCATTGCGCCGCTCGGGCCGGGTCTGGACATCCAGATAGCCATGCTCGGCTGTGGCGCGAATGGTGCCGTCCAGATCCAGCTCGTCTGCCGCGCCATCCCGGGCCCAGCGACGCAGACGTTTCAGCGCCACTTTGATGTTGCGGGTGCCCAGTTCGACATTGTCATCTAGATTGCGAAACTGCCGTTTGTCCCAGACCTTCACAGCGCTCCGGTGACGAGAGCTGTCTTGCCCAATCCGCACGCCTTCGGGGTTATACCCGTAGGCCCCAAAGGGCGAGGTCCCGGCCGTGCCGACCCATTTGCTGCCCCCTTGGTGGCGTTTTTCCTGCTCGGCCAGACGCTTGCGCAGGGTCTCCATCAGCGCGTCAAACCCGCCCACAGCCTCAACCTGGGCGCGTTCCTCGGGGCTTAGATGCTTTTCAGCCATCTTGCGCAGCCAGTCCTCCGGCAGATCCATCGCCTCGATCAAATCGGCTGAAGAAACATCCGCAAGCCCTTGGAATGTCGCAGAAAACGCCTGATCATAGCGGTCCAGATGCCGTTCATCCTTGACCATAGTCACCCGGCCCAGCAAGTAGAACGCATCTATGTCATAGGTCGGGATCTCTTTGGCCAGCGCTTCCAGAAAGCTCAGATATTCCCGCAAGGAAACCGGAACCCCCCCGCGCCGCAGCGCTTCAAAGAACGGCGCAAACATCCCTAACCCAGGCTGACTAGAATGATCGAGGCGATCAGCCCCAGGATCGCCCACAGAATACCGTAGCCCGCCGCATATTGGGCCAGATCCATCCGGTTGCCGCCGCGCTTCTTGGCCAGCCACAGCCCCCAGGCCGCACCGCCCAATCCCCCGATAAGTGGTAGCATCAGCTTTCCTTTCTGTCCGGCGCAACCGCCGCAATGTCACGCAACCGCGCCCATATTTCCGCTTCCGAGCCAAAGCCATATTGCGCCCAGCCCAGGGCTTCAAGCTGAACAGCCCGCGCCTCAGACGCCCGCCCCTCAAAGCTCAGCGCCTCGGCCTTCATCATCAACAAGGTCGCCAACAAGGACGCGTTCTGCGCCCGGTAGGCCGCCCCTTCATGACGGGCGATCACCTCAAGCGCTGCATCGGTCTGGCCCGCAGCCAGGGCAAAAGCCGCCATCTGCACCCCGATATGGGCCTGATGCAGGCCTGAATTCGGAATGCTGTTGAACTCCTTCGCCGCCGTCAGGAACGAGGCCAAAGCCAGATCTGACCGCTTGCCCAGGGCGATGCGCCCCAAGGCATAATATGCAAACCCGGACCGCGCCGGGCCCAGATTGCGGGCCTGGGCCAGGGACACAGCCGTTTGCGCGGCAGACATCCGCCCCCGGGCCGAGGTTCCAGGCCCCAAAGCCCGTTCCACCGCGTCGATCCAAGGACGGGGTGCGATGCGCTGAATATCCCGCGCGCTGCCGCCACGAATATGGCCTGCGCGCCGGGCCAGAATGCCGGGAACGATCTGGGCCGCTTGGGCGCGGCTCATACCGGGGCGCAGGGCAGGGTCATAGGCCACGCGCAACATCAACATGTCGAACTGGGTCAGAATGGTGTGGAAATTATCGTCGTTGAACACGCTGTCATATAGCCGGTACAGATCGTTCAGCGGCCCCACCGCTTGGGCGATTTCCTCGTGCAGGCAATCGCGGACCTCTTGCGGGGCGACGTCATCGGGGATGAACACGGCCGCCTTGGTGCGCACGACAACCCGCGTCCAATCCAGCGCGCTGCCGCGCCGGTTCTTCAAAAATCCGTCCCAGCTGCTGACATTTGGCACCACGAAACAGGCC